>NZ_JABAIM010000002.1:600000-755089 GCF_012641365.1 Leeia aquatica
ACCACCTTGCCGGTGATATTGGCCTGCATCAATGCTGGAATGGGTTCCACCACTTCGCGTCCGAGCAATTCCTCGATGGTGACTTCTCGTACATCGGCCAGTTCGATGCTGCCTTCGACCAGGTCTTTCATGTCCGGTACGGTTTTCAGCTGCACATGCAGCGGCTCGAAAGTATTGAGGATGTCGCGGCGGCGCGACTTGGGCAAGGAGGGCACCGCCAACAGTACCTGGCGGATCTGCAGGGCCTGAATCAGGCTGGCGGCATCCGCAGGCGGATAGACATGCACCCCGGCAATCACCCGCCCGTGCAGACCTTTGTCGTCATCAAAAAAGGCCACCACCTCATAGTGACGATCCGCCGCCAGCGCCAGCGCCAGCTGCGAGCCTGCTCGCCCGGCACCGTAGATGGCGACGGCGGTACGCTCCAGCTGCTGGTTTTCCAGCGTGCGCAGCAGGCCCCGCGCCAGATAGCGGGTGGCACCGATATAGGCCATCGCCAGAATCCAGTAGATCACGATGGCGCTGCGCGGCATGTTGACGAAGCGGCCCATGGTCACCACCGTCGCCAGCAGCAATACCGACAGCGACACCCCGCTGAAAACAGTGACCATGATCTTCTCGTCCATATAGCGGACGACAGCACGGTACAAGCCCATCTTGATGAACACCGGGATGGCGACCAAGGGGGCAATCGGCAACAGTGGCCAGTACTTGCCCAGATCATGGGGCCAGCCGCCAAAGCGCAGCACGATGGCAGTGAGCAAGGCCATGGGCAGCAGGAGCGCGTCCAGCGCCACCAGCGCCCACAGGCGCTGCGATCGGCTCATTCGGTCAAGCATGGGATGCATGGTGGTTACCGGAACAGCACCTGCAGCGTACGCCACAAGATGCCGATGTCACTGAATAATCCGTGATTGTCCACGTACTGCAGGTTGATGCGCAACTTGTTTGGCATCACCTCGTGCAGATAGGTGTGCTCCGGATCACTGGATTCCCCCAGCAGCCGGTTTTCATGGCGGTATTCGATGCTGGCGAGGTCGGTGAGGCCCGGGCGGACCGACAACACCTTGTCGCGCACGTCTGCCGGGTAATGGGCCACATAGCGCGGCACTTCCGGACGCGGACCCACCAGGCTCATCTGCCCCAGCAGCACGTCCAGCAACTGCGGCAGTTCGTCCAGCTTGTAGTGGCGCAGAAACTGGCCGCTGCGGGTCACCCTGGGATCCGCGCCGACGGTCAACTGCAAGCCACGCGCTTCCGCATCCACATACATGGTACGGAACTTGTGAATACGGAAGGGCTTGCCAAAGCGCCCTACCCGCTCCTGACGGAAAAACACCGGTCCCGGCGAATCCAGCTTGATCCACAACATGATCAGCAGCAACACGGGCAGCAGCAGTAACACTCCACAGCCTGCCGCCAGCAGGTCAAATACACGCTTTGGCATGTCAGGCAGCCGAACGCAGAATGTCCCGCAGCGCGGCAATCACCCGCTCGACGTCTGCATCGCTCATGCGGGTATACAGCGGCAGGCTGAACGCGCCCTGATACACCTGCAGCGCGTGCGGGAAATCTTCCGGCTTCAGCGCATAAGTATCACGCCAGTACGGCTGCAGGTGCAGCGGGATGAAATGTACGCTGCAGCCGATGCCACGATCCGCCATCGCCTGGATCAGCTGATCCCGGTTGATACCCGCCTCGGGCCGAACTTGCAGCACATACAGGTGCCAGGAATGGCTGTCACCGGCTATCGTCGCCTTGGGCGGCAGGATCAGCGGCAGGTCAGCCAATGCTGCGTTATAGCGCTCGGCCATCTGCTGACGCCGCTGCTGGAAGCGGTCGGCTTTTTTCAGCTGCTGGATCCCCAGTGCCGAGGCAATATCGGTCAGGTTGTACTTAAAGCCCGGCGCGACGACTTCGTAGTACCAGGCCGGGGTCTTGGACACATAGCGGTCGAAGGCATCGCGGTTGATGCCATGCAGACGCATGGTGCGGCAGCGTTGCGCCAGCGCCTTGTCCCGCATCACCACCATGCCACCTTCACCGGTGGTAATGGTCTTGGTGGCGTAGAAACTGAACACCGTGGCATCGCTTTGCAAGGTACCAATCAAGGCACCGCGATGGCGCGAGGGCAAGGTATGCGCCGCGTCTTCCACCACCTTCAGCCCATGCTGGCGTGCCAGCTGCAGGATGCGGGTCATGTCGCAGGCCAGACCGGCAAAATGCACCGGGATGATGGCGCGGGTGCGCGGGGTGATGGCGGCCTCAATCTTCTCCGGGTCGATATTGAAGGTGGCCGGGTCAATGTCCACGAACACCGGGTGTGCGCCCAGATAGCGAATCACCTCGGCACTGGCCGTAAAGGTGTAGGGGGTGGTGATCACTTCATCGCCGGGCTGAATGCCGATGGCCTCCAGCGCCAGATGCAAACCAGCGGTGGCCGAGTTGACCGAGATGGCTTGCAATGGGTCCGCCTCACTACTGCCCAGATACTGGGCAAAGTCAGCCTCGAACTGGCGGGTCTTGGGGCCGGTGGTCACCCAGCCTGAACGCAGGGCATCGACCACTTCGGCAATTTCTTCCTCGCCAATATCCGGCAGGGCAAACGGTAAGAATGGAGTAGCGTGTTCAGACATCAGGGTTCCCGCTGTTCATCATCAGTATGGCCCATGGCGCGCAGAAAGCGGCGCGCCAGGACAGGATAATCATGGTTTTGCATGACAAATTCACGCCCGCGCGCGCCCATGGCGTCCCGCTCGGATTCCGGCAATGCCAGCATGCGGCGGATACCGTCCGCCAGCGCAGCGGGGTCTTCAGGCGGCACGGACAAGCCGCAGGCGGCATCCTGCACCGCATCGTTGCCCGCTTCTACTGCGTGCAGCACCGGCTTGCCTGCCATCATGTAGTCCATCAGCTTGTTCGGGTTGATGCCGAAGCGATAGATCGGCTGACGCTGCCAGCCAATATACAAGCCGTCCATCCACGCCAGCGCACTCGGCACCTGTGTTTTGGGAATGGCGTCCAGAAAATGTACATGGGCCAGCTCCAGCGCGTGCGCCAGCCGCTGCAGTGCCGGTTTTTCCGGGCCATGCCCGATCAACACAAAGCTCACTGGCAGGTCTTTCACCTGCGCAGCGGCATGCAGCAACACCTCCATCGCATTGGCCACCCCCATGGCACCGGCGTAGCCGATGACGAAACGGCCTTGCCGTCGCAGCTCCGGCAGCAGGCTGGCCATGTGCTCTGGCAAAGAGTCGCCCAAGTCTTCCTGCCAGTCTGCCACCACAATGCCATTGGGCACATAGTGGAAGCGATCGGCAGGCATGCCGTGCTGCTGCAGATGGTCCGACGCTCTCGGCAGCATGCTCACCACCGTGTCGGCATGCCGGCAGATATGATTTTCCCCGGCCTGCAACAGCATGATGAAGGGGTGGCGTGCCGACATGCCGCCCAGCTCCATCGGCGACAGCGGCCACAGGTCGTGCAGCTCAAACACCAGTCGGGCGCCGTATTTCCGTGCCAGCCAGCGTGCCGGGTAGCCATCCAGCGGGTAAGTGGAAGACGCAATCACCACATCCGGCTTGAACGATCCAAGGTGACGGCGCAAGCCAAACAGGCGGCCCACAAAACGAAAAATGTTCAGCACCCGCCCAACACCATTGCCCTGATAGCGAGGCGTGTCCAGCCACAGGTAACGGATACCGTCCAGCCACTGCTCGGTGACCTTGCCGGCGCAATCCGGCTGACGGCTGCGGGTGTGGGCAAACGAAGCCGCCACCATGGTGACCTGATGCCCCATGCGCACCCATTCCCGCGCCATGTAATAGGGCCGGTATTCCATGCCCAGTTGCGGCGTGCCCGCGTAGTGGTTGATATACAGGATATTCATGCGGCAGCAGCCTGCGCCAGTTGGCGGTACAAGGTCAAGAGCTTCGCTGCCTCGACCGACCATTGATAGTGTTGCTCCACCGCACGACGTCCATTCATGCCCAACACCTGGGCACGTGCTTCATCTGCCAGCAGCGCGCGTATGGCCTGGGAGATGGCGGCCGGGTCCAGCGGGTCTACACACAGGCCGCAATCGGCATCCTGCACAATCTGTCGCCACAAGGGAAAATCCGACGCGACCACCGGAATGCCTGCGGCCATGTATTCAAACAGCTTGATCGGCAAGGCATCGAGGTAATTAATGATTGGGTGAAGCGTCACCAGTCCTACCCGTGCCTGGCCCAGCACCTGCTGCACACCGGCACGATCCACCACCCCCAGGTAGTCGGTTTGCTGCCAGCCGGGATGCGCGCGGGCCTCGTGCTCCAGTGCCGCTTCATTAAAGGCACCCGCCAGCAGCAAGCGACTGTCGGTCTGCACCAGCGCCTCCAGCGCCTCCATGATGCCACGCACCCGGGTAATCCCCCCCAGATAGCACACCGCATGCTGCTTGCCCTGCCAATCCCCCGCCGGGGTCAGCTCGGACAGGATGGGAAAGTTGTTGACGTCCACCGTGCGCGGCTGATGCGGCAGAAAGCGGTCACGAATGGTCGGCGTCGCCGCCACCACGGCGGAGAAGCACCCTGCCGCCCAGTCCTCCAGCCATTCGAACACCCGGGCAATGCCCCGCCGCAGCGCCGGGCGGATCCAGGGCTTGGCCAGAATCTGCCGGGGCACATCCTCATGCACGTCATACACCACCTGACGATCATCCAGCCGCAGCAGCAAGCCGACCGGGATCAGCTCCGGGTCGTGGAAATGGTAGACATCGGCCTGCAGCTGCCAGGCCGCGCGACCGACCCGCCAGATTCCCTGCGTCATCCGCCGCAGGCGCCCTGTCGGCTTGCCGACATCCTTGACCGTAATACCATCCACCACGGCATCGCCCAGCCCATCGGCCACCACCAGCGTGACCTGATGTCCGCCAGCAGCCAGGCTGCGGCACTGCTTGACGAAAATGCGGATGTCACCGCGCGGGTGAGCGCTGGTCAATACGGCGATCTTCATGCCCGCCCTTCCAGAATTCGTTGGTACAAGGCGGCGCATTGCGCCATGTTCTGCGGGAACCAGGCGGTTTCCCGAATGCGTTGGTGGTTAGCCAGCATCTGCTGCTGCCAGCGTTCCGGCTGTTGCTCACACCATTGCATGGCCCGCCACAGGTCGTCAGTCAGTTGCTTGACGTCGCGGCAAATGAAGCCTTGCTGACCGTCTTCCACCCATTCGCGGTTGGCAGGCAAATCGGAGAGTACCGGCAGGCAACCGTAGGCCATGGCTTCGAGCAGGCTGACCGGGGTGCTGTCACTCTCCGGCACGCTGACAAACAGCCGGGACCGCGCATAGGCTTGCAACAGCTTGGCGTGCGGCATGAAACCGGTAAACTGCACACTCTCACCCAATCCCAACTCACGGGCCAGCGCCTGTAGCGCCGGGGTGTCCGGGCCACTGGCGGCGACCTCCAGTTGCCAGTCCTGCCACTGCCCACGCTGCTGCAGCACCGCCACCGCTCGCAAGATGGCGTCCACCCGGTACAAGGGCTTGTGCAAGCGGCAGGACAGCATGCGTTTGGGGCGGCTGGCCAGATCAAGCGGTGGTGACGGCAACTCGGGCAGACCAAACAGCAACCACTGTCCTGCAACAGCTAGCCCCGCCACCTTTTGCGCCTGCTGCAGCAGCACCTGGGAATCCGCCGTCAGCAAGCGCGCCGCCCGCAGATTGCCCCTCACCATCCAGTGGTGTAACAGGCTGCGCTTTGGCAACAGCAGCACATCCGAGCCCCAGCAGGACAGCACCATCGGCAGCACACTGCCTTTGAGGGCTCGCCTGGCATGCCAGGCCACGCTATTGGCTTGATGGACATGCACCAGTTGTGGCTGGTACCGCGCAATCACCTGCCGGATACGCCGGGCTGTGCGCCAGGCACGCAGGCCAAAATCGACCTGTACCACTTCACACAGATTGGGCGGGCACCACTCTGGCCCAGGCTCACCATTGCTGATCAGCACCACCTGGCGGCAATGCGGCGCAATCCCGGCCAGAAAGCGATGGGTATGGATGGAGTGCGTGCCAATCAGCAGCAGGGTATCCAGTACCGGGCTCATGCCTGCGCCTCCTGCAGGCATTGCCGCAAGCGTGCCAGCCGTGCCGCACTGAGGCGGACATGGCGACCTAGCGGCAAGTTCAGCATGGTCGCCGCCACCTGCTCCCCCTGTGGGCATTGCCCATCCACATAACCATGCCCGCTGCTGCCCACCGGATGTACCACGTGGTTGAACCACATCCCGACCGGCAAACCCGTCGCTTCCTGCAGCGCCTGCATGATGGCCTTGCGTCGCGCGGCGAGCGCGCCTTCCAGCAGCAGGGGGAAACGCAGCAAGGCAGCCCCGTCTGGCACCGGCATGCAGCGGACCCCTGCCAGCCCGGCCAGCGCCTGCTGATAGGCAATCGCCTGCTCACGTCGCAACTGCTTGGTTCCGGCATAGGCACGCAGCTGCTGCCAGCCCAGATGGGCCGCACCAGTGTGCAGCTGCAAAGGATAGTGTGCCGGGCGTAGCCCTGATAGCTCTTCCGAGGTCGCGTACAGCAGACCGAGGCGACGCAGCACGCCTTGTGTCCAGCGTCCGAGTGTCACCGCGCCGCTGGCGGCCAGCAGATGGCTGAACACCGTCATGCCTAGCTGCAGACGCTGGCGCAAGCTGAATACCGGCAGTTGCAGGCGCTGGCTGGCCAACGTTTTACGCAGTTCCGGATCACGTACCCACAGCGCACCGCCCATGCCGGTGGTCAGGCACTTGGAGAATTCAAAGCTGAAAAAGGCGGCATCCAGCGACCGTGTCGCCAGCACCGGCTCGGGCATGCTGCCCAGGGCATGCGCCAGGTCCGCCACCAGCAGCAGCTGCGGGAATCGCGCACGCAGGGTGTCCAGCCCCAGTAGCGGCAAACCATAATTGGCGGGCAACACCAGTACCCGGGTCCGCGCATTCACCGCTTCCAGCAATCGTGGCAGGTCATACGTCAGCGTGTGCGGGTCGATGTCCACATAGCGCACGGTGGCCCCGGCAAAATGAGCAGCATTGGGCACCACCACGCAGGTATAGGCAGGCAGGATCACTTCGTCACCGGGCTGCAGGGCCAGCTGATCCAGCCAGGCATACAGCCCCATGCGGCCCGCACCGTACAGCAACAGCTCGTCCGTCGGGCAACCCAGCTCGTCGGCCAGCGCTTGCTGAAAGCGTTGCAATGCCGGCGCGGCAGGCGTCCACAGCCGGTCCAGCTGCGCGCGCCACCACATCGGCCAGGTCAGGGCTGTACACACCAGCGACATGTCAGGCCGGGCCTCCTGCCAGGGGTTTCTTTTTCACCGCCGGGCTACCCGCGTAGAGCCACCCTCGCTCCAGCCGCCCCTGCACCACCGAATTGGCGGCCACGCACACATCATCCTCGATGAGGGTGCCCGGCAGGATCACGCACTGCGAACCGATGAACACATTATTGCCGATGGTCACGCCAGCCTTGTGTTTGACCGTCGCCATCGCCTGCGTCAGGGTGGGGACATTGCTGACACAAAATACGCTGCAAAAGGGCCCAATCGCCACCTGCTCACCAATCTGCAGGCACTGATCCTCGATCAACAGATAGCCCCAGGGTGCCAGGTGCGAACGTGCGCCCAGCTGGAACTGCCCGCCCGGGGTCACCATCACCTGCACCTGCTGGTAGAGCATGCTACCTGCCCCCAATGTGCAAGCCGATGGTGTCAGCAAGCGCACGCCCTGGTCGAGCCCCGCCCCTGTCGCGATGCGGGCACCCCGCCAGCGTGCCAGCGTCACCCGCAGTCGGCGTTTGGCATAACCCCAGCGTTGCAGCACGCGATCCAGACTCATGCTACCCCCCGTTGCCGGTCATCATGGCGGGCGATATGCCACAGCCAGAGCAGGAACACGGCAAAATAGGTGGTCATGAGTGCCGAGGTCAGACCCAGCCCCCATTCCACGTTGTGCCACACCGTACTACCGATCAGCAAACCCAGCAGGTAAGCCAGGATGCCGACCACGGCGAAGGCAAAGGCCGTCCGTTGCCGCCCCAGCACCAGCGGCAGGGTCGACAGTGGCGAAGCCACGAAGTAAAGCAGCATGTACGGAGCCAGCCACTGTGCGTAACGACCCGCTGCATCCCACTGCGCGCCAAACAGCAGGGCAAACAGCGGCTCGCCCCACAGCAGCAGGATCACCACCGGCACCACCGCCAGCCCACCCAGCATCAGCACCATCTGCCGCACCAGCGGGGCAATGGCCTGCCCGGCGTGGCGCTCAGTCGCGATGCGCTGGTACAGCACCTGAGCAACGACCCCGCCCACCAGTCCGATCGGCGCTTTCAACACCCGGATGGTCAATCCATAATAGCCCAAGGCACTGGCACCACCGGCATGTGACAGCACCCACAAGGCCCCCGTCTCCTGAAACGCAGTGACAAAGGCGTGCATGGCGTTAATGGTTGGAAATTCGCGATAGCGCCAGGCCACCGCCTTGATCTGCTGCCAGCGCAAACGTGCCAGCCAGTGCCCGCCTTGCCGCAAGGCATCCACCGCCAACCAGACAGCCGCCAGCAGGGTACCCAGCAATTGCCCGAGGATCAGCCCACCGGCGCCAAACTTTGTCCAGCCTGCCAACCACTGCGTTCCCACCGTGCCACCGCTTTGCAGGAAACGGGAACTGGCCATCACCCCGTCACGGCGCCGCCGGTTGGCCCAGCACCCCAAGGACTGGCTGCACCCCACCGCAAACACGGTCACCGCCAGCACGGGCAGCCAGTGTGCCACTTCGGGGTGGCCCAGCACCCTGGCAATGGTGGTTTCTTCCACCAGACTGAGCGGCAGCAACAGCAGCATCCAGCCAAAGGCGATCAGCAGCGACAGGGCCAGCAGATGCAGCGCCTCGTCGTCGTCCTCCGGCAGCACAATCGCCATCTCATAGCGACCACCCGCCATCACCGCAATATTGCTCATCAGGCCGCTGAACAGGGCAAACAGACCGAAGTCTGCCGGGCTGTACAGGCGTGTCAAGGCAGGCGCTGCCAGCAAAGGTAGCGCCTGCGCCAGTGTGGCACCGGTCAGCAGAGTGAGGATGCTGCGGAGGAACCCGCGTTGCGCGGTCATGCCGGGCAGGACTGCCTCAGGCGACCGCCGCCCGCACCGCATCCACAACGCGGTCTTGGCTGGCTTCGTCGAGGAAGGGGTGCATCGGCAGGCTCATCACCCGGCGACCAGCGGCTTCGGCACGCGGGAAACTGCCCGCGCCCAGCCCCAGACCGGCAAACACCGGCTGCAGGTGCAGTGGAATCGGGTAATGCACCGCCGTGGGGATGCCAGCCGCTTTCAGGCTGGCTTGCACCGCATCACGGTTGTCCACTTCGATGGTGTATTGTGCGTACACGCTGCTGTAGCCGGGAGCAAGTTGCGGTGTGGTGACGATGCCGGCCAGCTTGTCGCTGTAACGGGCGCCGATACGCTCGCGTGCAGCCACTTCGTCGGCAAAGGTCGGCCATTTGCCGAGCAAAATGGCGGCTTGCAGGGTATCCAGCCGACCGTTCAAGCCGAGCACCGGGTGGTGGTAGCGCCGGTTCTGCCCATGCACACGAATCTGCCGCATGCGCTGCGCCAGCGCGTCGTCATTGGTAAAGCAGGCACCGCCATCACCGTAGCAACCCAGTGGCTTGGACGGGAAGAAGCTGGTGGTGGCCAGGGTGCTCAGACCGCAGGAGCGGCGGCCATGGTAACGTGCGCCGAAACTCTGTGCGCCGTCCTCAATCACCGGCAGGCCGTGTTTGGCCGCCACCGCGTTGATGGCGTCAAAATCAGCACACTGACCATACAGGCTGACCGGCATGATGGCACGGGTACGCGGCGTAATCGCCGCCTCCAGCAGGGCCGGATCCAGATTCCAGCTCACCGGGTCGATTTCCACAAACACCGGCTTTGCGCCCATCAGGGCAATCATTTCACCGGTGGCGATAAAGGTAAACGGGGTGGTGATCACCTCATCCCCCGGCTGGATATCCAGCGCCATCAGCGCGATCATCAATGCGGTGGTGCCATCGGCCACCCCCACACAGTGCTTGACACCCACATAGTCGGCCAGCACCGCCTCCAGCTCGGCCACCTCCGGCCCCATGATGAACTGCCCGTGGTCCAGCACCTGCTGGATACGTTGGTCAATCGCCGGTTTCAGGTGGCGATACTGGCTTTTCAGGTCAATGAATTCCATGCAATAAGGCTCCAGGAGCGGTCCAGGGTTGCAATCCGGTTAAAGCGGCGAGCAGCGTTCGCTGTCGACCATGTAGCGGGCAGCGCAGGTGGCACAGCTCAGCTCACCGCTGCCCTTGGGCAATTTCTCACCGCACTGGCACATCCAGCCCATGCGCCGTGCCGGGGTGCCTACCATCAGGGCGTACGCAGGCACATCACGCGTCACTACGGCACCGGCACCGATGAAGGCGTATTCGCCGATCTCGTTGCCGCAGACCACGGTGGCATTGGCGCCAATGCTGGCACCTTTGCGCACCACGGTGCGGCGGTATTCGTGCTTGCGGGTGACATGGCTGCGCGGGTTGTGTACATTGGTAAACACCATCGACGGACCGCAAAACACATCGTCTTCCAGCGTCACCGCATCGTAGATCGACACATTGTTCTGTACCTTGACGTTGTTGCCGATCTGCACATCGTTACCGACAAACACGTTCTGCCCGAAGGAGCACCGCTCACCAATCCGCGCACTGGCACAGATATGCACCCAATGCCAGATGCGGCTACCGGTGCCAATCTCGGCCCCTTCATCCACAATGGCGGTTGGATGTACGGTATATGCGGTCATTTTGCTTCCTAAGCAGTGCGTTCACGCCAGCGCTGGATCACACGCTTGCCCCAGTGATGTGAAGGCAGTTCAACATGATGATGGATCAACGCAGCCAACCCCAGAGCCAATCCAGCCATCAAGGGTAGGGCCACCAGCGGTGAAACCTGCCATTCTAGCATGAGGCGCAGGCCGCTGTAGCCCAGTACGGCATGGACACAGTACAGCGGGTAGCTGACATCGGCCAGCCAGCGGGTGGGGCGTTGCAGACGGATATGGGCGCGCAACAGATACAGCCCGCCAAACAGCCCGGCTGCAATAGCGTAGCTGAGCAGCAAGTTGGGTGGAAAATGCAGCCAGCGTGCCGCCAGCAGGAACCACAGGGCAAAGCCCAGCCCGATCCACAGCACACACTCCCACCACGGCCAGTTGCGCTGGTAGGCTTGGTGAAACACGATGCCGATGCAGGCGAACACCAGGTACAGCAAGGTTCCCGGCACCGCATGCCCGCTCATCTGCCAGCCTGTGGCCAGCAGCAGCAAACCGGCGGGCAGCAGCAACAGCCCGCGGCTGCCCCGCTGTAGCGGCCCGATGATCAGCAGCGCCAGCAGGTAGAACTTCATCTCGATGTCCAGCGTCCAGACGATACCGTCGATATTGGCACCACCCAGCATATCGCGCAGACCGGGCAACAGATGTAACAGCACGTCTTTCAGGCGATGCGGGAAAGCGTGGCCCTGCCACGCGGCCACGGCCCACAACACCAGCAGCGTCACCGCGAACCCGGCCCAGTACGTCGGCAGAATGCGAAACGCCCGCCCGATCATGAAGCCGCCGCCATCCACCTGCTTGCGGAAGGAGAAAGGCAGCACAAAACCGCTGATCAGGAATAGTGCCCCTACCGCAATCGCCCCCAGATTGAGCGAAAACGCCTGCAGGAAGGCAGCATGCCCCGGCCACAGCGCCATACCGGCAGGCAGCACCGGCATGCCGGTCAGTTCCGCCACCCGCGCCGGACGTTGCCAGAACAGAATGCCGTAATGGAACAGCAGCACCGCCAGTGCCGACAAGCCCCGCAGCAGGTGGGCAAACTCGACCTGATCAGGTCCGGGTGCGGCCTGCGGCGGGCGCATGGACACTTAACCTGCCGCCAGGCGTGACAGCACCAGCTCGCGCGGCAAGGCGGCCAGCACGGCATCCAGGCTTGGCGTTTGCGTGGTACCACACAGCAGCACCCGTACCGGCATGGCCAGCTGCGGGAATTTCAAACCGGCCTCTGCCACTACGGCTTTGAGCTCAGCGGCAATACTGTCCTTGCTCCAGTCCACCAGCGCCTGCAGGCGGGACACCAGCGTCGGCAGGTGTGGCAGCACGGCATCGGTCAAATGCTGGGCTCGCAGTGCCGGGTCGGCTTCTGGCGTGCGGAAGCAGAACGCCAGCGCTTCTGCCAGCTGGCACAGGTTCTCCACCCGCTCCTTGTACAGGCCAACCAATGCGGGCAGGTCAATCGCCTCATCAACCGTCACGCCAATTTTCTCAAGGAAGGGACGCACCAGCGCGGCGATGCGCCCGGCGTCAGCCTGCTTCAGATAGTGCGCATTCACCCACATCAGCTTCTTGCGGTCCAGCCGTGACGGCGAACCACTGATCTGGCGGGTATCAAACCACTCCACCAGTTGCGCCCGGCTGAACAGCTCATCATCACCATGGCCCCACCCCAGACGCGCCAGATAGTTGAGCAAGGCTTCCGGCAAGATGCCCATCTCGTAATACTGCATCACCGAGGCGGCACCGGTACGCTTGCTCAGCTTCTTGCCGTCTTCGTCGAGGATCATTGGCACGTGGCCATATTTCGGCAGCGGCGCCCCCAGTGCCTGCAGGATGTTGATCTGGCGAGGGGTGTTGTTGACGTGATCGTCGCCGCGGATCACATGGGTTATCGCCATGTCCCAGTCGTCCACCACCACGCAGAAGTTGTAAGTGGGCGTGCCATCAGGTCGGGCAATGATCAGGTCATCCAGCTCGGTATTGCTGATTTCGATACGGCCCTTGACCTCATCCTCCCATGCCACCACACCGTCCAGCGGATTGCGGAAACGCACCACCGGCTGCACGCCCGCAGGCGGCTCCGGCAACGTCTTGCCGGCCTCCGGACGCCAGCGACGGTCGTAGCGTGGTTTCTCGCCACGCGCTTCCTGCTCCGCACGCAGCGCATCCAGCTCTTCCTTGCTGCAATAGCAGTAATAGGCCGTTCCGGCCTTCAGCATCTCGGCCACTACCTCCTTGTAGCGGTCCATCCGTTGCATCTGATAGAACGGGCCTTCGTCATACTCGAGGTCCAGCCAGTGCATGCCGTCGAAGATGGCCTTGACCGATTCCGGCGTGGAGCGTTCGACATCGGTATCTTCCACCCGCAGGATGAACACGCCCTGATGGTGGCGGGCATAAGCGTAGGAAAACAAGGCGGTGCGGGCACCACCGATGTGCAGCTCGCCGGTCGGGCTGGGCGCAAAACGGGTACGGACTGGGGTCATGTCAGCTCAATCATCATGATGAATAGGGTTCAGACCGGATATTTTACGTGAAGCCCTCCCCTTCCGGCTATAATCGCCAGATTGTCCAAGCAATATCCATCCGGCATGTCGTCGAACAAACGCAACACGCGCAACACCGCCCAACCAGCCATGACGCCCCAACTTGGCAGCCTGCTGCGTGAATCGTGGTGGCTGCTGCTGGTGGCCGCCGCCATTTATCTGGTACTGATCCTGATCAGCTACGATCAGGCAGACCCCGGCTGGTCGCACAGCGCACCACCCGCTCCGATTCACAACACGGGCGGCAGCTTTGGGGCCTGGCTGTCAGACCTGCTGCTCTACCTGTTTGGCGGATCGGCCTGGTGGTGGGTCTTGCTGTGCCTCTCCGGCATCCTGTGGGGCTACCGGCGGCTGGATCGCGATGATGACACACCCCGCTACCCCTTATGGCTGTCGCTGGCAGGCTTCTTCGTAACACTGACGGGCAGTTGCGGGCTGGAATCACTGCGCCTGTACAGCCTGAAAATCGCGCTACCGGATGAGCCAGGCGGCATGCTCGGCGCCGCGGTCAGTACGCCGCTGGCCCATACCTTTGGCTTTACCGGTGCCACACTCGTCCTGCTGGCCAGCATCGCCATTGGCCTGTCGCTGTTTGCAGGGGTCAGCTGGCTGCAGTTTGTGGAGGGCCTGGGTCATGTACTGGAAGGCAGCCTGCAGCGCATCACCGGCATCTGGCAGACCCATCAGGACCGCAAGGCGGGCGAGGCCGCTGCAGCCGAACGCGATGCGATGGTGGCCGAAGAAAAACGCCGACAGCAAGACCGTGCGCCGGTGGAAGTGGTGGTGCCGGGTGAACGGGTTGAGCCCTTGATCCTCAACCACCCCACGGCCCCTGCCGAGCTGGAGCCCTTGACCACGGATGACGACACCTCCGTGCCGGAAACCGAGGACGATGTGGTTGACGAGCTGCCGCCTTGGCAGGAAGAGGAAGCGGAACCCGCGCCACCCCCACGCCCAGTCCGCCCGGAGCCGGTAGTGGAAGCTGCACCACAGCCGCGCCGCGACGCCATCCCTGCGGTCAAGATCGAGCCGTCACGGCAGGCCATCAAGGAGAAGCAGGCACCGCTGTTCAGCGACCTGCCGGACTCCCCCCTGCCACCGCTCTCGCTGCTGGCCATGCCACCCTTGGAATCCGAGACCGTCGCCGCCAGTACGCTGGAATACACCTCGCGCCTGATCGAGCGCAAGCTGGCCGACTTTGGCGTGCAAGTGCAGGTGGTCGCCGCCTACCCCGGCCCGGTGATTACCCGTTATGAAATCGACCCGGCCAGCGGCGTCAAAGGTTCGCAGGTGGTCAATCTGGCCCGCGACCTGGCGCGGGCGCTGGGGCTTGCCGCCATTCGGGTGGTGGAAACCATCCCCGGCAAGACTTATATGGCGCTGGAGCTGCCCAATCCAAAACGGCAGACGGTCAGGCTGTCGGAGATCCTGTGTGCCAGCGTGTATGGCAACTCGACCTCACCGTTGACCCTGGCGATGGGCAAAGACATTTCCGGTACGCCAGTGGTGACCGATCTGGCCAAGATGCCGCACGTACTGGTGGCGGGGACCACCGGCTCCGGTAAATCCGTGGCCATCAACGCCATGCTGCTCAGCCTGCTGTACAAGGCCACCCCGCAGCAGGTGCGGCTGATTCTGGTCGACCCGAAGATGCTGGAAATGTCGGTCTATGAAGGCATCCCGCATCTGCTGGCCCCGGTGGTGACCGACATGAAACAGGCTGCCAATGCGCTGAACTGGTGCGTGGCGGAGATGGAAAAGCGCTACAAGCTGATGTCGCACATGGGGGTGCGCAATCTGGCGGGCTTCAACCAGAAGCTGGCCGACATGGAAAAGCGTGGCGAACGCCCGACCAACCCGTTTACCCTGACGCCGGACAATCCGGAGCCGCTGGAAGCGCTGCCGATGATCGTGGTGGTGATCGACGAACTGGCCGACCTGATGATGGTGGCGGGCAAGAAGATCGAAGAGTTGATTGCCCGGCTGGCGCAAAAAGCCCGTGCGGCAGGCATTCACCTGATCCTGGCCACCCAGCGGCCGTCGGTGGACGTGATTACCGGTCTGATCAAGGCCAATATTCCGACCCGCGTGGCGTTCCAGGTCTCCAGCAAGATCGACTCACGCACCATTCTGGACCAGATGGGGGCGGAAACCCTGCTCGGCATGGGCGACATGCTCTACCTGCCACCCGGCACCGGCTACCCGCAGCGCCTGCACGGTGCGTTTGTGGCCGATGAGGAAGTGCACCATGTGGTGGACTACCTCAAGCAGCACGGTGCCGCCAATTATATTGAAGGCATTCTGGAAGGCAGTGTCGGCGACGGCGGCAGTGACAACCTGAAGGGCAGCATTCTGGAAGGCGACAGCGAAAGCGACCCGCTATACGACGAAGCGGTTACCTTTGTGCTGAAGTCTCGCCGCGCCTCCATTTCGGCCGTGCAACGGCAACTGCGCATCGGCTACAACCGTGCTGCTCGTCTGATCGAGCAAATGGAAATGTCCGGGGTGGTGAGCCCGATGGAAAGCAATGGCAACCGCACCGTGCTGGTCCCGGCACGTGAGGAGTAAGCCGTCCACCGCGGGAGCTGGGCAAGGTGGCTACCACCTGGCGACCTGAGCGCATGATGGCCATGAAAAAAGCGGGGAAGTCCCCGCTTTTTTCATGGCCATCTCAGCACCCGTCCATCAGCCCTGTCCGGCAAACACCCAGACATGGCGGGATGGCAGCTCCAGATGATCATGCCCGACTTGCCAGTTTTCCTCGCCAAACGCACGCAGACGCAGCGCGCCAGACTCACACAGCAGCTCCCAGCGATCGCCCAGATACATGCCGGTCACCGGTTTGACGGCCAGCCGGTTGTCACCCGCGCCACTCACCGGGCGCACCCGCTCCAGCCGGATCAACGCCGTGACCGGGTCTCCCACTTTGACGGGCGTACGCGGATCCCCCCACAGTGACCAGCCCTCCCCCTCTACCCGTACCAGCCCCCCTTCCATCTGCACCACCTGCCCGACCAACCGGTTGTTGCTGCCCATGAAATCGGCGGCATACAGGGAGCGTGGTTGACCATACAGTTCCTGAGGTGTGCCCGCCTGCTCGATCTTGCCGTCCTTCAACAGCAGGATGCGATCAGCCATGGCCATGGCCTCGCTCTGGTCATGCGTCACCACCAGGGCAGAGAGCTTGAGCCGGATGATCAGCTCCCGCAGCCAGGCTCGCGCTTCCAGCCGCAGGGCGGCATCCAGATTGGATAGCGGTTCATCCAGCAGGATCACTGGCGGGTTGTACACCAGCGCGCGGGCAATCGCTACCCGTTGCTGCTGCCCACCGGACAATTGATGCGGGTAACGCTGCCCCAGATGCCCCAGGTTCAGATTGTCCAGCGCCTGCTGCACCCGCTCTGCGGATTCCCCCTTGTCGATACCGCGCAGCTTCAGGCCATAGGCCACATTTTCCTGCACGGTACGGTGTGGCCACAGCGCGTAGCTCTGAAACACCAAACCCAGATCCCGTTTCTCGGCAGGCAGCTCGATGCCTTTGGCCGCATCAAACAGCGCCTTGTTGCCATCCAGCAGGATCTGCCCATGGTTGGGCTGCTCCAGCCCCGCCACAGCACGCAGCAAGGTGGTTTTGCCCGAGCCGGAGGCTCCCAGCAGCGCCACCACTTCACCTGCAGCCAGCCCGAAAGACACGCCTTTCAGGATCGGGTTATCGCCATAGGCCAAACGCAGGTCCCGCACTTCCAGCTTGGCAGCCGATTGCCGGGCTGCCGCATCACGTTGATTCATGTTCTGTCTCCTCATCCTTCCTGTCAGGGCCGCAACCGACCCTGGCCCGACTAGTCATGCAGCTTCACACCCAACTTGAGGGCAATGGCGATGCCGGTTCCCACCAGCAGCACATTGGTCAGCGACAACACCGCCACCAGATCCACTGCGCCAGCCGCCCACTGCGATACCAGCATGGAGCCGATCACTTCCGTACCCGGTGTCAGCAGATACACCCCGGTGGAGTACTCCCGCTCAAAGATCATGAACACCAGCAGCCAGCTGGCCAGCAAGCCAAAGCGGATCAGTGGCAGGGTGATCTCGAGGTTTACCCGGGTGCGCGACGCCCCCAGCGTACGAGCACTCTCTTCCAGCTCAGGCGCCACCTGCAGCAAGGCGCTGGATACCAGCCGCATGCCATAGGCCAGCCACACCACGGCATACGCCAGCCAGACACTGAACAAGGAGGAGCGCAGTTCTTTCAACCCAGGGATGAACAGGAAGACCCACAGGAACGCCAGCCCGGCCAGCAAACCCGGTACCGCGCGCGGGATCAGCACCATGTAGTCAATACAACGGGTCAGGATGTCACTGCGGCGATGCGCCACCAGCCCCAGCGCGGTATAGCAGGCGACCGCCAAGCCCCCCCCAATGACGCCGATCAGGATGGTATTGAAAATGGCGCGGATCACCCCCGGTTGCTCGGCCAGATCGCGGAAATGCTGCAGGGTGAACGCTTCCGACCATTGCACCCCCAGACCCCAGTTGGTCACAAAGGCACGCAGGGTAATACCGGACAGCGGCACCACCACCGTCACGAACAGCCAGCCACCGACCAGGGCCAGCGCCATCCAGCGCCAGCGCCCCAGCGGCATCAGGCGTTGCCGGGTGGCTTTGCCCTTCACCGCAATGTAGCGATTGGCCGTTTTCAGCAAATGGCGCTGCAACAACACCAGCGGGAAGGTCACGGCAATGATGCAGACTGCAACCGCGGCCATCAGATGGTAAGACGGCAAGCCCAGCTTGTTGGTCAGCTTGTACAGGTAGGTGGCCAGTACCAGATGCCCTTCGGGGTCACCCAGAATCAGGGGCAGCCCGAAAATCTCGAAACCGAGGAAGAACACCAGCACACCACTGTACAGCAGGCTGGGCGCCACCATCGGCAAGCTGATGCTGCGCGCCACCCGCAGCGGCCCGGCGCCGGTCACCCGCGCGGCCTCTTCCACATCGGAGCCCAGATTCTTGAGGGCCGCACTGGAATAGAGGTAGACGTGAGGAACGTGGGTCAGACCCGCGATGATGGCAATACTGGGCAGCGAGTAGATGTTCCAGGGGACAGAACCAAACCAGGACTGCCACATCAGCGAATAGAAACCCACGGGTCCGGTTGCCACCACATAGCCAAACCCCAGCACGAAGGGGGACACGAACACCGGTATCAGCACCAGCACCTCGATCCAGCGGCGGCCCGGCAGGTCTGTACGGCTAAGCAGGAAAGCCAGGGCAGCGCCCAGTGGCAAGGCGATAACGATCATGCCGACCGCAATCATCAGCGAATTTTTGGCCGCCATCCAGAAGTCTGGGTCATCGAAGATGAACTGGTATGCGGCCCAGCCATACTCATGGTTGGGAAAGAAGAACGGTCCGGACAAGGCACTCTGCCAGAAAACCAGACCGATAGGCAGGAACACCGCCAGTGCCGCCAGCAAAACGACGGCAATACGGGTCCCGCCCAAGCGAGCAAGGGCATTCATGATTACATCCTCAAGCAAGGGCTCAGAACCGGCCAACCGCCTGTGGGTAAGGGTGAAGCAAGGCGAATACGACTGAACAAGCAGGGTTTACCCGGGAGAGACAAGCCCCCCGAAACCGACGCAACGCCGTATCGCCACCACACCGCAGACGGTGAACAGATTCTCAGACCGGTGCACCGCCAGGCAGGCGATGCACCGCTGCGTCAATCCATCCGCTTAGTTGCGGGCCAGCGCGGCTTTCCACTGCTTGAGGTATTGCAGACGCATGGACTGGTCCAGATAGGTCAGCAGCCCTGCGCCCACCGGGATCGGCTTCATCGCGCCGCCCAGCACCCGGCCCAGATAGGTACCGGTGGAATTGCCTTCCATGTCCGTCCGCACGGCATACAGGTCGCTGGCTGCCAGCAGGCTCTGACCACGGGTCGAGATCAGGAAGTCCAGCCACAGCTTGGCGGCGTTCGGATTTTTGGAGGCCTTGCCAATCAGCGCCAGGCGAGAGATCACCAAGGTATAGTCGGTCGGCAGTACATAGCCAATGTTGGCGTCCTTCTTGGCACGCGTCATCGCGTAGGAGCCCAGCAGGTTGTAGCCAATCAGGTTTTCACCGGAGGAGATGCGCTCCATCATGGCGCCTACGCTGGTCTGCAGCTTGACGTCTGCGCCACCCAGCGCTTTGGCCAGATTCCAGAAGGACGGGTTGGCCTTGCTGTCCTGACTGGCCAGCAGGAAACCCACCCCGGACTTTTCCGGGTCATAGCTGGTGACCTTGCCCTTGAACTTCGGGTTGTTCATCAGGGCGGCAAAATCCGCATGGGTTTTCGGTACTTCGCCTGCGGACACCAGCTTGCGGTTATACACAAACGCAATCGGCTCATAGGTGGTGCCGTACACTTCATCGCGCCAATGGGCCCAATCCGGCAGTTTCTTGGCATCCGGGGAGGTATAGCGCAGCGCATAACCATCGTTGGCCAGCTTGACCTGCAGGTCCATGGCAGAAGACCACAGCACGTCAGCCGAGCCCGCTCCAGCGGCGGTTTCCGAGATGAAACGGTTATACAGTTCGGTGGAATTCAGATCGTTGTATTCGACCTTGATGCCGGGGTAGAGCTGCTGAAAGCTCTGGATCAGCGGTTGAGCCAGCGCCGCATCGGTGGTGGCATAGACCACCACTTTGCCTTCCTTGGTGGCAGCATCAATCACCGACTGGTAGCTGGCCGGGTAACCGGCAGGAACGGCGGCCTGCAGCAGCTGCAGCGGCGCGGCGGCAAAGGCCAGGGTCAGGGCGGTTGTCAGCAAGCGACGGCGGTTCAGCATGATAAGTCTCCTGTTATGGGCTGTCCCAAATGGGTTTGATCCGACCTCTGAGGGTCGATGACAGCCATGTTACGAAGCTCATCCTTTCAACCACCTTTCAATACCTTTCAGGGGTGACAGCCTTCCCTTTCGGTTGTGCTAGCATGAAAACCATTCTGGCTTCCCCCCGGTTTCATCATGCGAATCTTGCTGGTTGAAGACAACCTGCCACTGGCGGCCTCCATTCAGGAGGCACTCACCGCGGCCCGCTTTGCGGTGGATGTGGTGCACGATGGCCGACTGGCCGATCAGGTGCTGCACAAGCCGGATCACGCCCTGGTGGTACTGGACCTGGGCTTGCCCCGCATGCCAGGGCTGGAGGTCTTGCAGCGACTGCGGCAGCGCGGTAATGCGGTACCCGTGCTGATCCTGACCGCCCAGGGCAATGTTGAAGACCGGATTCGCGGCCTCGACGCGGGTGCCGACGACTATCTGGCCAAGCCTTTTGATCTCAATGAGCTGGAGGCACGCCTGCGTGCCTTGTTACGCCGTTCACAAGGTGTATCCAGCACCGATCATGTTCTGGGTGGCTTGGTACTGGATAGCAAACGCCGTGCCTTTCGCCTGCATGATGCGCCACTGGCACTGACACCACGAGAATTCGCTGTGTTGGAGGTGCTGACGCTCAAGGCGGGGAAAACCGTGAGTAAAGATGCTTTGCTGGAGCAAATCTGTAATTTTGACGACAGCCTGTCGCTGGAAGCGATTGACATCTACATTCACCGCCTGCGGAAAAAGCTGGAAGGTTCAGGCGTCAGTATCCTGACCTTGCGCGGCTTGGGCTACCTGCTGGAAACCCAGGAGCCAGAGCGTGCCCAGCCTTAGCCTGCGCAGCAAACTGCTGCTGTGGCTCTTGATCCCTCTGGCCCTGATCCTGGCGGGCAATAGCCATATGACGCGCCAGACGGCACAACACATGGCCAATGTCGCGTACGACCGTACCTTGCAGGCCTCCGCCCTGTCGATTGCTGAAGGGGTGCGGGTTGAAGACGGCCAAACCACCATCCACATCCCCTCTGCCGCACTGGAGATGTTCGACTATCAATTTCAGGATCACGTTTACTATGCCGTGCGTGGCCCGGACCAGCAGTTGCTGGCAGGCTACGGCGATCTACCGCGCCCGCCGCGCGCCGGCAAGATGTATGGTCTGGTCTTCTATGAAGCCCTGTACCGGGGCGAGCGCACCCGTTTCAGCACGCTGCGGCGTGCCCTGTTTGACCTGGGGCCGGACGCCAGCGTGGAGGTCATCGTCGGCGAAACCATGAGTAGCCGCGAAGCCCTGGCAGACCAGATCACTCAGGATGCGATCAGCAGTCAGCTCTGGCTGATTGGCGGCACCGTACTGTTGGTGCTGACAGGCGTGCATTTCGGCCTGAAGCCCATGATGCGGCTGCGTGATACCTTGCTGAACCGCAACGAAAATGAACTCAGCCCGCTGCCACTCGACAGATTACCCGGCGAGCTGCGGCCACTGGTAGATGCACTGAATCAGACCATGGCCCGCCTGACCCGTCAGCGCGATGCGCGCAAGCGCTTTGTGGCGGATGCCTCGCACCAGTTGCGCACCCCGCTGGCACTGATCCAGACCGAAATCGAGCTGACCCTGCGCCAATCCGACACCGAGGGCATGCGCGCTGGGGTAGCTCGCGTGCATCGTGCCACCCGGCAAGCCATACACCTGGCCAACCAGCTACTCTCCCTGTCCCGTGCCGAGCCCGGCTATGTGGCACAGCTGCAGTTCGAGACAGTCGACCTGCTGCCCCTGCTGCGCGAATGGACGGCCGACATGGTGCCTGCCGCTCGTCGCAAACAGCAGGACCTCGGTTTTGAAGGCGATGGCCCTTGCCTGATACACGGCAATACCTTGTTGCTGCACGAACTGTTGAGTAATCTGATCGACAACGCCATTCGTTACACCCCGGAGCAAGGTCAGATTACCGTATCCGTGCAGACCGAGAAGGCCGCGGTTGTTTTGACCGTATGTGACAGCGGCCCCGGCATTCCACTGGCCGAACGGCAGCGGGTATTTGAGCGCTTCTATCGCTTGCCGGATGCCCAGGCGGAGGGCTGCGGGCTCGGCCTGACCATTGTCCGTGAATGCGCCGATGCCCATCACGCCCAGATCCGGCTCGACGATGCCACTACGGGAGGGCTGCTGGTCACGGTACGCTTCCCGTTAGCTGCCGCTTGAGCATGGCCGACGCGAGTCGCGATATAGACTTTTACCGCACTTCTTCTACAGCAGGGAAACCACATGAACACGGTGGAACAAGCGTATCAACAGCTGACCACGCGCCTGACGGCACAAGCGGGTGTCAGCGCTGGGCAGATGTTTGGCAAAGCGTGCCTGAAGATCAATGGCAAGGCGTTCATCGCACTGTATAAGGACACCGTGGTGTTCAAACTCAATGGCCCCACGCATGCGAGTACCCTGGCGCTGGCGGATGCCGTATTGTGGGACCCTTCCGGTAAAGACCGGCCGATGAAGGAGTGGATTGCCCTCTCCGCGCAGCACAGTGCCCACTTCCCCGCACTGGCGGACGCAGCGCTGGCCTACGTGCAGCAATCCCGCTGAGTACACCGCCCATGCTTGCCGGACTGAACCACCTGACCCTGGCGACCGCAGATCTGGATCGCAGTTTCCGTTTCTACGTGACCTTGCTAGGCTGCCGACCACATGCCCGCTGGGCACGCGGCGCTTATCTGAGCCTGCCCGGCCTGTGGCTATGCCTGTCACTGGACCCAGACACCCGATCAGGCGTGGACTACACCCATTACGCCTTTTCGGTCACCGACTTTGACCGGGCCCAACAGTGCCTGCTGGAGGCCGGTGTCACCGTCTGGAAAGACAATCACAGCGAGGGTGACTCCCTGTACTTTCTCGACCCGGACGGGCATCGCCTGGAAATCCACAGCGGGGACCTGCACAGCAGACTGGCCACTTGCCGGCAGCAGCCCTATGCCGATATGGTGTTTTTTGACTGAACACCACTCTGCTCTGCACTGCCAGGGCACAGCCCGGTTTATAATAGGAGCGCTCACGTTCACCGGGAAGATGGCATGTTGCCCAAGCTGGATCAGTTGATTGTTGAATTCGACAAAGGCGTACGCACGCTGCTCGCCCCTGCCCATAGCCGTCGCCCCCACCCGGACCAGGACATTCCCGATTGCGAGCTGAGTGACGCTGAGCGCAAGCATGCCGCTCGCCTGATGCGGATCAATCACTGCGGCGAAGTGTGCGCCCAGGCCCTCTATCAGGGTCAGGCCCTCACCGCGCGCGACCCGGCCAATCAGCATGCTTTCACCGAGGCCGCGTTTGAAGAAATCGAGCATCTGGCCTGGACCGAGCGCCGTATTCACGAGCTGGGGGGGCGTACCAGCCTACTCAATCCACTGTGGTACACCGGCTCACTCGCCATCGGCATTACCGCCGGGCTGCTGGGCGACAAATGGAACCTCGGTTTCCTGTCCGAAACCGAACAGCAAGTCGCCCGTCACCTGGAAGAGCACCTGCAAAAACTGCCCGAGCACGATCAAAAAAGCCAGGCCATCCTGGCCCAGATGAAAACCGACGAGCTGCACCACGCCGAGCAGGCTGACGAACATGGCGCCGCGCCACTGCCCGCACCGGTCAAGGCGCTGATGAAGCTGTCGTCCAAGGTGATGACCCGCAGCAGCTACTGGCTGTAGCAGGTCTGCAACACATCATTCGACTTCCACCACCTCAAAGTCGTGAGTGACCTCCGCCGTCTTGGCCAGCATCAGCGTGGCGGAGCAATATTTTTCGGCGGACAGGTCAATGGCCCGCTTGACCACGTCCTGCTTCAGCCCTTTGCCAGTCACCACAAAGTGCATGTGGATGCGGGTGAATACTTTCGGGTCGGTCTCGGCGCGCTCGGCTTCCAGTTGCACCACGCAGTCACGCACATCGTGGCGGCCGCGCTCCAGGATCAGCACCACATCGAACGCGGTGCAGCCGCCCGCCCCCATCAGCAGCATTTCCATCGGGCGCGGCCCCAGATTACGACCACCCGCTTCAGGCGCGCCATCCATCAGCACGGCATGCCCGCTGCCGCTCTCTGCCAGGAAGCTTTTACCTTCTACCCATTTAACCCGAGCCTTCATCGTACAGTCCTTCATATCTATAGATAGGGATTCCTCGAGGCCATTGTAAACGAGGCCACGCCATCCTGGCGGGATGTTGCAACGCAACCAAAAGTGAGCTATAGTTCATTTAACGTTAAACGTCATCAAGGTGATGCGTTAATGTTGTCTCCTCCATCCTCCTTAATTGATCAGGTGGACTTGCCACGCGATCCTGTGTCAGGATCGCGTTTTTTTTGCCACCCAGCCGGGACGTAAAGAATCCGGTTTGACAGGCATTGATTTATCTGCGAAAATCTCGCACTTTCTCGAACCGACTTGTTTACTTGGAACGAATTCAGATGAAAACCTACTCTGCCAAGCCGCAGGACATTCAGCGCGATTGGTTTGTGGTGGACGCCTCCGATCTGGTGCTGGGCCGGCTTGCCGCCGCAATCGCACATCGCCTGCGCGGCAAACACAAAGCCATCTACACCCCGCACATGGACACCGGCGACTTCATCGTCGTTGTGAACGCAGACAAGATCCGCGTGACCGGCAACAAAGCGGAAGACAAAGTGTACTACCGTCACAGCGGCTACCCGGGCGGCATTTATGCCCGTACCTTCACCGAGATGAAGAACCAGTTCCCGGAACGTCTGATCGAGAAGGCCGTTAAAGGCATGCTGCCGAAAGGCCCGCTGGGCTACGCCATGCTGAAGAAGCTGAAGGTGTATGCTGGTGAGAATCACCCGCACGCCGCTCAGCAGCCGAAAGTTCTGGAACTGTAAGTCAGGGATCACATCATGATCGGTAAATACAACTACGGCACGGGTCGTCGCAAGAGCGCGGTAGCACGCGTGTTCCTGGCGTCTGGCACCGGCAAGATCGAAGTCAACGGCAAGCCGGTTGACCTGTTCTTCTCCCGCGAAACCGGCCGCATGGTCGTGCGTCAACCGCTGGAACTGACCAACCACCTGTCCACGTTCGACATCAGTGTCAACGTGCAAGGCGGCGGTGAAACCGGCCAGGCTGGCGCAGTTCGCCACGGCATCACCCGCGCACTGATCGAATACGATCCGTCGCTGAAGCCGGCCCTGTCGGCCGCAGGCTTCGTGACCCGCGATGCACGTGAAGTGGAACGCAAGAAGGTCGGTCTGCACAAGGCCCGTCGTCGCAAGCAGTTCTCCAAGCGTTAATCTGCTGCCACGGCACACAAAAGCCACCTTCGGGTGGCTTTTTGTTTTACTGGCTATCGGGTCAATTTATACGGGTTTCATGCAGAAATCATGCCGTATGGGTTGTCCTGCTCTCCTCCGCGTTTTATCATCGTCGGCTACGCGCCGCTTCAGGCTGGCTGAACCTGTACGTGAAAGAACACACTATGATCAAGGTGGGTATTGTCGGTGGCACCGGGTATACCGGGGTTGAATTGCTGCGTTTGCTGTCACGCCACCCGCAGGTGAGCCTGCGCGCGGTAACCTCGCGCAAGGAAGCTGGCATGCCGGTCGCCGACATGTACAGCAGCCTGCGTGGTTTTGTCGACCTCTGTTTCAGCGACCCGGCAGACCAGCCCTTGCAGGATTGCGATGTGGTGTTCTTCGCCACGCCGAACGGCATCGCCATGCAGCAGGCGCAGGCCATGCTGGATGCCGGCATCCGCATCATTGATCTGGCTGCAGACTTCCGTATCCGCGATCGTGCCACCTGGGAGCAATGGTATGGCATGGAGCATGCGGCTCCGCAATTACTGGAGGAGGCTGTCTATGGCCTGCCGGAAGTCAATCGCGTACAGATTCGCAACGCCCGGCTGATTGCCAACCCGGGCTGCTATCCGACGGCCGTGCAGCTGGGCTTCCTGCCGCTGCTGGAAGCCGGGGTGATTGACACCCGACACCTGATTGCCGATTGCAAGTCCGGGGTATCCGGCGCGGGGCGCAAGGCGGAAGTGCACGCCTTGCTGGCGGAAGCCGGTGACAACTTCAAGGCCTACGGGGTGCCTGGCCACCGCCATCTGCCGGAAATCCGCCAGGGTTTGGCCCGCATGTCCGGACAAGACGTTGGTCTGACCTTCACCCCTCACCTGTTGCCGATGATTCGTGGCATCCATGCGACGCTGTATGGACGCCTCACCCGTGATGTCGACCTGCAGCAGCTGTTCGAGCAGCGTTATGCGGATGAACCGTTTGTGGATGTGCTGCCTGCTGGCAGTCACCCGGAAACCCGCTCGGTGCGCGGCGCCAATGTCTGCCGCCTGGCCGTACACCGCCCGCAGGGTGGCGATACCGTGGTGGTGCTGGCGGTCGAAGATAATCTGGTCAAGGGTGCCGCCGGTCAGGCCGTGCAAAACATGAACCTGATGTTCGGCTTGCCCGAAACCACCGGCCTCGAGCTGGTCCCGCTGCTGCCTTGATGTGATGCGTCGCCGCTCCCAGCGTCACCGCAAGCTGCTCACCGCGCCGCGCCTTTCGGTGCAGGCGCATACCAGCTGGCCGATGCGTTTGCTGCATTACGCCATTCTGCTGGCCATTTTGCTGGCGTGCTGCGGCGTGGCTTATCTGGCGGGGCGTCTGGGCAATAATGAGTTCCGTGGCATCACGGTACAGGATGTGTTCAAACTGCGTCAGGATGTCGGCAGCCTTAGTCGGGACAACCGGCTGCTGCTCAAGCGCGCCACCCAGTTGGAACAGGATCAACGCATCGACAGCGATGCCAGCGTACGTCTGCAGCAGCAGGTGGGTCGGCTGGAAACCGAGAACCTATCCCTGCGGCAACAGCTCGGTCTGTTCGAGGAAATGCTGAAGCGCCCGGATAATCATGAGCCATTGCGTGTCAGCCATTTCAGCGCTTACCCGTTGGCAGACGGACGCTGGCACTTTCAGGCCCTGCTGGCACAAGGCAGCAGCAGTAATCCGTTTGACGGTTACTACCAGCTAAAATGGGGCGGTAACAGCAGTGGCAGCTGGCCCAGTGATCCGCAGGATGCCCGCAGCCGCTTGCAGTTTCGCCACCTGACCCGGATCGAGGGTGACCTGCCCGCCGGCATCCAGCCGCTGGACAAGCTGACCCTGACCTTGTTTGCACAAGGCAACACCACGCCGGCTGCGGAGTGGTCCACCACATTGAAATAGACGAGGAGTCGCCATGTTCGGCAGCAAGAATCACAAGCCGCAGAACCGCATTGACAGCCTGATTGGTGAAGAGACCAGCATTGATGGCGATGTCCAGTTCGTAGGCGGTCTGCGGGTGGATGGCTGCATCCGGGGTAACGTCACTGCCGTGGGCGACAAGCCCGCCACCCTGGTGGTCTCCGAAAAGGCCGTGATCGAGGGCGCCATCCGCGTAGCTCACTTGATTGTGAATGGCCGCATTCATGGCCCGGTGCATGCCACCCATTTCATTGAACTGCAACCCAAGTCGCAAATCGTTGGCGATGTCCATTACCGCACGCTGGAGATGCATCCGGGTGCCATCATCGACGGCCGGCTGGTGCATGAGCACGAGCTGCTGAAGGACAATCCAACTCTGCACCTGACCGCCAGCAGCGAGAGCAAGCCGGATTGACCTTTACCCGGCAGCGATGGATAATGATAATATCCGACTGAAACACTAGGGTTTAAGGAGTTTGCATGAACGCCGCCACTGAACTGCCGAGCCCGCTGGTCTTTACCGACAGCGCCTCGAACAAGGTGCGTGAACTGATTGAGGAAGAAGGCAACCCGGATCTGAAGCTGCGCGTATTCGTCAGCGGCGGGGGCTGCTCCGGCTTCCAGTACGGTTTCACCTTTGATGAAATCACCAATGACGATGATACGCAGGTGGAAAAGAACGGGGTCACCCTGTTGATCGACCCGATGAGCTACCAGTATCTGGTCGGCGCGGAGATCGACTACACCGAAGGTCTGGAAGGCTCGCAGTTCGTGATCAAGAATCCGAACGCCACCTCGACCTGTGGCTGCGGCTCGTCGTTCTCGGCCTGAGCCCCGCCCATCGGTACACACAGGGCCGCAAGGCCCTGTTTTTATTGCTACGCCGGGTAATAACAGCCCAAAATGCGCTCGCCGCGCGCGCCGGTGACCGAAGGCAGATTGCCCGGCAGGTCCTGCAGATAACGCCAGCCCAACCAGGCGAAGGCAAACGCCTCCAGCCAGTCCCCCGGCACCCCAACCTGATCCGTCCTCATCACCGGCACCGCCCCCATACCGCGTTGCAGTGCCGCCATCAGGCAGGCATTACGCGCTCCGCCACCACACACCAGCACCCGCTTGATGTTGGGGCAATGACGCTGCACATCCTGTACGATGGCCTGTGCGGTCAGCGCGCACAGGGTAGCCTGCACGTCCACCGGTGCATGGTCAGCCAGCGGCCAGCGCGACAGCCAGTCCGGATTGAAATCATCGCGTCCGGTACTTTTCGGCGGCGCCAGCTGGAAAATGGGGCTGCTCAACATCGCTTGCAGCAAGGCAGGCTGTACCTGTCCCTGCGCCGCCCACGCACCGCCCGCATCAAAGGGCTGACCCAGGTGGCGCTGGCACCAGTGATCCAGCAATACATTGCCGGGCCCGCAGTCAAAGCCCAGCACACTCCCATCATGCGCCAACCAGCTCAGGTTGCTGATGCCGCCGATATTGACCACCCCATCACCCGGCTGAAACAGGCCTTTATGAAAAGCGGGCACCAAGGGTGCGCCCTGCCCGCCCGCTGCCACATCCCGGCTGCGGAAATCGCCGATCACCGGCAGGCCGGTCAGCTCGGCCAGCAGGGCATGGTTGCCGATCTGTACCGTATAGCCGCGATCAGGCCGGTGGCGAATGGTCTGGCCATGATTGGCTATCGCCCTCACCTGCGACACTGGCAGACCGGCTTGATGCAACACCTGCCGCACAGCTTGCGCGTACAACTGCGCCAGCTGGTTAGCCGCGAGCTGGCAGGCATGCAGCTCATCAGGTTGCGCCTGATTAAGCACCAGCAAGGCCTGCTTCAAATCTTCCGGCATGGGCACGAATGCACTGGCCAGCATGGCGGGCTGTGGCTCAAACCGGGCCAGCACGGCGTCTACCCCATCCAGACTGGTGCCAGACATCAAACCAATCAACAGCGGTGCATCTGTATCACTCATTCATCCGCTCCGAAATAAAACGGGCCAGTGCATGCACACTGGCCCGTAAATGGATAGCGTCAGCGCATCCTCAATCGAGGTTACGCTCCTGCAGGGTCTGCATCAGATCAAAGCGTGCCGTCAGGGTCGATGCGTGCGCGGTAAACTGTGGCAGCACTTTGTCGTCCATCGGTTTGGCAATCGGCACCACATCCGACAGCGGGTCGCGCGCCTCGCCCGCCACCCGGAACTCATAGTGCAGGTGCGGGCCTGTTGCCCATCCGGTTTGACCGACAAAGCCGATCAGATCGCCTTGCGACACCTTGCTGCCCACCTTCAGGTTCGGCGCAAAGCCGGACAGGTGAGCATAGGCCGTGGTGAAATCGCCAAAGTGCTTCACTTCAATCAGGTTGCCGTAGCCGTTCTTGACTCCGGCAAACGTCACCACGCCATCGGCAGTCACTTTGACCTTGGAGCCGATCGGCGCGCCGTAATCCACGCCTTTATGCTGCTTCCACTCGCCCAGGATCGGATGCATGCGCATGGCGAAGCCGGAGGTCACCCGGGTGAACTCCATCGGCGACTGCAGGAAGGCCTTGCGCAGGCTCTTGCCTTCCGGGGTGTAGTAAGCGGTATGCCCGCTGGCGTCGGTAAACGACACCGCACGGTACACCTTGCCACCATTGATGAATTCTGCTGCCAGCAGGCGTCCTGTCTGCACCACCTGGCCGTTGTAGGACATCGTTTCATAGACCACCTTGAAACGGTCGCCCTTGTGCAGGCCCTTGTGGAAGTTGATCTGCGAGCCAAACATGTCGGACAAGCTAGTCGCGATGTCATCTGGCAGATCAGCCGCATCGGTTGCCGCAAACAGGGTGCTCTTGATGGTGCCGGCCTTCATGGCCGTACCCACCGTCATCTGCACCTTGTCCTTGCTGACACTGAAGGAATCGCCCGCAGCCGTCACCTTAACCAGCACGCCATCGGCATCCATGTACTGCAGGCCCAGCAATTCACCCTCGGCATCGGTCTGCGCCTGGACGGTACGCCCCAGCTTCAGCTGCTTCAGGCCAGACAATTCGGTTTGCTTGCGCAGGTATTGCAGCGCCGCGGGGTCGGACACCCCCATGCGGGACAGCAGGCTGCCCAGGCTATCACCTTGCTGGATGCGCTCTTCACGCCAGTACACATCCGGCGCTGCACTTTGCAGGTTCGGCACCGTGAGCTCATCCACCACCGCGACGGTATCCACCGGCGTGCGCTGCTGTTGCCCCACCACGGCAAACGCACCGGCAATGCCCAGCAGCGGTACGCTGGACAGCCACAGCAGCCAGTTGATGCCGGATTTACGTGCAGCCGGTACGGAGTTTTCGGTTAGAATATCGTTTTTTGTGTTCGACATAAGGCGTAAAGATTCTTTCCGCAAGTGGCGGAGGGTAACAGAAAAGCCTGATTCAGCAAACATTTTTCCGGTTGGCGCCCTTCTCTTTCGGGCTGAATACAACCGGCGGCCTGACCATTCACTGTCAGCCACCAGCAAGGGAACATGATGACAGCAGACCTGCAACAAGCCTTGGCCCAGATCAAGCGGGGCGCAGATGAGCTCCTGCTTGAAGCCGAGATGATCGACAAGCTGAAGGAAAATCGCCCGCTGCGCATCAAGGCAGGGTTTGACCCCACCGCCCCCGATCTGCACCTGGGCCATACCTTGGTCATCAACAAGATGCGCCAGTTCCAGGATCTGGGGCATCAGGCCATTTTTCTGATTGGCGACTTCACCGGCATGATTGGCGACCCAACCGGCAAAAACGCCACCCGGCCGCCGCTGTCACGCGAGCAGATTGAAGCCAACGCCAAGACCTATGCCGAGCAGGTCTTCAAGATTCTGGACCCGGCACGCACCGAGATTCGTTTCAATTCGGAATGGTGTGAGGCCTTGGGTGCAGCAGGCATGATCAAGCTGGCCTCGCGCCACACTGTGGCACGCATGCTGGAGCGTGATGATTTCAAGAAGCGCTACGCCAGCAACCAGCCGATTGCGATCCACGAGTTCCTTTACCCACTGATGCAAGGCTACGACTCGGTCGCCCTGCAGGCCGACGTGGAGCTGGGGGGTACCGATCAGAAATTCAATTTGCTGGTGGGTCGCCAGCTGCAGCAGGAATATGGGCAGAAGCCGCAATGTCTGGTGACCATGCCGCTGCTGGAGGGACTGGATGGCGTCAACAAGATGTCCAAGTCACTGGGTAACTACATCGGCATCACCGATGCGCCGGGCGATATGTTCGGCAAGCTGATGTCCATTTCCGATGAGCTGATGTGGCGTTACTTCGAGCTGCTGTCCTTCCGCTCACTGGGGGACATTGCCCTGCTCAAGCAGCAAGTGGCAGAAGGCCGTAATCCGCGTGATGTGAAGTTCGAGCTGGGACAGGAAATTGTGGGCCGCTTCCACGGTGCAGATGCAGCCCAGGCCGCGCTGGAAGGCTTCCTCAACCGTTTCCGCGACGGCGCCATGCCAGAGGATATGCCGGAGCTAACCCTGCCCACCACTGACGGCAAGCTGGGCATCGGTCACGCCCTGAAAGCCGCCGGACTGGTGGCCAGCACCTCGGAAGCCCTGCGTCAAATCGACGGCGGCGGCGTACGCATCAATGGTGAAAAGGTCAGCGACAAGGCACTGCAGCTCAGTAGCGGCGAGACCCTGGTACTGCAGGTCGGCAAGCGCAAGTTTGCGCGGGTGACCCTCGCCTGATCAGACCGCGCTTCCCATGAGACAGGGCACCCTTAGGTGCCCTGTTTGCTTTCTGCCGCACCATCCCCCTTGGACAGAAGACTTCGCAGGGCTTGACGTTTATTTTAGTTCATATATACTAAAACAATCGAATTAGAAATTGAGATCATGGGCCGCAACCGGAATTTCAATGAACACGACGTCCTGACCGGTGCCATGCATGCCTTCCGGCAGCACGGTTATGCCGCCTTGTCGATCCGCGACCTGAGTGAAGCCACCGGCATCAGTGCCGGTAGCCTTTATCATGGCTTTGGTGACAAGCATGAGCTGTATGCCGCCGCGTTTGAACATTACCTGCAACATGTACTGCATCAGCGAATCCATCGCCATGCCCCCCCGGAAAAGGGGCTGGATGGCGTACGTCAGCTATTCCTGACGCTGCTGGAGGAGCCAGGCGGGACCCATCATGGCTGCCTGATTACCAATGCTGCTGTTGAATTTGCGGATCACCCGCTACCCGGCAATGATGCCGTTCAGCGCGGGTTTGACATCCTGCGGCATACTTTTCAGCAACGGCTGGAAGCCGCGCAGACCAAGGGGACGCTGGCCGCAGGGGTGATGCCATCAGCGGCAGCCATCAAGCTGCTGGCGCTCTACCAGGGCATTCTGGTCATGCTGCGCACCGGCTATGACACATTGGCTCTGCAGCAGGCCATCTTGCAGGAATTTGCCAGCATGCAAGCCCTGACACGAGAGACATAGACCATGCGCACCCCCTCTCCCAACCAGGCTTATGCGCAAGAGCTGGCGGCACGGCTGCTGCCGCTGGGGCCGGTCCGCATCAAGCGCTTCTTTGGTGGCTACAGCCTGACGCTGGCCGATGTCCAGTTTGGCTTTGTCATGAAGGGCAGCCTGTACTTCCGGGTGGACCGCCACAGCCTGGGCGTCTACCTGCAACACGGCATGCCGCCCTTCAGCTATGCCACGGCGCAGCGGCAAGTGATCGTCGCACGCTATTACGAGGTGCCACCCAGTGTGCTGGAGCAAGACCATGCGCTACAGGATTGGGCCCGAACCGCGCTGGCAGCCACACCCTGAATCCATTTTCCCCGTCGTACCCCTGTCCACTTTCAATCAAGGCCAAGAACCATGAGCACGCCACGCATTCTGTTTGTCCTGACCTCGCAGCACACCCTGGGAGACCTGGCTCACCCAACCGGCTTCTGGCATGAAGAGCTGTCCGCCCCATGGTGGGCCCTGCGTGATGCCGGTTTTCAGGTCGATCTGGTCCGAATCGGCCCCAAGCCCGCAGTAGCCGATCCGGCGAGCCTGACGGATGATTTCCGTACTGCCGCCGTCAATCGCTTCCTGGCGGATACAGCCTCAACTCAAGCCCTGGCAGAAGCCCCGGTCCTGAGTGACCTCCCTCCGGCAGACTATGCGGCGGTCTATCTGGTGGGCGGGCATGGGGCTATGTGGGATTTTCCCGCCAACCCATCTTTGCAGGCCCTGTTGCAACACCAGCTTGCCCACGATGGTTTGATTGCAGCGGTCTGCCACGGTGTTGCCGGTCTGCTGAACCTGGGTGCGGACCTGAAGGGCCGCATACTCTGCGGCTTCAGTAATGAGGAAGAACAGATGGCAGGGGCCAGCGCAGTGGTACCCTTCATGCTGGAATCCGTGCTGCGGGAAGCGGGTGCCCATTATCAGGGTGCTCCGGCCTTCCACAGCAACGTGATGCAGGATGGTTTGCTGATCACCGGGCAGAACCCGCAATCCTCAGCCGCACTGGGTGAGGCCCTGCTCAAGGCACTGTCCACCCGCACCGCCTGACGCCAGCCATCATCACGCCATCCTTTTACAAGCGTCGGGATGGCGTGATGCCTTTGCTTACGCTGGCACAAATGGAAACACCGACACCCGACCACCCGACCAGCGCAGACCATGCCCCTCGGGTACGCTGTGCCAGTTGGATTCGTCGTCGTCCGAGGGTTCAGACGCAATGGTATTGACTTGCCCATCCGCCGCACGGTCCTTGGCATGGGTATCCGGGTTGCCATAGTAGAGACTGGGCGAGGCCTGATCCGACGAGAATCGGAATGCCCAGATGACGGTGCCATCGGTCAACGCAGCAGACATGCGAAAAGGCTCACTATCACCGTGCGCCGCCATGATCTGCAACACCTTGCCAATGGCACGTGACATCGCGCCTACCGGATCATCCTGCAAACCCTCGGACAGCGCTGCCATGAACAATGCCTCGCTGTCCGACGTACCCGCCCGGTAGCGATAGAATTCCGGGCTGATCAGCGACTCCACCTCACGGCGACAATCCTGCCAGTGGCCAATCTTGCCATTGTGCATGAACACCCAGTTCTGAAACTGGAACGGGTGGCAGTTGCTGCGTGACACGGAGGTGCCGGTAGACGCCCGCACATGGGCAAAGAAGAGCCGGGACTGCACCTGCGCCGCCAGCGAGCGCAGGTTTTCATCATTCCAGGCGGGCAGAATGTCACGGAACAGGCCAGGCCGATTGCGCTGCCCATACCAGGCAATGCCAAAACCGTCTCCATTGGTGACCTGACTGGCATGGCGCGCCCGCAAGCTTTGGCTGATCAGCGAATGCTGCTGCTCAAACAGCAGGTCTTCCAGAAAAATATCCGGCCCGGCATAAGCCACCCAGCGGCACATTCCATTCTCCCGCGCATTTCCTCCCCGCAGTATAGCCCCTCCTGCGGGATACCAACGACTAGCCACTCCAGAAAGTATGTCCCTCCTGACATCAGCCCTCCTCTGCCCATTCGGGATTGCTTTAGATGCCAATAGCCGCAACCGTGGCACTGCATGGCTTACCGCCAGCTATCGCGTCCCGGTCTGACCAGTCCCGCCTACCGGGAGCAACCCCACGCTTGACCGTTATGCAACACCCTCCGGAAGACACACGCCTTATGGCGGAGTAAATCTTCCTGTCAAGCCAGAAATGCGCAGTTCCCTGATTTTTCAGCTCAATCTTTGGCATTCATTAAGAAGCCGCAAAATATCATTGTCATGCGACAGGAACCTGCATATGCCAAAGGCGTATTTCGCGCAAGCGGAAAACCGGTGTTGCAAGCCGCTCCTGCCTGACATTAAACCCAACACAACTGAAGGATGGACTTGTGAGCGAACAACGTACCCTGAACCTGGCTGAACGCCGTGCCATTGCTGCTTATCAGGAAGAAACCTTCAACGGCCTCAAGGCGCAAATGATCGAAGCCGTGGGCAAAGACATCACCATTGATGTGGAATGGGCCGCCCTTGCCCTGCCGGACCAGGCTGAGCGCTATAGCCGCGAAGACTTCTGGACCAATATCTTCTTTGTGCCAACCGTAAAGGCCCTGAGCGACCTGGGTGCAGATGCCATGGGCAAGGAAGCCTTGCAAGGGGCCCTGCAACGTATCGTCTTCACCTATGATGAAGCCACCGCACCTTCCATGGCCTATGAAAACGGTGTGAGCTTTGCCGATGGCACGTTGACCATCAACTTCAAGCCGTTCACCAACGCCGACTACATCGACGACCGCGCCTCCGCCATCGTCAAGGAACTGGAACGCAAGCTGTAAGCCGCACCCCATGCCGGGGCTCACCTGCCCCGGCATACTCGAACTTATAGATACTCGCCAAATGCAGCGCTCGGGGCGAGCGCCTGCCAGCTACAAATCATAAAACCGAATCACCACACATGAAACCGAACTCACATGCTCGGGCACTGCGCCTGCGCTCAAATAATGCCATTGTCATTTACTGTTGTACCGTGCTCTCCATGAACGTCGCCTTGGCTGCAGGTGGCGGTCTGGCCGAGTATGCCCCCTTTAATGGCGGGACCTATGCCAATTTCCAGGTGATCTCCCCGGATGGTCGTACTGTTGCTGGATACGCCCGGGACGGCAGCCGGACCGTTGCCGTGCGTTGGACCTCTGCTGGAGGAATGGAAAACCTGGGGTCCATGTTTGGCGGCAGCGCCACATCGGTTACCGGGCTTTCCGCTGATGGCAGCGTACTGGTCGGAACCGGCCAGCTTGCACAAAACGCGTTGTCTTACCGTGCCTATCGCTGGACAAGGGCAACCGGGCCACAAGATCTGGGTACGCTGCCCATGGGGGGCAACAGTCATGCGGCAGCCGTATCCGCCGATGGCAGCATGGTGGTGGGTGTCGCCTATAACGCTGCAACCTATCAGCGAGGTTTCCTGTGGACGTCCGCACAAGGCATGCAGGATCTCGGCGAGCTGAATGGCGGACATTCCAGTGCGGCGCTGGCCTTGTCTGCCGATGGCAGTGTCATCGTAGGCCGGGCGGCTGATGGTCATGCCGGTGGCAACGATCGCGCAGTGCGCTGGAGCAATGGCAGTGGCCCTGTGAGTCTTGGGGTGCTGTCAGGACACCAGAACTCGGTGGCAAACGCCATCTCAGCCGATGGTCAGGTCATTACGGGAACGTCGTATCCAGGGCCCGGCATTACCGATGCGCGCGCTTTCCGCTGGACCGCCACCGATGGCATGCAGAATCTCGGCACTTTACCAGGAGGCGCTTACTCGCTGGGCCTGGGCATTTCAGCAGGCGGCAGTACCATCGTGGGTCGCTCAGAGGCCATCAACCTGGGAGCCCTGCGTGCCTTTCGCTGGACCCAGGCCACGGGCATGCAGTCCGTCGAGCAGTGGCTGGCCGATAATGGTGTCGTGGTGAACTCATTCCAAGGCACACAGGAGGCGCATGCAACCAATCAAGACGGTTCAATCGTGGTTGGTAGCATGAACAATGGCAATGCCTTCATTGCATGCGTCAGAAGCTGCGGCAATGGGGGTTCCGGCCTGATTGATGTGCAGCAATTCAATGGCTCCCTCTACAGTGTGGCGCATCAGCAGAACCGGTCTTTGGGTGAGTCTGATCTGGTCATGAACGGCCTGCACAGCCGCCCGACGGCGTTCACCCTCAAGACGGGCCAAGGCACCATGTGGGTAGGGGGTGACCTCGGGCGAGCCGAGCGTGTACCCGGCAAGGGCACCGTGGGCAATGGCGAGCTGGGTGTGGCATATGGACTGACGGACACACTCATGCTGCGTGCTGCAGTTGGCCGTACCGGTAGCGACATCGACAGCGATGGCGGCTCCAACGTGGAAACCAGCGGTACCTTTGTCTTGCCAGAGCTGGTGGCCCAGCTGGGTGACAGCCCGTTCCTGTTGAGCGCCAGTGCTTATTACAACAGTGGCAAGGCACGCATCCGCCGCGGTTATCTCAATGCCGGCACGCCTGAACATGCCGATGGTACGCCGGATGTCAGCAGCAAGGCACTCCGCCTGCGTCTGGACTGGATGGATGCCTACAAGTCAGAACGCCTGTCGTTGACACCTTATGCCAGCATGAGCTGGTACCGCAGCCATGTGGATGGTTACACCGAGAAAGGCGGCAACTTTCCGGTGAGCTGGGAGGCCCAGCAGGAAAGGCAAAGCATCCTGCGGCTGGGGACGGATCTGCGCTATGCGTTGAGTGACAATGTGACCTTGACCGGTTTGCTGGAGCTGGCACACCGCTCACGCCAGAACGGTGAGGGTGCCCAGGGCCGCATTATTGGTCTGAGCAGCTTCAAGCTCGAAGGCATGGCCTATCCCCGCAGCTGGGTGCGCCTGGGCGTGGGGCTGGATGCCAAAGTAGGGCCGGGCATTCTGGCTGTCATGCTCAATGCCAATAGCCGCAACAGTGGCAACCGCTGGTGGCTGAATGCCAGCTATCGCATCCCGTTCTGATCAGCTCCGGCGATCATGGAACCTCACAGGCAATGGTCATGTCATAATGCGGACATGCCTTTTCACGGACCTCTGACATGACCTTGCCCTCCTTGCTCCGCCCCACCCTGCTGATCGTGCTGGGCTTGGCTTCCCTTCAATCCATGGCCGCCAGTAGCCCTGCCATGGTAGAGCTCCGCCCCAGTCAGGAAGACCTGGGCTGGATGGAAGCTTACACCTGGGGGGGCGGTGCGCGCTATGAGTTTGAAATCAACCGCAAAGCCCAGCCCCTGCCGGCAGGGCTGGCCGGTAGCCAGCCACAGCTGTTTGTGGGGTGCAGCCAGCAAGCAGCAGGCAGTGCCTGGCAGTTCTACGTCGGGCTCAGTGATCCCGGTGCCTGGATGCAGAAAGACCTCAAGGCCCTGCGCGCCTTTGAAGCAACCCGTAAGCAGCTGTTCGGTACCGCCGGGAATGTCATCCTGGTAGGTCCGCTAGGTCAGAGCAAGTGGATACCCATCAAACCGGCTGATTTTGGCCTGAAAGCCACCCCGCTGGATGCCGCCACACTGCAAGCCCTGCGACAGGCGGTCCAGATTCAGGTGGATACCCCGACCCTGCGCATGCACATCCCGGCCAGCGACCTCAACAAGCTGCTGACCAGCATGAAACTGCCCTGCCGCTGAGGGACCTTGTCAGATGGCACCGCCATGCGGGGAGTGAGCAAGACACCATCCGGCCTCCCCAGCCTGCGGTTCTGCTGCTAGAGTGTCAGGAACAAGCCAAAGCCCCTTGGCAGAACAGATACGCCTCAAGCAATGGACCGCAGGCAGCATGGACGGGTGATATGGATTCTCTTGCGCAACGACGCCACACCATCAGGACTTTCTGGGAGGAGCGTGTTCCTTTGGGTATGTTGTCCGGCACACCGGACTTCCTGCTGACACAGGTTGAGCAGGCATACCTGCTGGAGCACGTCCCCGCAGGCAGTCGGGTGCTGGAGCTGGGCAGTGGCAGCGGCCACACCCTGATCCGGCTGGCACAGAAGCGCCAATGCGAATGCGTAGGGCTCGACTATATCCCCGGTATGGTGCAGCTGGCCCAGGCTCAGGTGCAGGCCGTCGGCTTGTCCGGGCAGGTCCGGATCATGGCACACACCCTGCCCGCCCTGCCAGAGGACTTATCCCCGTTTGATGTGGTGATCTCTAACCGCTGCCTCAACAGTCTGGTCAGTGCAGAGGAACAACAGCAAGTCATTCAAGGCATCCCCTCGCTCCTGAAACCCGGCGGGCTATTTCTGATGCTGGAAAACACTCTGGATGGCCTGGAGGCCACCAACCGGATGCGACAGGCAGCGGGTCTGGACAGCATTGAGGAAGCCTGGCACAGCCGCTTCTTCCGGGTCGCCGAGGTGGAAGCCTGGCAGCAGCCAGGCTTCCGCATTGAGCATTTTGCCCATGTCACCAGCCTGTATTACTTCCTGAGCCGGGTTATCAATGCCAGTCTGTGCGCGCAGACCGGTGAGGCGTTGGCCTATGACGCACGGATCAACCAGATCGCAGCGGCCTTGCCGCAGCAAGTAGGGGATTTTGGCCCCGTCAAGGCATGGCACTGGCGCAAACAGGGGCAGACAGCATGAGCGAACGTAAAAAGGTATTGGTATTTACGGCCAAATGGATTGGCCTGAAATGCATAGAACACCTGCTGACCCGGTTTCCACAGGATCAGTATGTCTTTGTGGTCATGGAGCCGGATGCGGACCTGATCACCCGCTATCTGGGCGAGCATGGTCAACCCTGCTTCCCGCTCAGCCAGGCAACGCTGGACAGCCTGCATCAGCAATACGCCGATGGCCACTTCGACTTTCTGCTTAATCTGTGGGGCGGGCATATTTTCAAGACCACCACCCTAGCCAAGGCACAGCATAGCCTGAACATCCACCCGGCTTACCTGCCCTACTGCCGGGGGCGGGACCCGATCGTCTGGGCCATCCGCTACGGCTGGCCAGCCGGGGTGACCTTGCATCAGATCGCTGCGGGCGTTGATGAAGGGCCGATCATTCATCGGGAAGAAGTGCCCTACACCTTTCCCATCACTGGCGCGGCGCTGTATGAGCAGGTCGCCGCCCGAGCCTGGCAGGTATTCTGTGAGCAGTGGCCACGCCTGCGCTCCACCGCATGGTCCGCCATTGATCAACCGGTGCTGCCGGATAACCGGACTTTTCGCCGCGAAGACCTGCTGCGCGACCGCGTGCTGGATACGCAGACGCAGCCGGAAGCCCTGGATCTGGTCCGACGGCTATTGGCTCACGATTTTGGCGACTATGCGGCCATTCTCCAGCATGAGGGCAAGCGCTACAGCCTGCATTGCAGCCTGCAGGAGCTGCCGGAATAAGGCCGCAACAAAAAGCCCGCTGCATGCAGCGGGCTTTTTGCCGGATACCAGCAGGGCTTAACGATCAATGCCGCCCATGCACAGGTACTTGATCTCCACGTAATCCTCAATGCCGTATTTGGAACCTTCACGGCCCAAACCGGACTGCTTGACCCCGCCGAACGGCGCGGCTTCGTTGGAGATGATGCCAGTGTTCAAACCCACCATACCGTACTCCAGCCCTTCTGACACACGCCAGATGCGTCCAATGTCGCGGGCGTAGAAGTAGGACGCCAGGCCAAACTCGGTATCGTTGGCGTAGCCCAGTACTTCTTCTTCCGTCTCGAAGCGGAACAGCGGTGCCAGCGGGCCAAAGGTTTCCTCGCGGGCCACTTTCATGTCGGCGGTCACACCGGTCACCAGCGTCGGCTCAAAGAAGGAGCCGCCCAGTGCGTGGCGCTTGCCACCGGCCACCACCTTGCCGCCCTTGGCAATGGCGTCGGCAATGTGCTCTTCCACTTTCAGCACCGCATTCTGGTCGATCAGAGGCCCTTGGGTAATGCCAGCTTCCATGCCATTGCCCACTTGCAGCCGGTTCACCGCTGCAGCGAATTTCTCGGCAAAAGCGTCGTACACCCCAGCCTGCACATAGATACGGTTGGCGCAGACGCAGGTCTGGCCGGCGTTGCGGAACTTGGAAATCAGCGCCCCTTCTACCGCCGCATCCAGATCAGCATCGTCGAACACGATGAACGGGGCGTTGCCCCCCAGCTCCAGCGACACCTTCTTGATGGTGTTCGCGCATTGTGCAGCGAGCTGGCGACCAATCTCGGTCGAACCGGTAAAACTGAATTTCTTGACGATGTCGCTGCCGGTCAGCTCGCCACCAATGGCCGCAGCCGAACCGGTGACCACGTTGAACACCCCGGCCGGAATACCGGCGCGCTCGGCCAGTACCGCAATCGCCAGAGCGGAAAGCGGGGTCTGACTGGCAGGCTTCACCACCATGCTGCAGCCTGCAGCCAGTGCTGGCGCCGCCTTGCGGGTGATCATGGCATTGGGGAAGTTCCACGGCGTGACCGCAGCGCACACCCCGATCGGCTGCTTGATCACCACCACCCGCTTGTCGTTCGCCGGTTGCGGGATCACATCACCATACAGGCGCTTGGCTTCTTCGGCGTACCACTCGATATAGCTGGCACCGTAGGCGATCTCGCCTTTGGCCTCAGCCAGCGGCTTGCCCTGCTCGGCAGTGAGCAGCGTGGCCAGATCATCCTGATGGGCCATCATCAGGTCATACCACTTGCGCAGCAGGACCGAACGTTCCTTGGCGGTTTTCTTGCGCCATTGCTTGAAGGCTTGCTCGGCAGCCTGCAGCGCGCGGCGGGTTTCTGCCACGCCCATCTTTGGCACGGTCGCCAATACTTCGCCGGTGGCTGGATTGGTCACGGCAATGGTTTCGCCATTATCGGCATCCAGCCACTCGCCATTGATATAGCACTGCTGGCGCAGCAGGCCAGCATCTTTCAGGTTCAGCATGGAAAGCTCCTGTTGCACGGGGCGCCGCAGCGCCCCGTTTTCAAGTCTGGTTTACTGGGCTTCTTGCATGGCCGCTTGCAGGATGGCCAAGCCTTCAGCCAGTACTTCGTCCTGAATGGTCAGCGGCATCAGGAAGCGGATCACGTTGGCGTACACACCGCAGGTCAGCAGGATCAGGCCTTTTTCCAGCGCTTTTTGCTGCACGCGCTTGGTGTAATCGGCATCCGGTTCATCGGTACCCGGCTTGTTCAGCTCCATGGCGATCATGGCCCCCAGGCCACGCACTTCGGCGATGTGCGGCATGCTGGCTTTGAGCCCATTCAAGGCTTCCTTCAGCTTGTCGCCCAGGCGGTTGCTGCGCTCCAGCAGCTTTTCCTCTTCGATCACGTCCAGCACGGCGAGCGAAGCCGCCACCGCCAGCGGGTTACCGGCATAGGTGCCACCCAGGCCGCCCGGGTTCGGCGCATCCATGATCTCGGCCTTGCCGCAGACGGCGGACAGGGTAAAGCCACCGGCCATCGACTTGGCCATGGTCATCAGATCCGGCACCACGCCGTAGTGCTCCATGGCAAACATGGTGCCGGTACGGGCAAAGCAGGTCTGCACTTCATCGGCAATCAGCAGGATGCCGTGCTGATCGCACAGTGCGCGCAGCTGCTGCATGAAATCCTTGGGCGCCACATAGAAGCCGCCTTCGCCTTGTACCGGCTCCAGAATGATGGCAGCCACCCGCTTCGGGTCGACGGAAGACTTGAACAGCTGCTGCAGGGCGTCCAGCGAATCCTGGCTGCTGACGCCATGCAGTTCATTCGGGAACGGTGCATGGTAGGTTTCTGCCGGGAACGGGCCGAAACCGGCCTTGTACGGCAACACCTTGCCGGTCAGCGCCATCCCCATCATGGTACGACCATGGAAGGCCCCGGAGAAGGCGATCACACCGCTACGGCCGGTGGCAAAGCGGGCGATCTTGATGGCGTTTTCCACCGCCTCGGCGCCAGAAGAGAAGAAAGCGGTCTTTTTGGCGTGCGAACCCGGGGTCAGCGCGTTGATGCGCTCAGCCAGTTCAATATAGGAAGCGTACGGCACCACCTGATAGCAGGTATGGGTGAACTTCTGCAGCTGGGCCTGCACCGCAGCCACCACCTTGGGGTGGCAATGGCCGGTGTTCAGTACGGCGATCCCACCGGCGAAGTCGATGTAACGTCGACCTTCCACGTCCCACAATTCAGAGTTCAGCGCACGCTCGGCAAAGAACGGTGCCATCACACCTACCCCGCGTGGGGTAGCCGCGTCCTTGCGCTTGAGCAGGGATTGATTGTCAGCCATGTCGGGTCTCCATCCGTTAGACCGCCCCACGGGCGGGTGTTTAATATTTAACGACAGAAAGATAGCAGGATTTTAAACATTTCACCAGTATTCTGCCTTGATAAGTTTAACATTCCAGTAAGGCTGCGTAAAAACTGCCTTTGACGTGTTTAATTTAAAGAACAACTATCACAGGGTGGGCGCCGGCTCACCTTTGCGAAACGGGCAGCATGACAAATTTCAAATGAGATTGACTATCAATTACATTTAAAAGACCATCACCCGTCATCCAGAACCTTTGCAAGCTCATGCCCATGGACACCCGCACGACGGAATCACGCAGTCAACGCCTGACCCAAGCCCTGCAGCAACGCCTGCAACACCAGCAACAACGCATCTTCCGCATCACCACCGACCCTGCTCAGCGCCACGCGCCTTTCCCCTTGGCCGATATGCAGTATGCCTACTGGGTGGGTCGACAGGACACCTTCTCCCACGCTGGGGCGATCCAGTTCTATGTACAGCTGCATACCCGTGACTTGGACTTGCCCCGGCTGACGCACGCCTGGAACCGTCTGCTGCAGCGGCACGACATGTTGCGGGCGGTGGTCAATGCGGAAGGGGTGCAGCGGGTGCTGCAGGATGCCCCTTGGCAAGACATTGAAACGCGTGATGCCTCCTCCCTGTCTGAAGCCGCCTTGCACGATCATCTGGCGGCAACACAAAGCCAGCTGCAGGCGGAGTGTGCCTCGCTGGCCAGCTGGCCCCATGCCCGCCTGATCTATGACCAGCTGAACGCAGCTGAAGGTTATCTGCACATCAAACTGGACCTGTGGTGCATTGATGGCCGCAGCCTGCATATTGTGTTTGATGAGCTGGCCCAACTCTACCAGCAGCCGGACTGCACACTCCCCCCGCTGCAGATGCAGTTCCGTGACTACATCATGGCCTTGCAGCAATATGAACAACAGGACGGCTGGCAGCACGCTCTGCAATGGTGGCAGCAACGCATGCCCACCCTGCCGTCGGCCCCTGACTTGCCCCGCCACCCGAATGCGGCGCATCGCTCCGAACAATTCATCCGTCTGGAGCACGCACTGGGGGACGCCGCCAGCCGGCAACTTCAGCAGCTCACCCAGTCACACGGCCTGTCGCTGGCAGGCGTACTGCTGTCGGTCTACGCCCATGTTCTGGCTCACTGGAGCAGCAGCCGCCACTTCACCTTGAACATTCCCCGCTTCAACCGGCCAGACTGGCATCCGGACATCGGCAACGTGGTCGGGGAGTTTGCCTCGTTCAGCCTGCTGGAAGTGAACCTGCGCGAGCCGGGCAGCTTTATCCACCACGCCCGCGCCATCCAGCAGCAGCTATGGCAGGATCTGGACCATCAAGCCGTGTCCGGTGTACGACAACTGCGCGAACTGGCCCGCGCCCGGCACAGCGGTGAGCTGGCCAGCATGCCGTACGTGTTCACCACCACCCCCGACTTGCGACAAGGGGCACACTACACACCCCGCGCCATCAGCAGCGTGTTTGGTGAGGTGCGGCAGATGGTCAGCCGCACGCCTCAGGTGTTGATCGATTGCCAGTACCTGCTCGAAGACGGAAACCTGCATCTCAACTGGGATGCCATGCCGGGCGCGTTCCCGGATGGCATGCTGGACACCCTGTTTGCTACATTCGTACACCACTTGCAGCAGCTCGCAGCTTCCCCTGAGCAATGGCATCAGCCTTTGCGTACGCCGCTGCCAGACGATCAGCGCCGATGTCGCCAGCCTACAGCAACGCTGCCCGCTTTCCGTCCCGAGACAGCCGCACAGGGTTTACAACGCTGGAGCCAACGCACACCTGAAGCATCCGCACTGATCTGCGCTGACGGGCCACACTGGAACTATCGACAGCTTGAGCAGCAAGTGGCCGCCTGGGTGCGGCAACTGCAGGCACACGGGCTGAGCACCCGCTCACGGGTTGCCTTGCTGCTGCCGCGCGGCTGGCAGCAGACCGTTGCCCTGCTGGCCTGCCAATGGCTGGGCTGCACCGCCGCACCGCTGGATCACACCCAGCCGACTACCCGGCTACAAGGCATGCTCGATACGCTGGCACCGGACCTGATCCTGAGCCTGCCGGGGCAGCACCCTGAGACGCTACCCTGCCCGCTCCTGCTGATGCCGGAACCCTTGTCAGCCCCAGCCACGCAGCCACAAGCGGCAGCCTGGGACCCGGATCACAACGCCGTCATCATCTTTACCTCGGGCTCGACCGGCACCCCCAAGGGGGTACAACTGCATGCCGCCGCACTGGCCAATGCCTTGCAATACAGCGCGCAGCGCTTCGGCCTGAACGAGCAGGACGGATTCATCGCCATTACCGCCCTGCACCACGACATGATGCTGTTTGATCAGCTGCTGCCCTTCCAGCTGGGCGCCCGTCTGGTGCAGCCTCTGGCCGCACAGGCGCTGGACCCGGCGCACTGGCTGCAATTGGTGCAGGAGCACGGCATTACCGTCTGGAACAGCGTGCCCCGCTTTCTGGAATGGCTGCTGCAACACAGCCCGGCACTACCGGACTCATTGCGTATCCTGCTGCTCGGGGGCGACTGGCTCTCCCCCGCCAGGCTGGCACCGCTGCTGGCACAAGGGCGTGCAGTCTACAGCGTGGGCGGCCCAACAGAGACCACACTATGGAATATCGTGCACCCGCTGAGCCCGGACGACTGCCTCCGGACCCGCATTCCCTATGGTCGCGCCATTGACCATTGCCAATACCATGTGCTGAACGACTGGCTGGAAGACTGCCCGGATGGGGTCAGCGGGGAGCTATACTGCAGCGGCCTGAGTCTGGCGCTAGGCTACCTGAATGCCCCCGAGCACAACGCCGCACGCTTCTTGCCCCACCCGCTAACAGGCACCCGCCTGTACCGCACCGGCGACAAAGGCTACTGCGATGAGCACGGCATCATTCATATTCTGGGCCGCACCGACTTCATGCTCAATGCCGGGGGCCTGCGCATCAACCCGCATGAGATCGAGTCCGCACTGCTGCAGCACCCCGCCATCGCCCAGGCGGTGGTACTGGAGCAGCCGGATGCGCAGCAACGGCAGCACATTGTCGCTGCCGTGCTCTTGCGGCCTGAGCAGAAAGCAGACGAAGCGGACTGGATTGCCCATTGTCGCCAGCAGGTGCCCGCTGCGGCCATTCCGCGCCGTTTCGTGGTGCTGACAGAGTGGCCTGTCAACGCCAATGGCAAGCTGGACCGCCAAACCCTGAGCCGTCTCATGCAGACTCAGGCCGTTGTTCAACAGGCCAGCCGCCCGCTGAGCCCGGAAGAGCAATCGCTAGCCGATATCTGGCAAACCCTGCTCTCACACAGCATCACCCGGCCGGATGCCCACTTCTTTGCCATGGGGGGCGATTCCCTGCTGGCCACACGCCTGCTGCTGAGTCTGGAGCAGCATTATGGCTTCCGTCCCCCGCTGGGCATGGTGTTCTCGCACCCGGTACTGCAAGACATGTGTCAATGGCTCAGCCGCCAGCCCGCCCGGCAGCGCACCCCATGGCCGAGTGCGCACCCTGAAACGCCAGAGCGAGGCTGGGCGGAGGACCGTATCTGGTTCATGAACCAGCTCTCCCCGGGCCATGCCTTCTTCAACCTCTGCCATCAGCTGACGCTGGATGGCGATCTGAACCCCGAGCGGCTGGCAGAGGCCTTCCGCCTGCTGGTAGCCCATCACGAGCCGCTGCGTGCCCGTTACCCACGCGGGCTGCAAGGCCGCCGTTACCAGATTCAGCCCGCAACAGCGTTTCCGCTGCCCTGCACGGATTTGCAACAGCTGGCACCTGAAGCACAAGCCGAGGCCTGCCAGCAAGCACTGGATACTGAGCTCACCTCCGGCTTTGACCTTGAGAACGGCCCCATCCTGCGCGCCCACTTGCTGCAGCTAGGGCCGCAACGCTGGCAATTGCTTTACAGCCTCCATCACATTGCCTTCGATGGCTGGTCCAGCGAGCTGTTCGTCAAGGAGCTGTTCCAGCTGTACGGTACGGGCAGTGCTGACAAGATGCCTGTGGTGGCCCGCTATGCCGATTTCACCTTGTGGCAGCAGCAACACTACAGCGGCACGACGTTGCAGCACAACCTGGCGCAATGGCAAGCCATCCTGGGCGAGGCCAGCCCGCTGAGCCTGCCGAGCGATCATCCCAGACCGCCCGTGCAAAGCTTCCGTGGCGCGAGCCTGCACCACTGGCTGGACGCAGAGCAGACTACCGCTGTGCAGCAACTGGCCCAGACTGAGGGCGTCACCCCGTTCATGGTCCTGCTCGCGGCCATGCAGCTGACGCTGGGTCGTCTGGCCGGGCAAGATGATTTCATCATGGGCAGCGTGCTCTCAGGCCGCGATCATGCCGCCACCCAGAACATGATTGGCTTGTTCATCAACCCGGTTCCCCTGCGCGCCCGCCTGCAGCCTGACCACACCTTCCGGCAATTGCTGCTGCAGACGCGCGAGGCTTTCCTTGCCTCCGAAGCGCATCAGCATGTTCCCCTGCAGGCACTGGTTCAACAACAGGACCGGGCACCGGACCTGAGCCGGAATCCCTTATACCAGGTGTCCTTTACCTATCAGGCGGCCGGGCTGGTGCAGGGAGACTGGCACGGTTTGCAAATTCGCAGTCATCCGGTGGCCTCTACCGCCACCCATATGGACCTGGAAATTCTGGCCTTGCCAGACCAGGAGCGACTGCTGGTGGTCTGGCAATACGCCGCAGATTTGTTCAGCCCTGCCCGTATCGAGCAGTGGCAGCAGGCCTTCACCCATGTATTGCAGGCTGCACTGGATACTCCCGATGCCGCACTGGACCGCCTGCCACTGGCACCGCTGGCCAATCGTCTGGCGTGGTCGCGCTTCGATGGCGGCCCTGCGCTGCCAGGTCTGGATCCTTGGCCGAAGCTGGCGGAGCATGCGGCACAACAGCCAGAAGCCCTTGCCCTGTTTGACGATCACGGCGCACGCTGGAGCTGGCAACAGCTCATGACCCGCGCCGAGCATCGCGCCGGGCAACTGCTGCAACAGTACCCGCAGGCGCAGCTCATTGCCGTGCGCCTGCACCCCGGCGTTGACTATGCCTGCACCATTCTGGCCATCCTGCGACTGGGGCTGACCTGGCTACCGATAGACCCGCAACGGCCCATCGCCGCAGTACAAGGCATGCTGCAACGGGCCGAGGTCGACCTGCTGGTCAGCACCCACAGCCTGTGGCCAACCACAGAGGCCACCACGCCATGCTGGCTGCTGGATCAGCACACACCCGCCTCACAGGCGCTGCCCCCTTATCAGGCTGCGCCGGGGCATCGCCTGGCGTGGGTTCAGCACACTTCCGGCTCCAGCGGTCAACCCAAGGCGGTGGCACTCAGCTACGACAATCTGCGCCACCGTCTGGCTTGGGGACAGACCACGGCCCCACTGCGCGCAGGCGCGATCGCCTGCCTGAAAACCTCCCCCGCATTCGTAGATGCCATGGGTGAGCTGCTGGATAGTCTGTTGGCGGGCATGTCCATCCTGATCCCGGACCCGGACGCGGCGCGCAGCCCGTATCAATTGCATACCCTGTTGCAACGACATCAGATTGATCGGCTGGTACTGACCCCGACCCTGGCCACCGCCCTGCTGGCCCAAGCCGGAACCGCAGGCTTGCCAGTGCGGGTGCTGGTGCTCGGTGGCGAGAAAGTGCAGCGTGATCTGGCGCAGCAACTGCTTGCCGCCCTGCCGGAGGACAGCCATCTCCTCAACTATTATGGCTGCACGGAGGTCAGTTCGGACGCGGCCTGGTCCCGCATCACCACCCCACTGCCGGATGAGGCCATCCTGCCTGCGGGTGAACCCGTGCCGGGTTGCACCCTATGGCTACTCGACGCGCATGGCGCGCCTGTGGCCCCTGGCCAGCCCGGCCACATCCACGTCAGCGGAGTGAATCTGGCCGGAGGCTACCTGAATGAGCCTGAGCTGACTGCCGCGGCCTTTCATGACTGGACGCACCCGGACGGTCACGTCATCAGGCTGTATGCCACTGGTGATATCGGTCGACGGCGGGGGCAGCAACTCAGTGTCCTGGGCCGGCAGGACCAGCAGATCAAGCTGCGTGGCATGCGGGTGGAGTCCGGCGAGCTGGAAGTCGCACTGCGCAGCCACCCGGCCGTCAAGGATGCGGTTATCCAGTTGCAGGTCACGCCACAGGGGGAGAATCTGGTCGCCCATATTCTGCTGCAACAAGGGCAAACAGTACGCTGTGCAGACCTGCGTGAACATCTGGCCCGCCAGCTGAGCGCCAGCCTGTTGCCCACCCACTGGAGCCTGGCCGAGGAATGGCCGCTCACGGCAACCGGCAAGGTGGATCGCCGGCGCCTGCCGCAGGAAGGCTTGCTGACCAGCAATCACGATCGCCAGCATACCCCGCCCCGTACCGACAGTGAACGGGCCTTGCTGCAGCTGTGGCAAGCCTTGCTGGGCCCAGCCCCGATCGGCATCGACGACAATTTCTTTGAAGCGGGGGGCAACTCCCTGCTGCTGGCGCAACTGCACCAACAGGTCTGCAGCCGCTGGCAATGTGAACTGCCGCTGACCCAGCTGTTCCAGCAGCCCAGCATCCGGGCGTTGGCCTCCCTGCTGGATAAAGGGCACAACCAGCCCCACCGGCAAGCCACGCGTGACCGCGCTGCTGCCCGGCTGGCAGCGCGCCGGAGGTCGGTATGAACCAACGGATTGCCATTGTAGGCTGCGCGGGGCGCTTTCCCGGTGCCGAATCGGTCGCTGAGTTGTGGCAGTTGCTGCTGGCGGGAACAGAAGCCTATCAGCTGCTGGACCCGGCGCAACTGGCCCAGTCAGCCCATCATCAGTTGAGTCAGCAAGCAGGCTATGTCGCACTGGCGCGCCCACTGGCTGACCATGACTGCTTTGATGCCCGCTTCTTCGGCTATGCCCCGCGTGAGGCGGCCCTGATTGACCCGCAGCAGCGCGTCTTGCTGGAGTGTGCCTGGCAGGTATTCGAAGATGCCGCCATTCCACCGGGGGATCAGGATGGGCGCCGGACCAGTGTCCTGGCCAGCGTGGGGGCAAACGCCTACCTGCCGCTGCATGCCCTGCCCGCCGTCTGGCGCGGCGAGGCCGACCTGCTGGAGTGCACGCTGGGCAATGACAAGGACTACGCCGCCAGCCGTGTAGCCTACAAGCTGGACCTGACTGGCTCGGCACTGACGGTGCAAACTGCCTGCTCCTCGTCGCTGGTCGCCGTTCACTTGGGCGTGCAACAGCTGCTGGCGTTTGAAGCCGACCGCGCACTGATTCTCGCTGCCTCGATCAGCCTGCCCGCAGACCTGGGCTACCTGCCCGAAACGGGGGGCATCCGCTCGCACGATGGCCATTGCCGCCCCTTCGACGCAGCCACCAGCGGCACCGTGTTCGGATCCGGTGTGGCCGGGGTCATGCTGAAACGGCTGGACGATGCCCTGACGGACGGGGACCGCATTCTGGCCGTGATCGAAGGGAGTGCCATCAATAATGATGGTCATCAACGGGTCGGCTTCACCGCCCCCGGCCTGAACGGGCAGGTGGCCGTCATCAGCGAGGCGCTGCAAGTGGCCGGACGACAGGCGGACGAGCTGGCCTATGTCGAATGCCACGGCACCGGCACCCACATGGGCGACCCGGTCGAGATCGAGGCCTTGCATCAGGCCTTGCAAGACAATGCGGACCACGCACTGGCGACCGCCTCCTGCGGCATTGGCTCCATCAAGAGCAATATCGGGCATCTGGATGTGGCAGCCGGGCTAAGCGGCCTGATCAAGACCGCACTCAGCCTTCATCACGGCCAGATCCCGGCCACCCTGCATTACCAGCGCCCCAATCCGGCGCTACGGCTGGCACACACCCCGTTCCATGTCATTCATGAGTCTACGGTCTGGCCTAAGGATCGTCCGTGGGTGGCCGGGGTCAGTTCCTTCGGCTTCGGCGGGACCAATGCCCACGCCATCCTGTCTGCGCCACCAGACACACCGGTGCCAGGCCCGACTCGTAGCTGGCACTGCCTGCCCCTCAGCGCCGCCACCCCAGAGGCGCTGCAACAGCGCGCCACCGCGCTGGCGCACTGGCTGTCGCAACACCCGGCAACCTCACTCGATGATGTGGCCTGGACGCTGCAAACCGGGCGCAAAGCCCTGCCTCATCGCAGGGTTTGCGTGGTAGACAGCACATCCAGCGCCCTTCAGCAACTCAGTACGCTGCCGACCACCCCGGTCACGCGCGTGACGCAGCTGCGCTGGCTGTTCCCCGGCCAAGGGGCACACTATGCGGGGATGGCCGCCCCGCTCTATCAGCAAGAGCCCTTGTTTCGCGAACGGCTCGAGCGCTGGCTGGCACGCCTGGTCCAAGCCGGAGCCGACCCGGCTATCCGTGCCGTGCTGCTGACCCCCTCGGAGGCGGAGGCAGATACCGGGCTGGTGCAGCCAGCGCTGTTCGCACTGGAAGTCAGCCTGGCCGAAACCCTGATGGCGCTGGGCCTGCAACCCGACGAGTTGCTGGGGCACAGTCTGGGGGAACTCAGCGCCGCAACCGTAGCCGGGGTGTTTCAGCCCGATGATGCTGCTCGCCTGCTGGTCGCGCGCAGCCAGTGGATGGCCGCCTTGCCCACGGGCGGCATGGCGCTGCTGCTGGCGACAGCGGCAGACGTCGAGCGCGAGCTGGCCGCCCATGGCTCATTGGCGCTCGCGCTGGTCAATGGCCCGCAATGCTGCGTGGCTGCAGGGCCGAATGTCGCGCTGGAGGCCCTGCTGGCCTCATCAGCTGCCCAACGCTGGCAGGCGCGGCGCTTGCGCACGTCTCATGCCTTCCACAGTCCGATGCTGGACCCCATGCTGGCGCGTTATCAGGATTTGCTCAGTCAGCTACACCTGTCAGCCCCAACCTTGCCCTTGCGCTCCGGTACGCATGGTCAGCTGCTGTCCGCCGAAGAGGCGTGCTCCGCAGACTACTGGGTACGGCAACTACGCCACACCGTGCGCTTTGACCTGGCGCTCGCCCATGCCTCGCCAGATGGCATGGACCTGGAAATCGGCCCGCCGGGCGGCCTGCTGGAGTTTGCCCGTCAGTCGCAGTCCTCGCCCCGGCCCGGTGTCAGCCTGTGCCCACCGCGCCAGTTGGCAGGGCATGCGGCGGAGCGCATCTGGCCGTGGGCGATAGGCCTGCTGTGGCAACATGGTGTGGCCATCAACTGGCCCGCCTGGCAGCACGCCTGGCTGCCGCGCAAAAAGTGTGCCTTGCCTGGCTACCCATTTGCCCGTCAGCGCCATTGGCTGCCCGCCGTGCTGCCTATCGCCCCGCCTGAGGGCGTACAAGCCAGCCCGGCCACGCCCCCGGCTCAACCACGGGACATAGCCTCAGGCGATGTAGCGCCCACGGCCGCGCTGACCGACGAAAACCGCATGCTGGCGCTATGGCGCGCCGTACTGCATCTGGACGCCATCCAGCTGACCGATGATTTCTTTGCGCTGGGGGGAAATTCCATCCAGGCACTGCGCCTGTGCCAGCTGGCACGCGAACAGGGCTGGTCGCTGACCCCGCAGCAGGTATTCCAGCTACGCACGCCTGCCGCACTGGCTGCGGTACTGACACCCCCCGTGCAGACCTCGCCTTCGTTGCCTTCCCTCACCTTCAGTGAAGTGGATGAAGACGACCTGGCTTTGCTGCTGAATCAACTGACAGAAGAGACCCCATGACATGACGGCGATGCCCTCCCGCCTGGACGCGATCGTACCCGCCACCCCTTTGCAGCAAGGCATGCTGTATCACGCGCTACTGGACGACGACCCGAGACTGTATCTGGAACAGTACGGTTTTACTGTCTCCGGCACGTTTGACCTCTCCCGCTATCGGCAAGCCTGGGAAACCAGCCTGCAGCAGCAAGCGATGCTACGTGCCTCTTTCCACTGGGAGGGGCTGGGCAAAGCGTATCAAGTGACGCAGCAAGCCGTCAGCTTGCCCTGGCACGAGCACGACCTGCGTGGCTTGAGCCACGAAGCCCAGCTCGCCGCCATCGAGGCACAACGGCAACAGCGGCGTGAACAAGGCTTTGTGCTATCGAAGGCCCCACTGTTTGTGCTCGACATCCTGCAGCTGGACACACAACGCTGGAAGGTCCTGCTGACGCTGCACCACATTCTGCTGGATGGCTGGTCACTCTCGCTGCTGCTGGAAGAAGTCTCCCAGCGTTATGTGAACCCGACAGCAAGCCTGCCGCCGACTGCGCCCTTCGAGCACTACCGCGCCTGGCTGGCGCAACAAGACCCGTCATCTGCCGCCGCCTGGTGGCAACAGCAGCTGGCTGACTTGGGTGCCGCCACCCCGGCCCCCCTGCTGGATACCGCACCAGGCGAAGGCAGCGTGGCGTTTGACCTGGACTGGTCTGCCGCAGACAGCGCCCGGTTTCGCCAGCTGTGCCAACAGCAGGGGCTGACCGGCAATACCGTTTTCAGCGCGGCCTGGGCCTTGCTGCTGGCGCGGTATCATCATCAGCAGGAGGTCAGCTTTGGCAGTACCATCGCCACCCGCCCGCCCGAGATTCCCGGCATCGACCGCACGCTGGGCCTGCTACTCAATGTGCTGCCTTGCCGGGTGGATTGCGATGGAGAACAAGCCAGTGGCCTCTGGCTGCAGCAATTGCAGGCCCGCTGGCTGACCGCTCAGCAGCATGGCTACCTGCCCTTGAGCGAGTTGCAACGGCAGGCCGGTTGCCCCGGTCAGGCCTTGTTTGAGACCCTGCTGGTCTGGGAAAACCAGCCCGGCAGTCAGGCCGATACCCCGGCAGGCGCGCCACTGCAGGTCCGCCACGATGAAAGCTACGAACACAACCCCTATCCGCTGATGCTGGCCGGTTATCCCGGCGAGCGCATCCGCCTGCGGCTGACAGTCCGGCAGGGTAGCTTGGATGCGCAAGGCGCCCAGCAATTGCTGGCGCAACAGCAGGCACTGATGCTGGCATTGCTGACACAGCATGAAGCCCCCCTTCATCAAGTCACCGGGTTGCGGCAGCGGATCGAGACCACCGCTCCGACCGACGCCCCCCGCACGCCTTCACTGTGGTCACGCTGGCAAGCCCTGTGCGATCTGGCACCCGATGCTCTCGCCTTGCATGATCTGAACGCTGCGCGCAGCTACACCCGGCAAGACCTGATGGCGCACACCCGGCAATGGGTGCAGCAATTGCGCACCGCCATCGCAGACACGGAGCCCACGGCTCCACTGGCCTTGTTACTCTGGCCCGGCATCGAGCAATGCACCGCCATGCTGGCCGCACTCTATCTGGGTCGCCCCTGGTTGTCTCTGGATCCGCGTCGCCCGCAGGATGGGCTGCTGGCGCAGTTGCAGCAGCTGCACCCTACCGCTTTGCTAACTACCCCGGATCTGTGGCCGGCCACCGGGCAATGGAATGTGGCACGCACGCTATACCATGCCGAGTTGCCCCAGCCTGCCCAGGCGCTGCCCCCGCATACGCCACCTGCAGCTGATGCTGCCGCACTGATGGTGCTGACTTCCGGGTCGACCGGTGCGGCCAAATGCGTGGAGCTACCCATGCAGGCCTTGCAGTCCCGACTGGACTGGATGGCCCATGCACATCCGGCCGCGCTGGACGAGCGCATGCTATGGAAAACCTCACCCGTCTTTGTGGATGCCGTGTGTGAGGTACTGGGCCCCTTGCTGTCCGGCTACCCCGCCGTCAGCCTGCCGGACAGCCAGCTCGCTCACCCGGAGTCCCTGGTATCAGCCTTGACCCGCGCGCGCATTACCCGGCTGGTGATCACCCCCAGTGTGCTGGAGCATCTGCTGGCGCATCTGCCCCAGCCCTACCCGGGATTACGGCTGCTGCAAGTCAGTGGCGAACGCTTCCCGGTTACGCTGTTGCAGCAGGCACGTATGGCCTTCCCTCAGGCCCGCATCCTCAATGTTTACGGCTCCTCCGAAGTCATGGCTGATGCCACGGTGTTTGATGCGACGCACTGGCACGCCCCGGACGAATCTGTCAGCTGCGTACCCATCGGGGTCTGCCTGCCTTACCTGCAGGCGACTTTGCTGGACATACACGACCAACCCTGCCTGCCCGGTGCCGTGGGGCAACTGCATATATCCGGCCTTGGGCTGGCCAAAGGCTACCGCCACGATGAGGCACTCACCCGACAGGTTTTCCGCAGCTTGCCGGGACAGACCGGGCGGCACTATGCCACCGGCGACCTGGCCCGTGAGCATGCGCAAGCGGGACTGCTGATCAGCGGGCGTGCCGACCGGCAGCTCAAGCTGCACGGGGTACGCATTGAACCTGGCGAGATCGAACATGCCCTTCTGCAGATGGCCGGGGTGCAGGCCGCCGTGGTAACCCTGCACCAGGATCCGCAGGGGCAGGCACGACTGAGTGCGCATCTGGTCTGGCATGAGGGGCACACGCCGCACAACGCGGCCAGCCTGCGGAGCGCCCTGTCAGGCAGGCTCCCACCTGCCCTGATCCCGACACACTTTCAGAATGAAACCCGTCTACCCCGCACGGCCAGCGGCAAGCTGGACCGCCTCGCCCTGCAGGCCCGGTTTACTCAAGAGGATGTGACCGCGCTCCCTGAAACCGAAGACCAGCATGCCTTGTATGGCTTGTGGCAGAAGGTAATCGGTCAGGCCCCCGCTGGTATTGACCAGGATTTCTTTGCCGCAGGAGGCAACTCCATCCACATGACTCAGCTGGCCTTTGCCATCCGCAAACAGTTTGCGCAGGCATTCCCAATCCGTGCCATTTTTGAAGCGCCAACCATTCGTCAGCAGGCTGACCTCTTGCTTAAACTGCGCCAGGGCGAACAGCCGCATGAGGACCGCAGCCACAGCGACAGCCAAGGCTTCGATCTGGCGCAGGAGGCACGTGCTGCGGATGACATTCTGCCGGGCGCACCGCTGCAATCGGTGTGGCCTGCGGGGCAAGGCAAAGTGTTCCTCTCTGGCGCGCAAGGGTTCATCAATGCCTGGCTGCTGGCCCGCTTGCTGGATGAGCCAGACCTGCAGGTCTATTGTCTGGCACCGGGGGCAAACCAGGTTGAGGCGTATCACCATCTGGCCGATCATCTGGGCCGCTTTGGCCTGTGGAACGCCACGCGTGCGGCTCGTTTGACTGCGGTAGCCGGTCAGCTGGAGGCACCGCGCTTCGGACTGGAACCCGCACTATGGCAGCAGCTGGCGCAGGAGATGGATGTCCTGTTCCATACCGGGGTCATCATCAATTTCGTAGCCCCCTATACTCAGCTACGCCACAGCAATGCACTGGCTGCTGCCGAAATGCTACAGCTGGCGAGTACACAGCGCAGCAAACCGCTGCACTTTATTGGCAGTCTGGGCGTGTTTGACCACAGTCAGGCCACCCCAGATAGCCCACCAGTACATGAGGACGATGCACTGCAGCACTGGCAAGGCTTGCCCAATGGCTATCTGCAGGCCCGCTGGGTCAGCGACACCCTGATCCGCCGTGCCATCCGGCGAGGTCTGCCATGCTCGGTGATCCGCTTGACCACGGTGTGTGGCGACCGGACTCACCATCAGCCCCACCCGGATGACATGGCCTGGCAACTGCTGCGTCTGGGCATGACGGTGAAAGCCGTACCCGACAGTGCGCGGCTGCTCGACATGGTGCCAGTAGACGAAGCGGTGAATGCGGTGGTGGCCCTGGCCAAGGATGGTCAGACCCTCGGACAGGCGTGGCACATCTCCAATCCACGGCGCTGGCGCTGGGCCGAAGTCGGCCAAGCGCTGGCCCGACATGGCTACCACTTGCCGCTGATGCACGGCAAAGACTGGTCACGCCATGTCCAGCAGTGCGCGGCAGAGCTGGCCAGCCAGACCGACTGGCAAGCGATACTGCCGCTGATCGGGGACAGCTGGCGTGATCACGCCCGTTTCCTGCAACTGGACAACCAGAAGAGCCTCAACCGTCTCACCGCACTGGGGCAGCCGCTGACGGTCATGGACTGGGCACACTTCTGGCCCTCCATCCACACGCTGATTCAGCAGGGCTTCTTGCCAAAAGCAGACCAACAGCCGGTCTAACCCGGGGGCAAACCCTGAAGCAAAAGCCCCCGCCCCATTGTCCTGGGGCGGGGGCTTTTCAACATCCGGACTCAGTGTGAAAACTGGCTGAGGTGTTTGGACAGGATATCCGCAATGGCACGGTCATCCAGGCCACGGCTACGCAGTTCGGTACTCAAGGCCTCCACATCCACCTGCTGCAGGCTGCGGGTCGTGCCTTGTTGGCTGCCTTCCCGGATGATGCGGAAATCATGCTGCCGCTCTGCCGTTTCGCGCACTTCATAATGCATGACCTCATCCACCTGATTATCCGGCGTAAAGGTCAGCACGGTGGGCCGTAGCTGGTACAGCTCCTTCGGCTGAATGTAGTCCGAAGCACAAATGATGACCTGGTCACCTTTCTGGCAAGTACGCGCGGCTGCGCCATTGAGGATGCAGCAGCGTGAGCCGGGCTCACCATAAATCACGTAAGTGGAAATCCGGGCACCGCTGTCCTTGTTCCAGATTTCCACAAACTCCATCGGGAAAATGCCGGCTTGCTCGCACACTTCCGGGTCGAGCGTGATCGAACCGTGGTAGTGCAGTTCTGCACCGGTGATGGTAATACCGTGCAACTTGGCACGAACCACCTTGATCATAGGGTTTACTCCTTGCGTGTGAATCGTCAGGCTGCGGCCTCTATGGCGCGCAGCATACAGGATGAAGGCCGGTCTTGCATGTGCTCACCAGGCCAATGTCGGCGCCAGTAGCAGCGCCAGTTGTTCGCGAAGATAATGCAGCAACTGCTGCCGGACTGCCGCGCCCTCAAAGTAGAAATGCTGCCCCGGAAAACAGCGGTAGCCCTGCCACTGCGCGCTGTAAGCCGACCAACCCGCCAGCATGGCCGGCTGGAAGTCTGGCTCCTGATCTCCACCCACCGCCAACAAAGGGCAAGACAGCTGAAATGGCGCCCACGCATAGCCATCCACCAGCGCAAAATCATTGCGCAGCACTGGCAGGAACAGCGCGCGGAGTTCGGGCAGGGTTTGCCATTGCGGGCTCAGGCCCCCATAGCGGGCAATCTCGCCCAGGAAGGCATCCTCCGGCAATGCCGCACGGCGTGGCGGGGTCTGAACACCCACGCCCGGTGGTTCTCGTCCGGACAGCACCACCGCCAGCAGGCGCTCCGATTCGGCGGCCGGCAGTTGCCGTGCCATTTCCAGCGCCAGCAGCGCCCCCATACTATGCCCAAACAGGGCAAACGGCCCTGTTTGGGCAGCCCGGATGTTGCGCAGCAAGTCTGCAGCCAGCTGGCGGGCATCCGCCTGCAAGGGCTCACTGAAACGATGGCCTCGCCCCGGCAACTCTACCGCTTGCAGGGACAACCAGTCTGGCAGCATCGCATCCCAGCCGCGGTACATCTCGGCACTGTTGCCCGCGCACGGCAGGGCATACAGGGTCAGTGCTGCATGCGGCTTGCGGGCTACCGTGTCATGCAGCCTGAACGACATCGCGCCTCCCCGCTGTTTGCCCATCACCCACTTCCGCCTCCAGCAGCAGACCGCAGCGCACCACATCGTCCAGCAGCTGTGCCAGATGCTGGGGCTGACTCAAAGGATTGTTGATCACAGCACGCAAGAAGGTGCATGCCGCCCCAGACTGCCCTGGCAACACGCGCTCGGAGCGGGACAGAAACGCAGGACCCAGGTTACGCAAACGCTTGTGCAGCCGGACATTGAAGGCATGAATAGCCGCCGTGTCCTTCCAGTCTGGCGAAGACGGCAGATAGCGGAAGACCACCACATTGCCGACTGGCTCCAGCAGCAGTTCCAGCCGGGGGTGTTGCTGAATCAGCGCAGCAAGATGGCGAGCATCAGCCACGCTCTTCTCCAGCACGCTCCGATAGCCCTGCTCGCCCATCAGGTGCAGTGCCGCGTGCAGGTACAGCACATTTGCCGGGCGCGACCCCTCCAGCGTAAAACGGCCCGCATCCCATGAGTCTGGCCGCACCGCATAGGGTGCGGTGGTCATGATGTCGCGCGAGCGCTGGGGCTCACGGTACAGCAAGACACCGCAGCCGAGCGGTGTCAGCAATTGCTTATGGGCATCCAGCGTGACGGTATCCGCCCGCTCGATCCCGGACAGCCGATCCGCCATGGTGGGCGCAAACAGAAAAGGCCCACCCCAGGCCGCATCGACGTGAAAGTGCGCCCCGACTCGCTGCGCACGGTCAGCCAAGGCATGCAGCGGGTCAAAGCTGCAGAAATCGGTACTACCCGCCACCCCGACCAGCGCCATCACCTTGCGGCGCTCGCGCTGGCATGCTGCCAACGTCTGGTCCAGCTGTGCCAGATCCACGCTGCCGTGGGCATCCACCTCCAGCTTGAGCAACTGCGCGCTACCCAGTGCCAGCAGTTCCGACGCCTTGTCAAACGAGTAATGCATCAGCCGCGAGCCGATGATCACGGCATCGCGATAGCCTTGCTGCTGCAGCTGCTGCCACCAGGGTGCTTCACCGGGAAACGCCTGCTTGCGGGCGCACCACATGGCCATCAGATTGGCCAGCGTTCCGCCCCCCGTGATCACACCTTCGACCTGATCGTGCTGCGGCTCGCTGAGCCGGGCAGAACGCTGGAACACCCGCTGATGCAGCATGGCCACGGTTTCGCGTTCGAGCCGGGTCAAGCCGGCAGATGATTCGCTCTTCATCATGTTCTGGTTCAAGGCCACCAGCAGCCGCCCCAGTTGCGGCATGAAACCAGGCAGCGGAGAAGTCATGTGACCCAAGCAATCCGGGCGCCACATGGCGGCCAGATGGTCCAGCCCATGCGCCTGTACCTGCTCCAGCCACGCAGCGGGGCTGATACCCTCCTGCGGCATGGGGCCAACATGGGCGCGCCCTCCAACACGCGGTGCCGTAGGGGTTGCGGACCGATATCGTGCAATCAAGGCATCCATCGCCTGGGCCCACTCCGCTTCTTGCTCAGCGGACCAGTCCATCCAGTAGGTGTGTGTCATGTTTCCTCCTGCCCCATCCGTTTTTGCCGCTCGCGGCGCTGTCGCAAAGGCACGCTCTCGCACTCATCCCGCACATCCGTAACGGACGGTGGACTCAGTCGTGCCGCCAGCTGGCGCAAGTTGTTGTATTGGAACAGTTCGGTGAGCGTTAACCCTGCCTTCGGATAGTGTGCCTCCAGCCGGGCATGCCATACCGCCAGCGACAGCGAATTGAGACCCAGTTCATAGAAGCCTTGGGTAAGGTCCAGTTGATCGGGCGACAAACCGATCACCTCAGCGAGCATCGTAGCCAGTGCCCGCTCCTCATCATGGACAGGGGTCTTTGATTGCGGTGGGCTTTCCGCTTCCAGCGTCAGCAAACGTGTACGGTCCAGCTTGCCATTGGGTAAACGCGGCAGCTGCGCGAGCGCATGCCAGCGGGTCGGCACCATATAGGCCGGCAAGCGTGCCGACAGTTGCTGCCGTAAGGTAGCCAAGGCCTCCCGTTCAATCCCGCCTAGCCAGGTCACCAGCTGCAAACCACCTTGCCGGTCCGGCACGGCCTGTACCGAGACATCACTCAAACCGCTGACCTGCTGCAGCTGGCGCAACACCTCCCCCAGTTCGACCCGATTGCCGCGAATCTTCACCAGCTCGTCACGGCGTCCTTCATGCCGCAAATCACCCGCACCATCCAGATGTCCCCAGTCCCCCATCGGGAACAGGGGCCAGCCTGTATCCGGCAAGCACAGCTCAGGGGTCGGCTGGCCCAGATATCCGGCAGGCAGATGCCATCCTGCCACATGGATCTGGCCGCTGTTCCCAGGCGGTACCGCCTGCAGCCAGCGATCCAGCAGCAGGATCTGGCAGCCGGGCAACGGTTTCCCCAGCGTGACCGGGGCAGGTGACGGCCCACGCGGCCACTCACTGACGGTCACGTCAGCCACTTCCGAGCTGCCATAGAGGTTGACGAAACGCACCTCCGGCAGCAGCTGGTACAGCTGTTGCAGTTCGGCACGCTGCGGCGCTTCCCCGCTGCTCAGCAACAGCTGCAGGCTGTGCCAGCCTGCCAGATGGTGTGGCTGCTGCAGCCAGCCCCGCAGCAGCCCCGGCACGATCACCATGCGACGCACAGCCTGCTGCTCCAGCCAGGGTAACAAGGACGCACTGTCCATCAGCAAGGTGCTTGGTACCAGCACCAGCCGCCCCCCCGCCAGCAAGGGGTCCAGTACTTCCCACAGGGCATCGACAAAGTTCATCGGGGTCCGCACGGCACAACCGGCCCCCCCTGCAATGGGGTAAGTTGTCCTGGACCAGTCGGTACGGCTTTGTGCCGTCAGCCATGTCCCCATCACGCCTTTGGGGCGTCCGGTAGAACCTGAGGTGAACAAGACATACATCACCTCACGGGGCTGCACCACTGGCAGCAGCCACGGCTCCGTCGCATCGGTTGTCGCCAGCGGCAGGCACAGGCTCAGTGCCTGCCAGTGTGCGGGCAAACGCCCCTGCAATGCGTGCACCGTCAGTACCCGAACGGGCTCAGCCAGATCCAGCATGTCGTGAATGCGGGCGTCCGGGTAGTCCGCGTCCAGTGGCACATACACCGCGCCCAGCCAGCACAGCGCCAGCATGCTGCACACATGCTGCACCGAACGGTGCAGATAGACACCGACCCGCTGCCCGGGCGCTACCCCCTCGCCTTGCAGCTGCCGAGCCCAGGCCTGGCTGATCTCCAGCAGCTGTCGCCCAGTCCAGTCCTGCCCTTCCGCTTGCAGCAAGACCTGATCTGCATGTTGCAGCAAACTGTCCAGCAAGCGCTGCGGCAAGTCGATGGCCGGATCGGCAGGTTGCGCCGGGTAGATCGGGGCAGGCCAGTATGCCAGCTGCGACAGTTCGGCCTCTGGCTGTGCACATACGGATGCCAGCAGCTGTTGATAATGTTGCAACAGATTTTGCATGCGGGCGGCGTCGAACAGCTCGGACAGGTAATTCAGCTCCAGCTGCAATCCCGTTTCGTCACTCAGCACATAAAGGTCGATGTCCATGTGGGCAGACGCCACCGGTGGCCGCAGCTGCTGCAGGGACACCCCACCTTGCAGCTGTGGCCACGCCGCTGCAGGCTGCATGGCAAACCCGACCTGATACAAGGGATGGCGGGCCGGGTCTGGAGCCTGCCCTTGCAGCGCCACCATCTGCTCGAATGGAAAATGCTGGTGCTCGAACGCCTGCAGGATGTGCTGCCGGTTCTGCTGCAGGTAATCCACAAAACGCTGCGCCGGTTGCCAGCGAGCGCACAGCGGCAGGTTGTTGACGCAGCAGCCGAGCAAATGCTGGCTGGCGGGGTGCTCACGGCCGGCCACATAGCTGCCCACCACCACCGCCTCTTGCTGGGAGTAGCGCCCCAGCAGCAGCTGAAACACACTCAACAACAGAATGAAGCGGGTGCAGTCGGTACGCCGCGCCAGCTGATCCAGCTGCTGTACCAGTTCATCGGGCAGGCGCAGGTTGGCGCACCCCGCCGTTCCCTGAAGGTGCGCCGGGCGGGGCCGGTCTGTGGTCAGTTCCAGTACAGGCAGCTCGGTCAGCGCCTGTTGCCAGAACGTCCGGGCCACCGCGTCCAGCGGCAAGGACTGTTGCCAGCTGGCGTAATCACCGTAATGGTAGGTCTGAGGGGCGACGGGTACACCCTTCAGCAGCTGATGATAAGCCGCACTGAATTGCTGCAGAGCCTCGCCAAAGGACCAGCCATCAAACGCAATATGGTGGGCGTGCAGCACCAGCAGATGTTGCTCGGCGTGAACCTGCAGCAACCTGACCCGCAAGCTCTCCCCCGCCGCCAGATCAAAGCCCTGACTGAGCAGGCGAGACAACACCGCCTCGACCGCTTCCCCCTCGGGCGGGGTGATTAACTGCAGACGGGGCGACGGGCCGTCCGGCAGCATGACCGGCCCCTCACCCTGCAACAGGTAACGGCAACGGAATAGCTCATGCTGTGCCAGCACCGCATCCACCGCCTCGCGCCAGACCTCCCGTTGCAGCGGGCCATCCAGCAGCAGGATCAGCGGCAAGGCATAGCGGGTGGTGCCCGGCTGCTGTTGCTCGATAAACCACAGCCCGCGCTGTGACCAGCTGAGCGGGGCTGCCTGTGCAGGACGTGGCGGGAAGCGCTCCGCGATGTCAGTGGTGGGCTCGACATTCGCCTGCTCACCCGCCAGCCAGTGGGCCAGATCATGCAGCACCGCAGCGGCAAACAGCCGCTGCAGTGGCAACACCACCTGCCAGCGCTGCCGGATACGCGCGGCAAGTTGTACGGCCAGCAGGGAGTCGCCACCGGCGTGAAAGAAATTGGTTTGCCGGTCCAGTACCGGCCGCCGCAACAGGTCTGCCCATTGCGCCGCCAGCCAGTGCTCCATTTCCCCCTGCAAGGCCTCGCTCGTCCGTTCGGTCTGCAGTAGCGCAGGGGCAGCCAGCGCACGCCGGTCCAGCTTACCATTCCCTGTCAGCGGCCAATCCTCACGATACTGCCAGCGCTGCGGTACCATGGGGGCAGGCAGCCAGTTTGCGGCGAAATCACGCAGCACGTGCAACGCTACCGTGCCTTCAATCCAGGCCAGCAGGAAGGCTTGCCCTTCCGGCTTGACCACGACGGCACGCTCGACTTGCGGGTGCCGCTGTAATACCGCCTCGATCTCACCCGGCTCAATGCGGTAGCCATTCAGCTTGAACTGCTGGTCCCGCCGCCCGATGAATTCAATCTCACCGGAGGGCAAGACGCGGCCCAGATCGCCAGTACGATAAGCATGGTCCTCCAGACCCCGAATGGGCGCGAATCCAGGCAAGGCTGGGTCCAGGTAGCCGGGGCTTAACCCGATACCGGCGCAGACCAGCTCCCCCACCACCCAGTCCGGGCAGGCTTCATCGCGTTCGTTCAACACATGGTAACGTGCATTGGCCATCGGGCGACCATAAGGTATGCGTCCGCTCGCCACATCCTGCGCCGTAATACGGTGATGGATATTCCATACCGTAATCTCGGTCGGCCCCCCCACACTGTAGACCGTTAGCGCAGGCAAATGCTGCCAGAGTTGTTGCACCAGCTCCGCCGCAACCCAATCACCGCCCAGGGTCACCCGGGTCAGCCCGGCCAGACGTACCCCCTCAGCCTCGGCCTGGGTCAACAGCATCTGCAGCAAGGCGGGGACCGAATTCCAGTACTGTACCGGGTATTGCTGCATCATCTGCAGCCAGACAGCCGGGTGACGCCGAGCCGCCTGACTGGGCATCAACAGGCTGGCACCTAGCGTCAGGCAACCGTAGACATCGGGCACAGACATATCATGGTGCAAGGCACTGATGGCAAAAATGCGATCCGCCGACCCCAGCCCCAGCCACGATTGCTGGTCATCCAGCACATTGCATACCCCGCGCTGCAGTACCGGCACCCCCTTGGGTTCACCCGTCGATCCCGAGGTAAACAGCACATAGGTTTCCGCATCCGGGCTGGCCTGCCAGCCCGGCAGGGCAGCGGGGACCACCTCGCCTGCGATTGGCCAGTCTACGGTGTTCAGTGAAGGCACCGGCCACGCGGTGTCTGCATGCACCTCATCACACAACACCAGGCTCACCCCGGCACGATCCAGAATATGGTTCAGACGCGCCAGCGGCTGCTCTACATCCAGCGGCAGATAAGACCGGCCCGCCAGCACGCAGGCCATCACCGCCACCAGTTGCTCGCCCCCTTTGCCCAGCACCAGCGCCACGCGCCCGTCTACGTGCTGCAAATGCTCCGCCAGCGCCAGCGCGCGGGTTTGCAGTTCGGCAAAGGTCCAGGCACGGTTTTCCGTGATGACGGCCATCCGCGCCGCCTGGGCTTGGCAATTCGTCACCATGCGTTGCGCCAAGGGCCGCCAGGGAAACGCCTGATCGGTCTGGTTCAACGCCACACGGCGGGCCTGTTGCGCCTCCGGCAAAGCCAGTACGGGTGAGGTATTCAGTAATGCGGCAGCCGTGTCACCACCGGCCGCCAGCTGACGGACCAGTGCGACAAAACCGTCAAACATGGCATCCACCATGCCCTGCGGAAAGCGCTCGGCCAGATAGTCCCAGTTCAACCGCAACTGGCCGGCTTCCTGATAGTACTGACAATCCAGCCAGACTTGGGGGGTTTGCGACAGGCTCTGCACCACGTCGCCCAGAATGGCGACTTCACGGCCAATGTTGTCCGCGCCCATCGCCAGCTCTGGCAGCGAGGTAAACACAATGGGGGCGGGGGCCGGCTGTGAGCCACCGGACAGCTGGTTCCACTCCCGCAGCACACGCACGCCGGAGACGGCATCGTGCTCCATGTCTTGCCACAACTGTTGTTGCAAGGCCCGGACGCGCTCGCCCAGGCTGTGCTCCCCCTGCAAGCGGACCTCCAGCAGATTGAAGCTGGCAAACTCACCAAGTACCCGATGAATATCCGGGTGCACCGGCATGCGGTTGAAGCGGGGCATGTTCAGCACAAAATGCCAGCAACCGGACCAGCGGGCCAGTACTTCGCTGTAGCAGGTGGCCAGCAAGGCGGCCAGGGTCAGCCCCTGCTCGCTGACCAGCTGACGTAACTGCCGAGTGTCGGCCTCACTCAAGCGGGTTTCGCAGCGGGCAAAGCGCGCCGGGATGCGCCCTCCCTCTCCCTGCGTGACCAGCGGCAAGGCAGGTGCCGCAGGCAGCGCCTGCAGCCGGGCCTGCCACCAGGCCAGATCAGCCTGATACTTTGCGCTGCGCTCAAATGCTTTGCAGGCCAGTACATAGTCACGAAAAGCCAGCCCCGGAACGGGCGGCAGGGCCTCCGGGGACAGGCAAGCCAGCGCCAACTCGCCCAGCAGGGTCTGGATGCTTTGCCCATCCATGCACCAGATGTCCAGACTCATCAACAAGTGGAAGCGCCCTTCGGGCAACAAGCAGAGCCAGACTTCGTGTTGCGGCCACTGCGCAAGGTCTGCCTTACGATGCATCAAGCGCTCACGCAGCTGCGCCAGCGCTGGCTGCCACGCAGCTTCAGTCTGCCCAGACCAGTCCTCGCATTGTGGCAAACCCACCCCGGTCTGGAAGGGCAACACCTGCTGCTGGTCGTCACGAATCACCACCCGCAGCATGTCATGTCGTTGCAACAGGGTTTCCCAAGCGCGCTGCAGTGTAGGCAAATCCAGGCCCTGACCGCTGCGCTCCATGAAATAGTGCATTCCGGTCTGGTCATCCCCTTGCCGACCAATCCAGTAGGCTTGCTGCATGTCCAGCAGGGGGAAGGGTTGATAACGTGCCGCCATGTCAGGCACAACCACGGGCAGGTGGTCGGCGGCCCCGGGCAGCTGGCGCTGCTGTAACCGTCCCTGCAACAGACGCCGTGCCTTGTCGCTCAACGAGGTACTCACGCCAGCGCCTCCCCTTCTGCCGCTTGCTCCAGCAGCAGCTCCACCGCCAGCAGCATGTCGCCCAGTGTCCGCAGATTCATCATTTGCCCCAGTGGCAGTTCCAGACCCAGGTCACGTTGTAGTGCGGCGCGGATCTGCACGGCGGCCAGCGAATTACCGCCCAGCAAAAAGAAGTCACTGTCCCGGCTCAGGTTGCGGGTGCCCAGTGCTTGCTGCCAGTACCCGGCAATCAGGCTGAACAGCGGGTCCGCCTCATCCAGCGGTATGTCGGCAGGGGCTGTCTCAGCGGAAGCGGGCACCTGCACCATGCTCACCGATGCAGGCGTGGCAGCGACCACCGACTCCGGCTTGAGCCAGTAGCGTGTTTTGGCAAAAGCATAGCCCGGCATATGGATACGTCGCCCGCCTTCCACCGGTTGCCAGTGCGTCAGGTAGTCAAGCCGGAATGCTTCACCGACATGCCGCAGCCAGCTATACGGGGCGGCCTCGCCCTCATCCAGCGAGGTCAGGCAACCATCGGGCAGCGCCTGCCGCAGCAGGCCAGCCAACTGGCTGCGTGGCCCAATCTCGAGCGCGCGCACCACGCCTAATGTCTGCAACTGCTGCAGGGATTCGGCAAAGCGGACGGTCTGGCGCAGGTGATCGCGCCAGTAGCGGGCATCCGGTGCCTGGGTCGCCAGGCGACCATCCAGATTGCGCACCCAGGGCAGCCTGGACGGCTGGAAGGTCAGCCGGGCCGCCACCGTCTCAAACTCATCCAGAATCGGGTCCAGCCATGCGGAGTGGAAGGCGCTGCTGACAGGTAGACGTACCGCATCCAGCCCCAGCGTCTGCACCACCTGTTGCAAGCGCTCAATGTCCGTCGCCGCACCGGATACCACCACCTGTTCCGGTCCATTGTGGGCTGCAATCTGCAGCGGGAAACCATCACGTAGCAGGTTTTCTACCTGTGCCAGCGACGCCCGCAGTACCAGCATGCCGCCGGTGCGGGGCAAGCGGTCCATCAACCGTCCCCGCTCACACACCAGCCGCAAGGCATCCTCCAGTGACAACACACCAGCCAGATGTGCCGCCACGTACTCCCCCAGACTATGCCCCAGCAGGACACCCGGCTTGGCACCTTGCGCCAGCCACAGCTGTGCCAAACCATATTGCAGGGTGAACAGCACGGGCTGCAGCTGTGCGGCCGCGTCAAAGGCCAATGCCATCGGCTGGCTGCCTTCGAACCATGCCTGCAGCGGCAAGGTCACTTCCACCGGCAGCGCGGCAACACAACGCGCCACCGCCTCACGAAATACCGGCTGCTGCGGGTATAGCCCCAAAGCCATACCTGGGTAATGGGCACCTTGCCCACTGAACACCCAGGCTGTCTTGCCACTGCGGGCCGCCTCAACAGGCATGGACTGAGCGGACAGCAGGCGAGGCAGGTCTGCCAGCGCATCCACCACCCAGGCCTGACGATAAGGCCACACCTTGCGTCCGATCGCCGCGGTGTGGCACAGGTCTGCCAGCGACACCTGCCCATCTGGCTGCTGCAGCCAGTCTGCCAGCTGCTGGCGTTGACGCTGCAATGCCTCATTATCGCGTGCACTCAACACCAGCAACGCCGGACCGGGCACCGTACCCGGCACCGGCAAGGGCGCTTCCTGCACCACCAGGTGTGCATTGGTGCCACCGAAACCAAAGGCGCTGACCCCGGCCCGTCGCGGCCGACGAGTCCTCAGCCAGGGGCGTACACGGTCATTGATGAAGAAGGGGCTGCCTTCCAGTTTAAGCTGCGGATTGGGCAGGCGGTAATGCAGGGTAGGTGGCAGCAATTCATGCTTGAGGGACAGCACGGTCTTGATCAAGCCTGCCATGCCCGCCACCGTATTCAGGTGCCCGACATTGCTTTTCACGGCACCGAGCGCGCAACGCTGCTCACGTTGGCCACCTTGCCCAAACGCCAGCTGCAGCGCCCGGAACTCGATCGGATCACCCAACCGGGTACCGGTACCATGAGTTTCCACATAGTCGATGCTGTCCGGGCTGACATCGGCCAGCCGGTGCGCCATGCGGATCACCTCCACCTGACCGTCCACTCCGGGAGCCATGAAGTCCATCTTGCGCTGCGCATCATTATTGATGGCGGCAGACAGGATCAGGGCATCAATCGTATCGCCCTCCTGCAGCGCATCTTCCAGCCGCTTGAGCACCACGCAGGCGACGCCACTGCCCATGATGGTGCCTTCGCCTTCGGCATCAAAGGGGCGGCAATGCCCGTCCGGCGAGAGGATGGTACCCGGCTGGTAGCGGTAGCCCTGACGATCCGGCAGCATCAGACCGGAGGCACCGGCCAGCGCCATGTCACACTGCCACGACAGCAAACTCTGGCAGGCGGTGGCCACCGCCACCAATGAGGTGGAGCACGCCGTCTGAATGTTCATGCTGGGACCGCGCAGACCCAGCTTGTACGATACCCAGGTGGTCAGGTAGTCCTTGTCGTTGTAGGTGAGGACTTCCAGCCATTGCGCCACATCCGGTTCCTGCAGCTTGCCGAGCAGGTTCTGCCACAGGTAGACACTGGGGTTGGAACCCGCAAACACCCCGACCCGCTGCTTGCCCAGTCGGCTGACGTCATAGCCGGCATCCTCCATGGCGTGCCAGCAGGTTTGCAGGAACAGGCGAATCTGCGGGTCCATCCAGCTGGCCTGCTTGTCGCTGATGCCAAAGAAGGCGGCATCAAAGCAGTCGATATCGTCCAGCGACATGCTGGCCGCTACCCAGTCCGGCTGCAGTGCCGCCGCGATCCCCTGCTGTTGCAGCTGTGCGCGGTCCAGCTCAGTGCGACCTTCGCGGCCGGATTTAAGGTTGTCCCAGAAGGCCGCCAGATGGCCGGCGCCGGGAAAGCGTCCGGCCATGCCGATCACGGCAATGGCATCCGGGTGATCCTGTAGCAATTGGTGCTGCTCGTCCGTCAGCATGGACATGGTGTACTCCGCAGTGGATCAATCAGCCAGCCGTTCGCGGCGTCGTGCTGCATGCGCCTGACGCCCGGCTGGGTGTGCAGGCTCAGTGGCCTGCGTGCAACGTTGCTGAATGTGTGCCGCCAGGGCCGCGAGCGATGGCGCCTGAAACAGGTCAATCAGGTCCAGCTTCCATTCGGGATGCTGTCGGTACACGCGCTCGTACAGCGCCGTGACACCGCTGGAACTCATGCCCAGCTCGAACAGGCTGCGCTCCGGGTCCAGTCCGGCAACAGGTTGCTGCAGCTGCTCAGCCAACTGGCCCATCAGCCAGGGCAGGATGTCTTCTGGCGTGTCCGTCATGGTGGGCTGCAGCTGCTCCGCGCGGAAGCGATAGCGGGCGGGGAAGGCATCCTGCTGCCATAACAGGCGGCTTTCGCGACGCTGAATCTTGCCGCTGGAGGTTTTCGGCACGCTGCCGGGGGTGGTGAACAGCAGCTCATCCAGGGTTATGCCGTGCTCTTCGGCCAGCGCCTGCTGAATGTCCAGCGCGTATGCAAGCAAGGTCGCCGCCGTTGCCTCCTTTTCAACCTCCTGCACCATCACCAGCCGCTCGCCGTGCTCACTTTCCACACTGAACGCGGCACCGCCATCCACCCGCAGCAAAGGTCGGTCCTGCTGTACCAGCCATTCGATGTCGGTCGGTACCAGATTGCGCCCTTGATGAATGATCAGGTCTTTCAGGCGCCCGCTGATCACCAGCTGCGTGCCCGCCCAGTAGCCGAGGTCACCCGTGCGTAAGTAGCAGCCGGCCTCATCCTGCCGCTGCGCCTGGAATATGGCCTGGGTCAACACGGGGTCCTGCCAGTACCCCTGGGCAACGCATGGGTTGCGGGTGGAGATCCAGATTTCGCCCACCTGCCCAGCCGCCGAGGGCAGCCGGGTATCCGGGTCGACAATGCAGACATCCTCTGCCTGGAAGGGCGTGCCGCACGCTACCGTGGCCGCCTCCCGGTCCCCCGGCCGCACTGGCTGGTCCAGCCGTGGCTGCCCAGGCAAGCCACTGCTGACAAACAGGGTGGCCTCGGCCATGCCGTAGCCCCCGTGCAGTACGCCCGGCTGCAAGCCGCAAGCCACAAAACGGGCTTCAAAGCGGGACAAGGTGCGGGCCTTGATCGGCTCAGCACCGCAATGCGCCCAGCGCCAGCAAGACAGCTCCAGCGCCGCCAGCTCGGCCTCCGGAATACGATCGAGGCAAAGCTGGTAGGCAAAGTTGGGGCCACCACTGCTGACCGCGCGATAGCGGCTGATACTGGACAACCAGACTCCGGGGTCTCGCAACAAGGCCATCGGTGGCAGAATGATGTGCTCACTGCCGGTATATAGCGCCAGCATCAGTCCATGCACCAGCCCATAGTCATGGAAGTGTGGCATCCACTCCAGGGTCACGGCGGGCTGCAGCAGGCCGGAACGCTGGGCCAGCTGCTGGAGGTTGTTCAGCAGATTGCGCTGGCTGATCATCACCCCCTTGGGCTGCCCGGTAGAGCCCGAGCTGTACTGCAAGTACGCCACGGCATCCGGATCGGCATCAGGCAGGGTGCCCCCCCCGGTGGACAAAGGCCAGCTGGGCCACTGGTAGGCCTGCAGATCCAGCCAGACCTGTTCACCCTGTGCCCGTGCATCGGTCAGGAATGCTGGATCAGCCAAGACCACTGTCGCCTGGCAATCCGCCGCAATCCGCTGCAGGCGGGGCAGCGCACGCTTGAGACCCACGGCAGCGGGGCGTGCGGTGGGTACTGCGATCCGTCCCGCCAGCAAGGTGGCGAGAAAAGCCACCACAAAGTCGATCCCGGCCGGGAACAGCAGCAGGATGCTGTGTTGCGTCGCAGGCAGCCCTGCCAGCTGGCGCGCCGTCGTCTGGACCCGCTGCTGCAGTTCATGCCAGCGGATGTGCGCTCGCTCACGGCCCCGACTATCCAGTTCCCGGTAGGCTATTGCATCAGGCTGTACTGTCGCCCAATGCTGTAAAACCTGATTCAGGTCATTAAACATAATGATACTCATTTACATTAAAAGTCATAAAAATGAGCGATACCACGCTCCGGATCAGGTTGCCATGACAGGTTGGCGAGATGCCCTACCGGGTAATTGCCGCCAAGCTACCAGCACCATGCAAGCCCCAACCAGTAAAGCGGCCAGCAAGATGCTCCACCAGAGTGATGTCGAAGACGCCACGTGTTGCGTGGCCCACCAGAACAGCAGCGGCTGCAGCAACAGATGACGTGACAACCCGCCGAGAAAATTACAAAGGGGTCGCTGCAGACCTTGCAGGGCTTGCCCACTGACCAGCATCAGCACATAGCCGAGCGCACACCAGCACATGATGCGCACACCCTGGATCGCCTGCGCCAACACCGCCGGCTCTGTCGTAAACCCGGCACACAGGGCGGGTGCCAAACCATAGAGTGCCGCTGCAAACAGCAGAGACAGCGGCATGCCGATCCACAAACCACTGCGCCAGACCTCGCGCACCCGCTCCGGCAAGCCCGCCCCCTGCGCTTGGGCCACCATGCCCAGCACCGCATACCCCAGGGCAATCACCGGCATGGACCACAGCTGCTCCAGACGCAATACCAGCAGCGCGCTCGCTTGTGCAACAGCACCCCATGGCTGGATGAAGACAAACAAGACGTAGGTGCCGCCAGCAATAAAGAGAAAGGTCAAGCCCGCCAGTGTGCCCAGCTTGAACCAAGGGCCCAGTAGCGCAGGCTGTAACTGCCACATCCCCACACCTGACGGAGGGAGGCGTCGCCAAAGCAGATAGCCTCCCCACAGCAACGCTACGGACTGTACCAGCAAGGTGGTCCACGCCAACCCGACCAGACCGGGTGCCCAGCCACTCCAGAGAAACAGCCAGGCATTGCACAGCAGCCCCAGACCAAAGCTGGCCAGCATGATCCGGCTGAACAGCACTGCCAGACCCAGCCCGTTAAACGCACCGTACAGCACCATCAGCAGGTAGAACAAGGGTACCGCGGGCAACAAGGTCTTCAGGTAGCGGTGCGCCATCCCCCCGCCACCTCCCAGCAACTGCAGCAAGCCCTCCAGCCCTATGGCCGCCAGCGCGCCCAACACGCATCCAACTGACAGTGCCCCCAGCAAGGCTTGAACCAGTTGCGGGCGGAGTTGCGCCACCTGACCGGCGGCGTGTGCCTGCCCCAGAAAAACCGCTGTAGACTGGCTGTAACCATACGCCAGCGCCACCAGCAGATAAAACACCGTACTGCCGGTGGCCAGTGCCGCCTGGGCTTCTGCGCCCAGCCGCCCGGCAAACCAGGCATCAGCCACACCAAACAGCAGCATCAACAGCAGTCCCAGGGTCAAGGGCAGGATCTGCTGCAGCAATTGACGGACAACCGGCCCCTGATTCAGGTCGTGAACGGCCTGTTTCATTCGGAAACCTCCTGCAACTGCCATTCACATCCCTGCCGGTATTGACGCCACCAGCGGGCATACTGCCCCCCTTGCTGCAGCAGGGCTTGATGCGTACCCCGTTCACACACACGGCCCGCATCCATCACGATGACCTGATCGGCCTCGACAGCATGCTGCAAGGCATGGGTAATCTGAATCACGGTACGCTGGCGAGACAACGCCTGAATCGCCTTCTGCACCTGCAACGCGTTTTCACTGTCCAGCCCCGAGGTGATTTCATCCAGCAAGACCACGGGCGCGTCTTTCAGCCAGGCACGGGCGATTGCCAGCCGCTGTTGCTCACCGCCAGACAGGGCAACCCCACCCTGCCCCACTGGCGTGTCCAGTCCCTCTGGCCATGCTGCGATCACCTGATCGCAACACACCACCCGCAATGCCGCCCAAAGTCGATCATCATCGGCATCCGCTGCACCCAGCAGCAGGTTCTCACGCACAGTACCCGGCAACAGCACATCCTGCTGCAGCACCACGCTGACCTGTTGCCGCCAGCTCGCCAGTGAATGAGGTTGTATCGCGTGACCATCCACACTCAGCTGGCCAGCATCGGCGTCATAGAAGCGAACCAGCAGCGCCAGCAGGGTGGATTTACCGGCACCGTTGCGCCCCACCACCACGGTATGGCTCCCCGCCGGGAAGGCTGCCGAAAAACCATCCAGTACCGCATGCCGCCCATAGCTGAATTGCAGCGCATCCGCCTGCACATTTGCCTCGGCATGCGGGGGCAAGGGGATTGGTATATCGACTTGAGGGGGTAACTGGTGCAGCCCTTGCAAACGGTCCCAAGCCATCAGGCTCCACTTGAGCAGCCCCCACTCCTGCCAGGCCGCACTCAGGTTGAAATACACCAAGGGCGACAGGATCAGCAAAGGCAACAGCTGCACCGGCGACCAGCTCAGGGGGTTCACCGCCAGCAGAGCCAGTAACACAAGCAAGACCAGCTCCAGCACCCCATTGAGCAACAGATCACGCAGCGAGAACACCCTCACCGATTGCAGCATGCCACGTTGCCGCGTCTGCAGACTGTCTTGCAGCCGCAGCTGGGGATGATGGAATGCGCCGTGCTGTCGCAGGGTACGAATGCCGTCGATCACCGACGACAGAGCCGTCATCATCCGGTCCTGCAGGGTAGCGAGTGTGGCAATGCGCCCCTGCAGGGTGTACATCAGGCGCTTCGCCAATACCCCACACCCCGCCAGCAGCAGCAGGAACATCGTCGCAGGCAGCGGGTTGTAATACAGCATCGCCAGCAACAGCAGCAGCGACAGCATCAGCAGTGACTGTAGCCGGACCAGCACGATGAACACGCCTTCCTGCAACAGGCGAACATCATTCCCCACCCGTTCGATCAGTTCGCTATCCGTCCAGCGACGTACCTGCCACAGCGGCGCACGCAACACGCGCTCCACCAGTTGCTGGCGCAGCAAGCCAAAGGCTGAGAATACGGTGCGGGTGCCCAGCATGCGTGCCCGATGCTGGATCAGCAGCCTCAGCAAAGGGCTCAACGCCGCCGCCACCAGCCAGTACGGCACCGCCTGTGCCGAAGCCCCCGGCAGCAGCGACAGCATCACATTGACCGCCGCCAGCGGGAGCACCGCCTGCAGCAGTACATCCAGCACCGACAAGCCCTGCAAACGCCAGAACGCGGGCCGTTGCCCTTGGGCCTGCAGCAGACTCCAGAACAAGCGACTCATGCCAGGGCCTCCTCGGGTACGTCATGCAAGGCCTGCCATAGCGCCGCATAGCGCCCCTGAGCAGCCATCAGCGCTGCATGGCGACCGGTTTCCACCACCCGCCCCGCCTCCAGCACCACAATCTGGTCGCAGTGCTGGATGGTGTGCAGGCGATGTGCAATCACCACCAAGGTTCGCCCCCGTACCAGCGTGGACATGGCCTGCTGGATCAGGGCTTCATTCTCGATATCGCTGAACGCCAGTGCCTCGTCCAGAATCACGATGGGCGCATCACACAGCATGGCGCGCGCCAAAGCCAGACGTTGACGTTGCCCCCCGGACAGGTTACGCCCCCCCTGCTCCAGCCGGGTCTGGTAGCCGTGTGGCAAGGCGGTGATGAAGTCATGGCACAGCATGGCTTGTGCCACGGCTTCTACTTCCGCATCGCGTGCATCCGGTCGCCCAAGGCGGATGTTGTCCGCCACACTCATGGCAAACAACTCCACCTGCTGGCTGACGTAGGCCAGCTGCTGCCGCAGCAGGTCCTCAGACCAAGCCGTCAGTGGCAGCCCGTGCAGCCGGATGCTGCCGCTGGCAGGGTCATCTTGCCGCATCAGCAATTTGGCCAGTGTCGATTTGCCCGCACCACTGGGGCCGACCAGCGCCAGCGAACGACCTTCTGGAAGGGTCAGCGAAACCTCATGCAACACCTGCCGCCCCGACCGGACATAGTTCACAGCGGACAGCACATAGCCTCGCTCTGCTGCGACCGGCTGGGCAGGCATCACCGCCAGCTCCGGTGCATCGAGCACGGCAAACATACGCCGCCACACACCTCCCAGCTTGCCCAGCCGCAGAAACAGGCTGAACACATCGCCGTACAGCGAACCCAGCCCAATGGACACCACGATGGCAAACAGCAAGGCGGAAGGCGTGATACTGTGCGCGGGCAGCACCCCCATCCCCAGCAGCAACACTGCGGACAGCGAACTGGTACCCAGAATCATGAACAGCACGGCCAGCCACAAGGTCCGCTGGACACTGGCTTCCGCCAGTGACTGATGCTGTTGCAGTGCCTGTGCAATGGCATGGTGGCGGTGATGCCCTTGTCCATAGGCCCGCAACAAAGGCTGGCCTTTGACGAATACCGACAACTGCTGCAACACCCCACCCCAAGCGGTCATCATCGCTTGCATGGCTGCCTGCCCTGTCACCATCGAGCGGGCAGAAGCCAAGACCGCCAGTACATAAGGCAGAAAGCACGCCAAGGCCAGACGCCAATCCACCCCGACCAGCACCACCAACGTCAGCAGGGGAATCAGGGTCGCGCTGACCAGATCGGGCAGCAGATGCGCCAGCCCGTCCTCCAGCTCATCCACCTGTTGCCCGAGCAGATGCGTCAGCTCCGCGGGATGCTGCCGATCAAACCAGACCAATGGCACCCGCTGCAGCTTGTGCAACAGCGCCTGGCGTAATTGCTCAATGACGGCAAACGCCATGCGGTGCGAGGCCGCACGCGCCCAGTACAGCAGCGTGTGCCGCCCCAGCCACGCCACCAGCAGGCCAGACAGCACGGCTGTGATCGACACCCCCTGTCCGCCTGCCAATAGCGCCTGCCCCTGCCACCAGGCGGCCAGATAGGGGGTGAGGCTCAACATCCCGGCCACCGCCACCGCCGCGCACACCCCCCAGAGGGTGCGCCGCCAGGGTTGCAGCACAGCAAGGCTGGGCTTCAATCCCCCTTGACGGGGCAGGCTGGCAAAGTCCAGTGGCGCATTCGGTGACATGGTCATCCTCAGAACGACGCCCCGGCCGTCAGCATCACGCTACGCGGCTGGCCGTAGATGGCCTGCCCCATGCTGGCAATAAACGGATGGGGCGCAACCATCTGGTAGTAGCGCTTGTTGAACAGATTATTGACGTTCAATTTCAGCCACCACTGCTTGAAGTCCAGACGAGCACTCATATCCACCAGATCGTAACTGCGCTGCCCATAACTGTTGGCTGAGTTGGCATAGAAACGTCCGGTACGGTTCCAGTCCAGTCGTGCCGTCAATCGGGTGCCCTTGGCCACCTGCCCCTGATACTGCAAACCCAGCTTTGCGGTATACAGCGGCGCCAGCGGTACGGATTTGCCGATCGCAGCTGACTCATAACTCTCTTGGACCTTGCTCCGGTTCAGCGCATAACCGGCACTCAAACTCCAATTGCGGGCAAACTGATAGCCCAGCTCCAGTTCCAGACCATGGTAGCGGGTACGCCCCACATTCTTGATTTGCGTATCCGGCAACACCATCAATTGCTGATCATGAATCCGGGTCTGGTACAGGGACACGGCATAGCTCAGCGCCGGGTCTTGCAGCACACCTTTCATGCCGAGTTCGACACTACGACTGGTTTCATGACCATAGGTCAGGTAAGGGCCGGTCGGGCTACTGTTGACCATCTGCGGGCTGGTATTCACCCCCCCCGGGGTGTAGCCGGTTGCCACATTGAGGAACACCACATTATCCGGGCGCCACTCATAGTTGGCCGCCAGCTTGTAGGTGGTCGAGGTATCTTGCTGACTGATCTCCGGTTTGTTTTTGTAGACATCGGTGAAACGCTGGCGATCCTTTTGGTAGCGCACACCTGCTACCAGCGTCCATTGCGGAGCCAGTCGGTAATCCAGCTGTCCGAAACCGGCCCAGCCAGAGGTCTGGTAACGGGTATCCTGATACTGCGTGCCAAGGCTGTTGCCAAAGCGGTTGGTGTTGAGCGTCTGATCGCGGTAGGCATACAGCCCGGCCTGCCAATCCAGCTTGTCGTGTTTGCCCACCAGCTGCACTTCCTGGCTCAGCTGGCGATGATCGTTGGTGTACGGGTCAAAGTTATAGAAGAAAACGGGGTCTGCCGAGTAGTCCGCATCGGTGCGCATCTCCTGCTTGCTGCGCTGCCAGGCGGTGGTGGCGTTGAGTTTGACGCCACCAAAGTCATGGCTGATCTGGAAAGTCAGTGCACGACCACGGGTGCGAGTTCCCCCCTCTAGATTCCGCTCTACCTCATAAAAGTTCAGATCACCTGCCTGCGCAAAACTCCGTACTTTGATAGGCCGCAATGACTGTGGGTCAATTACGGTTTGCGTATAAGCCGGCGTCCGGTCATTGAAGTGGCGCGCGGTCAGACGCAACTGGGTATCAACCGAGGCATCAGCCTCCAGCTTGAACCCCATATTGCGGCGCTCATAAGCATCCAGCTTGCCTTGCGAGCCATTGGCCACGTTCTTCAGTACGCCATCGCCTTCCATCACTCCGGCATCCAGACCGAAGCGCAGACGGTCATCAAATACGCCGCTCTGTGCATTGAAGGTCAGGCGTTTGGCGTGACGCTGCCCCCACCCTGCGCTGACACTGATGGCATGGTCGTCCGGCCGCTTGGTGACAATGTTGATGACCCCCGCTAACGCATTGCGCCCATACAGGGTGCCTTGCGGCCCTTTCAGCACCTCTACCCGCCCCACACCGCCCCCCAGCAGCACATCCTGCATGGCAGCGTCGAGCTGAGGCACACCGTCCACATAAACCGCGACACGCTTGTTCTTCAGATCGGTCAGGTCGCCGATGCCGCGGATGAAGATGCGGGGCTGGCTACCGGTATAGCTGCCGATGGAGACACCGTTGAGCTGCTTGCCCAGTTGCTCCAGGCTGTCGATCTGACGCAGCTCAATCTGCTCGCCACTCACCACTTCCACTGTGGCGGGTACATCCTGCAGCGCTTGCTCCACCTTTTGTGCCGTCACTTTAATCGGCTTCATGGTCGTCGGCGCTGGCGTTGCCGCATCCGCCCATGTCATCCCGGAGTACACCGACAAGACGGCGACCACCCCAACCCGCAAACGCAAACCCTGCTTGTACCGCACCGTTACCCCCAGATTCAGTTGTCGCCCTGTCTTGCCGCCATTGGCAGGAGTAAGCGCTATTGTTTTTTCACAAATAGAAACAATTCTCATTATATAGAGAGGTGATGAGCTCTGTTTTTGCGCGGTGCACAGAAAAGTTTTGTGAAGTGATCACATCGCAAATATAATGATATTCATTATTAATTAATGATATGTACCATGGAAGCTTCTCTGCACGTCGAACGTCAATTCCAGTGGCAATCTGCTGAAGGGGTACATCTGGTCAGCAGCGAGCTTCGCATTGATGCGCCTTGCCGACTACAGTCGGTGAGCCCTGCCCCTGGCCTGGTGGTCGGGCTAACACTGTATGGAACCGCAGAATCCGTGCTGCTGGGCGAGACTGAACAAGTACATGCCATTCCACCCAACTTCTGCTGGGCCTTGCCGGTGCAGCAGGGCAATGTTCTGGAAAGTCGCTACCAGGCGGGTACCCGTATCGCTGGCGCAGGCTTCTTCCTGCCTGCAGACTGGTTACGCTTTCATGGCCAGCAAGACCCCAGCCTCGCCATCCTTCTGCATATTCTGGAAGAAGGCCGCATGCGCTGTGCGGATACGCCGTGCCAGGTTGAGCAACACATTACTCAGCTGTTGCACAACCCCTATCATGGCAAGCTGGCCGACCTATACTTGGAAGCCAGGGCGCACGATTTGCTGTTCAACCTGATTGAAACCCTGAGCGGGACACGCCGGACCAGCGCGCTAAGCCACGGTGAGCGACGGCTGGAAAAGGCGCATGAGATCATCAACACCCGGCTACACAATCCGCCCAGCCTGGAGGAGCTGGCACGCGAGGCGGGGATCAGTATCTCGGCCCTGCGCAAGGACTTCAAGCGACGCTATGGTTTGCCAGTGATGAGCTATATCCGCAAGCGGCAACTGGATGAAGCACGTGAGGAATTGCGCCATGGCGCATCGGTAACCGCCACCGCACTGAAGTACGGCTACGATACCCCGGCCAATTTTTCCACCGCGTTCAAGCGGCAGCATGGCAACTCCCCAAGTCAGCAGCGCAGGCAGGATCAGGGCATCATCAGCATGCAGTAAGCCTCTGGCTTACTGGTAGCGCGCCAGAATACGCTCCAGTTCGCCCTTGCGCTGCAGCAAGGCCATGGCGTGCTGCAATTGCCGGATGAGCACCGGGTCGAGCCCCTTGCGGGCGTACATGGCATAACGACGCTCATTGATTGTAAAAATCGGATCAAACTGCTTACGATCCAGTCCAGACTGCCGCAGTGCATAGTGCAGCAGGTAATCGGACGAAATCACCGCATCCAGTCGCCCAAAGGACAGCATGCGCACCCCCTGGAATGGGTCGGCAATCGCGTCCTTGATGATGCTGTCGTCGTTATTGATCCGTTCATCGTAGAAGGCACCCCGTGCCATGCCCAGGTGGCGCCCGCGCAAAGACTCGATACGGTCAATGCCCAAGCCAGCACGTGGAATCACCACGGAGCGAAAGGTATGGAAAGGCAGCACCCGATCCGCCAGCGCATCCAGCTCTGGCCCCTCCACCCCCACCACCAGATCGGCACTGCCATCCTTCAAGGCGGCGGCAATACGGACATACACCACCGAGGTTGACTCCATGCTGATGCCACTGGTGCGGATCAAGGCATTGAGGATGTCCATATGCATGCCACCACGTGAGCCATCGGCTTGATGAATGGTATAGGGTTCAACATCATTGATGGTCACCCGCAAGGGACGCTCGTCCGCCAAAGCAGGCAGCGCCAGCATCACCCCCAGCAGATACAACCCTCGCCACCACCTGGACATCCTGCACGCCTCCTGCTTGATTCCTTCAGTATAACCGGGCAAGCCCACGTTTCCAGCATCCGGCTAGCCAGTTGCAACCGTTCGTCGTACCATGCAGTCAGCATGGTATGTAACAGGCTATCCAGCATGAAATGCTATTCCAAGATGGCAAGCATTGCCCTTGCAGCCCTGCTGCTGGCGGGCTGCCCGAGTCGTACCCCGCCTGCCACCAGCAGCAGCAAGCCCGTGCCGGTTGGCAAGCGTGTGGAAGTGGCATCAAGCCACCGTGAAGAAGTTACCCTCTATGCCTTGGGTCTGCTGAATACCGAGTATCGCTACGGGGGTAGCTCACCCGAGGGTGGGCTGGATTGCAGCGGGCTGGTCAGCCATATCTTTGCCAAGGCTACGGGCGTGCTGCTGCCACACAATGCTGCGGCGATTGCATCACTGGCGCGCCCGCTGGAACGCAGTGCCCTGCAGGCTGGGGACCTGGTGTTTTTCAACACCCTGGGGCGGCCGTTCTCGCATATGGGGGTGTATCTGGGCGAGGACAAATTCATTCATGCCCCCAGCAGTGGCAAGCTGGTACGCATCGACCTGCTGAGTAACCGCTATTACGCCAGCCGCTTTGAAGGCGGACGTACCCTGTTTCAGTAGCCGAGGCCCCTTAGAGCCTGTTCATGCTCTCGCGAGCGAGGGTGAGACAAGGCGAAAACGACTGAGGAAGCGCAGTTTACTGGGTGTAAATGAGCATTCCGATGTTGTTTTCAACGCCGCATCGCCGTCGTGCAGCAGACTATAAACAGGTTCTTAGTCGGGGAAGGCCAGATAGTCTACCGGTACCGGCCCGGTCAACCACACCCCGTTTTCCGAGCAATGGAACACCTGCCCGGCCCGGTGCAGGTCACCACTGCGCACCACCAGCACCACCGGACGGCCATGCCGGCCGCCGACCTGAATCGCCGTCTCTTTCTGCAAGGACAGGTGAACATGGTGCCGGCTGCCCGGCTTCAAGCCTTCGCGGCGAATCGCGTCCAGATGGCTGTGCGCCGTGCCATGGTACAGAAACTCGGGCGGTTGCTGCGCGGCCAGTTGCAAGTCCACTCCCGTCACGGAGTGCCCCTGGTTGGCGCGTATCCGCAGCCCATCCTCGGAGAAGGCAAAGCGTTGCTTGTTATTGTCGCGCACCACAACGGCCAGTTCCTCCGGTGCGCAAGGCATGCCATGCCGGGCCAGTGCGGCCAGCAGGATGCGGACCTCGACCCAGCCCTGGGCATCCAGCGTCAGGCCCACGGATTCTGGCGCATGGCGCAGGATGCGGGACAGGGTTTTACTGATACGGGTTTTGCGTGCTTCATTCATTGTTCTTGTTCGCTTTCTTGTTCTTATGGTTTATGTCATGACGGGCGGACATCCTCCGCCAGCCAGGCCAGCTGTCGCTGGCTGGTAAACTGCCGCGCTTCCCCGCTCAGCGGATCGGTAAAAGCAATGCTGCGCGCCAGCAATTGCAGCGGCTGACTGATGTCATCCCCCTTGTCGTCCAGTACCTGCGGATAAAACGGGTCATGCACGATGGGGATGCCCAGACCGGCCAGATGCACGCGCAGCTGATGCTTGCGTCCGGTATGCGGTTGCAGCCGGTACCAGGCGTGGCTTCCCAGCCGCTGAATCAGCTCGATGCGGGTCTCGCTGTTGGGTTCGCCGATCACTTCCTGCATGGTCATGAAGTGATCCCCCGCCTCAATACGGCTGCGGTGGGTCAGCGGCCACGGCAAATCACGCCAAGGGGCCACCGCTTCATAGACTTTGCGGACTTCACGGCGTTCAAACAGGGTCTGATAGGCGCCCCGACTGGCCGGGTCCAGGCAGAACAGCACCACCCCTGCGGTTTCGCGGTCCAGCCGGTGCACCGGGGTCAGTTGGGGTTGGTTGAGACGCGTACGCAGGCGGTGCAGCAGGGTCTCCCGCAGGAAACGCCCGCCGGGGGTCATCGGCAGGAAGTGCGGCTTGTCCACCACCAGCAAGTGCGCATCCTGATACAGGATGGTTTCTGCAAACGGGATAGGTGTTTCCGCAGCGACTTCTCGATAGTACCAGATGCGCTGGCCGACCTGATAGGGGGCCGCCACCGGCAGCGCCTGGCCGTGATCGTCAAACAGTTCGCCCTGAGCCATGCGTTGCTGCAGTGCTTGCGGGTCCAGATGGCGAAAGCGGGTCTGCAGATACGCCAGCAGGGAGGGCCACTCGCCTTCCGGCAGCCACAGGTAGCTGGGGGCAATACCCTCTCGCCATGGAATGGGTGCCTTACTCATGGATCAAGCCCTGCGCCAGCAGAATGGCACGGATCGCCGGGTGCACCGTACGCCGCTCCGCGGTAATCAGGTAGGTCTGCTCCTTCACCGCCTCGATCTGCCCCACAACCTCCACCCCATGCTGGCGGCACACATCGTCCGCAATGGTGCTGGGGGCTACAAACAGCCCGGCCCCCGCCTGCCCAAACGCTTTCAGCAATGCACCATCGTCAAACTCGCCCACAATGCGGGGCCGCAGCTGCTGCCCTTCCAGCCAATCCAGCAAGCGGCTGCGTACCGCCACATCCTCCCCCGGCAGCAGGAACGGCGCGCCGTGCAGGCACTGCGGAAAAGTCCCCTGCAAGGTCGCCTTCAGCGCCGGGGTGGCAAAGACGGTAAGCGGACTATCGCCCAAAGGGTGTACATAGGCGCGCACGTTCAGGTTGCTCGGCATCGGCCGGTCGACGATCACCAGATCCAGCCGGTGCACCGCCAACTCTCCCAGCAGCGCCGACAAGCGCCCCTCTCGCACCGTCAAACGCACCGGTTCATCCAGTTGCAGCACGGCTTGCAACAGGCGGTAGGTCTGCAATTTGGCCACCGAGTCAGCCACCCCGACACGCAATGGCAGGGACGCGGTCAAGGGGCCACTGCGTAGCGCTTCGGTCAGCGCCTCGCCCAGTGAGAAAATCTCATCGGCGTAACTCAACACCTGCTGCCCGGTCTCGGTCAGCTCCAGCCCACGTCCCGCCCGCCGCAGCAGTTTGACCCCAAGCTGCTCCTCCAGCTCGGCCAGCTGCCCGCTGATGGACTGGGGCGTGACATGCAGCTGCTCACTGGCGCGGGCAATGCTGCCCGCCTTGGCGACGACCCAGAAGTAGCGCAAATGCTTGTAGTTGAGATGATTCACCAACACATCCAAATAAACTGATATTTGACAAATAATATTCGATTTGTGCGAACAATGGCAGCCCTCTACACTGCAAACATTCCATATTGCCCGTCAACGGAGCTTGCCATGCAACATGTACTCCCTTTGCAACAATTGCGCCGCTATCGCCGCGTCATCATCGGCGTCGCACTCACGCTGGCGGTATTGCTGGGCCTGGCGATCTGGGGCGTGATTGCCGGCGCCAGCTGGCTGCTCGACAAAGCCCCTCAAGTGGCTGCCAGTGGCCAGCAGGTGCTCACGGCCGCGCGTGACAAGATTGAGGAAGTGGCCCCCCAAGCCAAGGAGCGCGTCCAGGTCTGGTTGCCCTCGACCAACCCGGCCCAGCCGGCGGCACAGGATGTCAGCGGCAGTGACTTGGGCCCCGCCAGCCGCATGGCAGGTCTGGTGCGTACCCGCTATACCGAAACAGAAGCGCAGCGACAAACCGTATACGAGGGCAAGGTGGACTATCAGGCCACCTTGCAGCATTACCTGCGCGGCTTTGATCGCCCCGGCATGGAGCACCATGTTTTGAGCGCAGCGCCAGGGAATGAACAACATAGCTTCCGCAGTGGCCAGCAGCAGTGGCAACTGGATATCCAGCAACTGGCGGATAGCCGGGTCAGCGTATCGCTATCCGAAACCACATTGAAGTAAGCCGTAAATCAGTCTGGACAAGGAGTACCCCTATGCACAGTATTGGCAGCCCCGGCTTGTGGGCCGTTTTCCTGGGTCTGGTGGTGGTGATGCTCGCCATCGACCTGCTGACGTTAAAACAGAAAGGCAATCACCGCCCCTCCATGCGTGAGGCGCTGGGCTGGTCGGCGGTATGGGTGTCGATTGCCCTGTTGTTCAACCTGGGCCTGTGGGTCTATCTGGATGATACGGTGGGTCGCGCGGCGGCCAATGAAACGGCACTGGCTTTCTTTACCGGCTACCTGATCGAGAAAGCACTGGCAGTCGACAATATCTTTGTGTTCCTGATGATCTTCAGCTACTTCTCGGTACCGGCACAATACCAGCGCCGGGTACTGCTATACGGTGTGCTGAGTGCCATCGTGCTGCGTGCAGTCATGATTCTGGTGGGTGGTGCCTTGATTGAGCGCTTCAGCTGGATCCTGTACGTGTTCGGCGCCTTCCTGCTGTATACCGGGGTCAAGATGTGGTTTGCCAGCGACTCCGAGCAGGACCTGGGCAACAACAAATTGCTGCGCTGGCTGAAAGGGCACATCAAGTTCACCGATGACTACCACGGCGAGAAGTTTTTTGTGGTCAAGCAAGGCGTACGCTACGCCACCCCGCTGCTGCTGGTACTGGTGATGATCGAGATCTCGGACGTGATCTTTGCGGTGGACAGTATCCCGGCCATCTTCGCCGTCACCACCGATCCGTTTGTGGTGATCACCAGCAACATCTTTGCCATCCTCGGTTTGCGGGCTATGTACTTCCTGCTGGCAGATGTGGCCGACCGCTTCCACCTGCTGAAGTATGGCCTGGCGCTGGTACTGGCCTTCATCGGCTGCAAGATGCTGCTGGCGCAGTACTGGCACATGCCAGTTGCCTGGTCACTGGTGGTGATTGCGGTTCTGATTGGCGGATCAATCGCCCTGTCACTGTGGCAGACCCGCAAACAGCAGGTGAATTAGCCCAAACAGCCCTGCCGGGGCATGCGTTCCCGGCGGGGCTTACTTGTTGCTCTCTTCCCGCCACAGGCCCTTGCGTTGCATGCACATGCGGTATGCAGCATCACGATCGTTCTGATTCACATCATACGACGTATATTCAGCCGGGGCCCAGTGTGCCGGTGTGCGCTTGCACACCTGCTCGTCCGTCTGGGTGATCACCCTGGTTTTACCGCCTGCAACCGTACCCCGGTAAGGCAATGGTGTCTCTGTCGTGTTGCGCGTGGTGGTACAACGGGTCTCTGCAGGGGCGTGGTGGGCCGAGGCACTCTCATACTCCTCAAAGACTTCCGGATTATTGCGCCAGATCTCCGCCACACAATCCTGATAATCCTTACCCTTGTTCACATTTTCCTTGAGCTTGAGCCCTTTGAGCCCATGAACACCGCTGCAGGCTGTCAGCAAGACGGATAACAGCCCGATTGCCACGCATTTCCACATGATGGCCCCCTCACCCTTGATTGTCCCTATCCCGCTGCAACCTGCCCCCAGGCCTTACGGGCCAGCATTATTGCTGCACCTCTTCCCAGCGCCATCCCTTTTGCAGGAAACAGGAATCCGCATGTGAACTGCGGCGGCCACTGTTGACATCCCGCATTGCCTTGACCGCAGGCACCCATCTGCCAGGCGTGGTCTGGCAAACCCGCTCTTCTTTCTGATCCGTGCTGGTACTGGTGCCGGGCTTTCCCGGCGCGGCGGGCGTGGTGGTCAGCGTGCTGCTGCGGGTAGTGGTACATCGGCTGACTTCTGGTGCGTAGTAAGCGTGACTGACCTCATACTCGACCAGCTTCTCCGGGAACCGCGTGCGTGCCTCGCTGGCACAATCACTCCGGTCCTGGCTCATCTCGGCCTCACCTTTGTGATCATGCACCCAGTGATAACTGACGCACCCGGTCAACAGTAACGGTAGCAGCAGAAATGAAACAGGCTTCCACATGATGTTGCGCTCCCTGAATGACTCCCCTGCGCAGGCCTCTGCGGGCCTGCTGCAGGTCATGATGCGATATGTCCATCAACGCAGGTCAGTCATCATCATCGTGGCGATGGTGCTTGTAATGCCCCAAGTGGCGGCCTCGTCCAGGGAAACGATCAGGTTGGTAGCGGCGTTCGGGGCGTTCGACATACACCACCCGTTCACGTACCGGACGGTCTACATAGACCACACGCTCGCGTACCGGCTCGCGCTTGGGCTGGTCCAGCCGGTGACCAATGTAGGCGCCCGCACCGCCGCCGATGGCTGCGCCCAGAATGGCACCATCCCGGTCACCCATGTCGTGCCCCACAGCCGCCCCCAGCGCACCGCCAATGGCGCTGCCCAGAACGGTACCGGTACGGATTTGTTCAGCTTGTGAGTTCAAGGCCGCCAGCAGGAGGCCTGCGATCATCCAGTGCTTGTTCATTGCCGTCTTCCTTCATTCGGTTGCAACGAGACCAGTGTCGCAAACTGCAACTGAATGAAGGATGAATCGGTCAGCGATGCACCTCAGCCCGCGCGCAGCGAGCGCAGAAACAGCCCCAGCCCGCCAGCCACCAGCACCAGGATGACGATCAGGTCGAACGCACTCATGTTACGGAAGGAGAAATGAATCGAGGCAATCACCCCGAAGATCAGTGCCAGCAAAGACCCGCCTGCCAGCACCCAGCCCAGCACGTTGCGGGCGTTGTAGAAAATCATCCCCACCCCGAACAGGAAAGGGATCATCACCATGCCACTGGTGATGGCATACATGCTGCCAAACATCTGCCAGCCAAACAGGGGCATGCCCAGACCAAAGCTGGACGTCACCATGATGGCACTCAGCAGCAGATACAAACCACCGATCAACATTGCCAGACCGAGGAAAAACTGCCCGGTCCCGCCCTGCGTTCCTCCTGCACCCCTCACCTTTGCCTCCTTTCCTTGACCTTGTTGTCGTCGCTCATGGCAGCAAAACGCTGGAACCCGTGGTACGCCGTGCGGCTAGGTCCTCATGCGCCTTCGCCACCTCGGCGAGTGGGTAGCGCTGATGAATGGCCAGCTTGATCTGCCCCTGTTCCACAGCGAAGAACAACGCCGCAGCGCCGGCCAGCAATGCTTCCCGAGTCCCCGTGTAGTGACCCAGTGTCGGGCGCGTCAGGTAGAGCGAACCCTTGCTGGACAGCACCCCCGGCTCGATGGCAGGCACCGCGCCGGAGGCGTTGCCAAAGCTGACCATCAACCCGCGCTGGCGCAAGCAATCCAGTGAATCCATGAAGGTGGCCTGGCCGACACCGTCGTAGACTACCGGCACGCCCTTGCCGCCTGTGAGCTCTCGCACCTGCGCCACCCAGCCGGGCTGGCTGTAGTCCAGCACATGATCGCAACCATGCTGGCGGGCCAGCTCGGCCTTGGCCGGGCTGGACACGGTGCCGATCACGGTCGCCCCCAGCGCCTTGGCCCATTGGCAAGCGATCAGCCCCACTCCGCCCGCGGCGGCATGAAACAGAATGGTTTCTCCGGCTTGCAATGGATAGGTCTGATGCAGCAGGTACCAAGCCGTCAGCCCTTGCAGCAGCATGGAGGCCCCTTGTTCAAAGCTGAGGTGATCTGGCAACGGCACCAGCTTGTCGGCAGGCAAAATACGCTGCTCGGCGTAGGCTCCCAGCGGTCCACCGGCGTAAGCCACCCGGTCTCCCACCTGAGCGGTGCTCACACCCTCGCCTACCGCTTCGACCACCCCGGCCGCCTCCATCCCCAGCCCCGAAGGCAAGGCCATCGGATACAAGCCACTGCGGTGGTACAGGTCGATGAAATTGAGGCCGACCGCGTGCTGGCGCAAACGCACCTGCCCCGGTCCCGGCTCGCCCACCGCCACATCCTCCAGCACCATCACCTCCGGCCCACCGGTCTGATGGAAGCGAACCACCTTGCTCATCTCTGCCACTCCTTTAGAATGCTGTTCATCCTGATTGTGCCACCTCAAGACCCGGCTGCCTATGACCTCCACCCCTGTTCGTCCCCGTTCCATCCTGATCACCGGCTGCTCCAGCGGCATCGGGCTGTGTGTGGCACAGGGCTTGCAACAGCGTGGCTGGCGGGTATTTGCCACTGCACGCAAGCCGGAAGACGTGATCAGCCTGCAGGAGCGCGGGCTGGAAGCACTGTTTCTGGATGTCACCGACGAGGAAAGCATCGACACCGCGCTGGCGGTGGTGCTGGGGCGCACCGGTGGCACGCTGGATGCCCTCTTCAACAACGCGGGCTATGGGCAACCCGGTGCGGTCGAAGACCTGACCCGCGATGCCCTGCTGGAACAATTCGATACCAATGTGTTTGGCGCGCAGATGGTGACCAACCGGGTACTGCCGATCATGCGTCAGCAAGGGCATGGCCGCATCCTCTACAACAGCTCCATCCTCGGCTTCGCCGCCATGCCGCTGCGGGGCGCCTACAATGCCAGCAAGTTCGCCATGGAAGGTCTGGTGGATACGCTGCGGCTGGAGCTGCACGGCAGCAACATCCATCCGGTATTGATCGAGCCGGGCCCGATCAGCAGCCGCTTCCGCCCCAATGCCTATCTGGCCTACCAGCGCCACATTGCCGGTCGACCGAGCGTCTATCAGAACATCTACAACGGGCTGGAGGCTCGCTTGCGGCAGGAAGGGCCGGTAACCGGCTTCACCTTGGGGCCGGAGGCGGTATTGGCAGCAGTGCTCAAGGCGCTGAACAGCAGGCGGCCCGCCCCGCGTTACCGCGTCACCTTCCCGACCAAGCTGTTTGCCGTACTCAAACGCATACTGCCTACCCGCTGGCTGGACTGGGCCGCCCGCAAGGCCGGGACCTGACTCAGCCTGGCAACGCCTCATGTGGTCGTGACGCCGAGGCCAGACCACTTTCCTGCAGCAGGCTGAGGGTGTAAGGGTGTGTTGCCGCCCCCTCCGCCAGCTGTGTTGCGGACAGTGTCTCGACAATCATGCCGCCTTGCATCACCGCAACTTGGTCACACAAATGCGCCACAACGGCCAGATCATGGCTGACAAACAGGTAGGTCGTCTGCAGCGCTGCACGCAGCTCCATCAGCAGGTTGAGGATTTCGGCCTGAACGGAGGCATCCAGTGCAGAGGTGGGCTCATCCAGCAGCAGAACGGCAGGCTGCAGGGCAATGGCACGGGCTATCGCCACCCGTTGCCGTTGCCCGCCAGACAGTTGGTGTGGATAACGGAAACGGAAACGGGCATCCAACCCAACCTGCTGCAACGCCTCAACAATCCGCTGTTCGATACGGTCAAAGCCCTGCACCCGCAAAGGCTCCCCAATCACCCGGTCGATGGTATGGCGGGGGTGCAGCGAGCCATAAGGGTCTTGAAACACCATCTGCAACAGCTTGGGATAATGAGCGGGCGGGCGGCTGCCATTGCGCCGTTCCACCGCCATCACCTGCAGGCGCCCCTGCCAGTGCGCATCCAGTCCGGCCAGTACCCGCAGGATGGAAGACTTGCCGCAACCGGAGCCCCCGATCAGGCCGAATGCCCCCCCTCGTGGAATGGCAAATGACACCTGATTGACCGCGGTAAACGGCTGACCACCGCGCTGGTATTGCACCGTCAGCGCATCACACACCAATGCATTATCACTCATGCGCTCATCGCCTCTGGCAGTTGGCTACGATCCAGCACCGGCAACAGTTGCCCGCGCCGAGCCGCAGAGGGCTGGCAAGCCAGCAAGCCACGGGTGTAGGGATGCCGGGCCTGATGCAGCTGGCTCGCCACACACTCTTCCACAATTTGCCCGCGATACATGATCAGCACCCGGTCGCAATACCGGGCCACCATGCCCAGATCGTGGCTGATCAGCAGCAAGCCCATGCCGCGACGGCGAATCTCGGCATCCATCACGTCCAGCACTTGGGATCGCACCATGGCATCCAGCGCCGAGGTAGGTTCATCCGCGATCAGCAAGGTGGGGGACGCCATCAGCATGGCGGCAATCATCACCCGTTGTCCCAGCCCACCAGATAGCTGATGTGGATAGCAATCCGCCACCCGCTCCGGGTCCTGCACCCCCACCGATTGCAGCAGCGACAAGACTTGCATGCGCGCTTGAGAGCGGGTCAGGGCGCCGTGGAGCAAGCCCGCTTCTGCAATCTGCACACCGACTTTCTGCACCGGGTTCAGCGCATGCTTGGGGTCTTGCATTACCATGCTGATCTGGCGGCCACGCCATGCCCGCCATGCCTTGGGGCTCAGGCTCAGCAGATCGGTGCCGTCCAGCGTCAGGCGATTTGCGCTCACCAGTCCTGGCGAGGGGACCAAGCCCATGAGCGCCTTGGCTGTCATCGACTTGCCCGAGCCGGACTTGCCCACGATCCCCAGCCGTTCCGTGCCCAGCTGGAACGACACCCCATTTACCACCGACTGCCAGCCAGTGCGGGAGGGGTAACGGATATGCAGATTCTCAACCAGTAATTCAGGCATGTTTCGGGTCCAGTACGTCACGCAGCCCGTCGCCGAGCAGGTTGAAAGCCAGACTGCCCAGCAGGATGGCCATGCCGGGTACGGCGGCCACCCACCACTGGTCAAACAGGTAATTACGGCCCGCCGCGACCATGGCCCCCCATTCGGACATGGGCGGTTGTGCCCCCAGCCCGAGGAAGCCCAGGCCCGCCGCCGTCAGGATGATGCCCGCCATGTCCAGTGTCACCCGGATCACGGTGGAGGGAATACACAAAGGCAAGACATGACCAAACAGAATGGATCGGGATGGAATACCCGCCACCTTCGCGGCCTGGATAAACTCTGCCTTGCGGATCAGCTGAGCTTCCGTGCGGGCAATGCGGGCATAGGGTGGCCAGGCGGTGATGGCGATGGCCAGCACGGCATTGACAATGCCCGGCCCCAGAATGGCCACAAAGGCGAGTGCCAGCACCAGCCGGGGAAACGCCATGAAAATATCGGTCACCCGCATCAGCACGGCACTGACCCAGCCGCCAAAATACCCGGCAACTATGCCGATGGCGAGGCCAAACGGAGCCGACAGCACGGCCACCAGCAGCACGATCAACAAGGTGGGGCGCGTACCGTACAGCAAGCGTGCCCACAGGTCGCGCCCCAGCTGGTCCGTTCCCAGCCAATGCTCGGCACTGGGTGCCAGCAGGCGGGCGTGGCTGTCCGGCACGTTAGGGTCATAACCCGCCAGCCAGGGCGCTGCCACGGCAGCTACCAGGATCAATAACAGCATCAGGCCACCAAACAGCATGGCCGGATTACGGAGCATGCGGCGGCCAGCGCGCCACCAGCGGCCCAGCCGGGCCTGCATGGCGGACTGGGGCGTATCGGTCTCTAGCCAGGTCAGTGTCGTCATCGTGTCCTCGGGTCCAGCATGCGACTCAGGGTATCGGTCAGGCTGTTCAACAGCACAAAGCAGATGCCGATCAGCAAGGTGCCACCCAGTACGGCAGACATGTCTGCCGAAAACAGGGCATTGGTGATGTAAAGGCCTATGCCAGGCCAGGAGAACACGGACTCCGTGAGCACGGCCCCTTCCAGCAACACGGCATAGGACAGCGCGGACACCGTCAGCAATGGTCCTCGCAGATTGGGCAGCACATGCCGCCACAGGATGTGCCATTCACTGGCCCCCTTCACCCGCGCCAGCGTGACATACTCCTTGGAGAGCTCTTCCAGTACGTAGGCACGGGTCATGCGCGCGATATAGGCCAGTGAAAAATAAGCCAGCAGGCTGGCAGGCAGTACCAGGTGGGACAAGGCATTGCCAAAGGCAGACATGTCACCACTGCGCAGGGTGTCAATCAGCGCAAAGTGGCTCCAGCTTTCGATGGTGTACTGATAGACATCGTCCAGCCGCCCCGGACCGGATACCCAGCCCAGCTTGGCGTAAAACACCAGTAAGGCCACCAGCCCCAGCCAGAAAACCGGCACCGAATACCCCAGCAGGGAAACCGCCCGGATCAGTTGATCCTGCCAGCGGTTATGCCGACAGGCCGCCCAGATACCCAGCGGGATGCCCAGCAGCACCCCCAGCAGGATGGCAATTGTGGATAACTCCAGCGTGGCCGGGAAATAGCGCAGCAGATCATCCATCACGGGCTGGCCGGTACTGGTGGACGTCCCCAGCTCCCCGCTGACCACCGACTTCAGATAGCGGGCAAACTGCACCGGCAAGGACTGGTCCAGCCCCATTTCGCGCCGCACCGCCTCATAGGTTTCCTTGCTGGCCTTGTCGCCCACCACCTTCAGTACCGGATCAATGGGCGCCACCCGGGCAATCAGGAAGGTAACCAGCAGCAGACCCAGCAGGGTCAGCCCGATGCTGAGCCCTCCCTGCCCTGTCCGCATGATCAGGCGTGCCAGCTTGCTGCGCTCGCGCATCATTGGCTCTCCTGCTTGTGCACGCTTACTGTTTCACCACTTTGTCATACAGCACAAAGTCCGGCGTCAGCCCATTGATGTAACCTTTGACGTTGCTGCGCAGCGCCACCTGGCTCTGTTCCTGGAACATCACCACAATCGGCGAGCTTTGCTGCACATCCCGCTGCAAGTCCTGGTAGGCGGTGGCGCGCGCTGTCGGGTCTTTTTCCTTCAGCGCCGTCATGGTCTTGCTGGAGAGCTGCGGTACCGCCCAGGCATTGCGCCAGGTGGTGGTACTCTGGTAGTTGCCATCACTGTTGTCGACATTGTAGGCAAAGGCCTTGGCATTGGCGTGCGGATCAAAGAAGTCCGGCCCCCAGTACAGCATGATGGCCTCGTGCTTGCGGGCCCGGTAGCGGGTAATGACCTGGCTGCCGGTACCGCTCAGCAGATTGAGCTTCACCCCACCCTTGGCCATGGAGGCCTGCAGCGATTGCGCCATGTCCATGAAGCGCGGTGCGTTGATCACATCCATGTCAAAACTGAGGTCCTTCACACCGGCTTTGCTCAGGATGGCCTTGGCTTTTTCCGGATCATACTTGAAGGGTGTTTCTTTCAGCGCGCCGGGGAAACCTTCCGGCAAGAAAGCCTGATGCACTTTCATCTGACCTTTCAGCAGGCGGTTGGCAATGCCGTCATAGTCCACCAGATAGCGCATGGCTTCCCATACCGCCGGGTTACGCAACTTCTCCTGCTTCTGGTTGAAACTGATGAAGTGGACGGCGGCCTGCGGATAGGTTTCCACACGGATGTCAGCGCGGGCTTTCATGGCCGTCAGCTGGTCCGGTCCCAGATCGCGGGCGATGTCTGCATCACCGGATTCCAGCAGCAGGCGCTGGGTGGCGGGCTCCACCACGTTCTTGATCAGCACCATACGGGTAGCCGGTGCACCCACCGGGGTGGTGGTATTGGCTTCCAGCACCACCACTTCCTTGGGCTTGTACAGCTTGAGCTTGTAGGGGCCGCTGCCTGCCGAATTCTGATTCAGCCAGGCGTTACCCAGATCGGCGCCTTTCTGGTGCTGCGTCACCAGTTTTTCATCCAGAATCGAGCCTGGGCGAGCCGCCAGCAGGTTCAACACAAATGCGGCGCCGAAGTCACCGCTCCAGCTGATCGTCACGCTGTCATTGCCGGTCTTGCGCACCATCTGGCCGATGTTGTCCGGCGTCCAGCCCAGCTGGGCCAGAATGAATGCCGGAGCCTTGTTCAGCTTCACTACCCGCATGAACGAGAACAGCACATCTTCCGGCCGCACATCATTGCCCGAGGCGAAGTGTGCAGACGGCTTCAGCTGAAAGGTGATGGACTTGCCATCTGCTGCAACCGTCCAGCTATCCGCTAGCCCGGGCACCACCTTGTTGGGGTTCTTCACGTCATACTGGATCAGGTTCTGGTACACATTGCTGACCACCTCGGCACTGCTGAACTCAAAGGCTTCCGCCGGGTCCAGCCCGACGATGTCTTCAATATTCTTGGCGACGACCAGCGTATCCTTGGGCGTTGCCGCATGCGCAGCACCCAGCAGGGTCAGGGTAAAAAGTGTTACCATGGTTGTTTGACGCATCATGTTCCCCCTTGGTGTGGTTCAGAAAAGTACCGTGTGGCCCTCAGCCAGGCAGCCTGTTATGGGTGGGCGGTATTGAAATGGGCAAACGCCTGTCGGACCTCAGACTGTAAAGCGGCACAACGCGCCACAGTATCGTCCTGGTACTGACCGGGTGCATCCAGCAGGTTGATGGTACCCAGCAGCTCACCTTGCTCATTGGAGACCGGGTAGTTGATCACGCAACCCAGCCCCATCTGCACCAACTTGTCATGGTCCGGGAAGTAGGGTTTGAAATCGGCGGCTTGCCGCGCCAGAAAAGGCTGGCGCTGAATCAGCACCTGCTCGGTCCAGGCATCCGGCAGAATCGGCTTGCGGCCGGTGACCGGGTATGTCGCCGGGTCAGTGGTGTAAATCCGCTCGACCTCCTGCGTGCCTGGCACCACCCGGGTGATGGTGAACAAACGGAACCCCACCTGATCCTGCAGCAGTTGCCCCAATGCGTTAAAAACCAGCTCCTTGCTCATAGGCCTCCCTGTTGAATGTGCGATGGTTTGGTATGGGCGCTCGCACTACGCTTGCAGCAACGGGCAATCCGTGACAGCGGTACCCAGCACCAGGCACCGCTGCTCGTAAGCCCGCAGATAGTCCTTCTCTTCCGCGGTCAGCAGGTCAAGATCAATCAGCTCCCAGTCATAGCCCACGAAGGTCATGTTCTCGAACCGCACCTGCCCAGACTGTTCATCCGGCTGGATGATTACGATATTCTCGATGCGGACCCCGCCTTGACCCGCCAGGTAAATCCCCGGCTCGATCGAAATGACCGCATGCGGTACCACACCATAGCGAGAGCCCGGCATGAAGCGGACGCCATTCTCATGCACATGGATACCGATGCCATGCCCGGTCCCGTGAGAATAGTCATGCCCGTATTGCTGGCAGACGGCACGCACCATCTGATCGACATCATGTCCCGTGGCGCTGGCTGGCACGGTTGCCAGCAAGCCCCGAATGCAGGCCTTGAGCGCAACGGTATAGATCTCACGTTGCCACGGCTGGGCCTGGGTGGTCGGGTCGGTTTTTCGCAGCACAACCCGCGTGCAGTCCGTCGCCAGCCCATCTTCGTAATACGCACCGCTATCGAGCAGTACCAATGCGCCTTCCTGCAAAGGACGGGTCTTGCTGGCCTTGGTGTAGTGTGCCAGCGCGCTCATGGCATCACTTGCAGCAATCGTGGTGAAGGTCAGCGCCACGGCACCTTCTGCGCGATACTCATCGTTGATCTGGCGCGACAGGTCATACTCACTGTGCGCCACACCCGCAACACCCCACTTGGCCCAACGCATGGTGCGGGCAATGGCGCGCGAGCTGCGCAGGTAAGCGCGACGGAATGTTTCTTGCTCTTCCGGGGTTTTGGCCACGCGCAGGTTTTCAACCACGTTGAACGTGTCGACCAGGGTCACTGTTGGCCAGATCTGTTTAGCCCACTGTGGCAGGGCACTGTTAACCGTGTCAGCACTGAAGCACACCTGCGAGATGACTTCGTGCGCCAGGGTGCGTCGCAGGGCTGGCACATCGTTGCGAATGACTTGCAAATCCGGCACCTCAGGGAGGTTGACCGGGCTATCGGCACACTCTTGCGGCATGAACAGGACCACCCGTCCAGGCAACACAAACAAGTACCCCAGTTGTGATGAGGCATTCGGGATGTGATAGCCGCGACTGTTCAGTACATAGCTGATGTCTGCTGCGGCCCCCGTCATGAATGCTGCGCCAGCAGGCAGGCGTGTCCGCAGGGCCTGCAGATTGTCCACTACACTGCGGCCCGTAATCGCCTCGCTGACCGGGAATACCGGCCGGTCTACCGACCATCCCGGCAGCTGGACGGCGAGGTCAATCTCACCTTCCTGCAAAGGCAGCCACTGCAGTTGCTCGGCGCCTTGTACCGCCAGCATGCCCTGGCGCTGCGCCTCACTGACGCGGAAGCTGTCAAATCCTACCCGCCGTACTGTCTCGCCACGCGCTGCCAGCCAGAGCGCCATGCTGTGCCACAGGCTGACACCCACCGGTAGTTTTTCCAGATGTACCTGCTGTGGCACCGTTTGCTGCTCGGCTTGCAGATGGTAGCGGCCATCCACAAACAGCACATACTGACCACTCAGGCCCAAGGCTTGGGCGACATCCTGCCGCACAAAGATGCCCTCCCCGGTCGAGCCATCAAACCCGGAAACCGCATAGCGCGGACTATTGTGCTTGGGGGTGTATTCGGTCAGGAAACGATCCTGGGCATTGACCAGCATCGCATGCAAGTCCAGCTGGCGCATCAGCTGCTCAAGTGCAAGCTGGTTCTGTGCCACATCCGGGCTATAGGCGGGCAGACTGGAAAAGTGGTAGGGCAGACGATCTGGCATGCATTTCTCTTTATTAAAAGTAAAAATTACACACAGATTTTCATAAAACTAAAATTTATGCAAGCATCAGGGCGATCATCGCCGCGCCATAGCCTAAACACTTCAGTATCGGGTGTTTGACTCAGCGGTCTACCACAGCCTCAGCCCCTGCCAGAATGCGCTGGGCACGTTCCACCACCGGCAGCTCGACCAACTGGCCATCCAGCAGAACACAGGCACCGTCCGACGCCGCAAACGCTGCGACAATCTGCCGTGCACGCTGCACCTCGGCCTCAGTAGGCGCAAAAGCACGGTGCACGCAAGCCACCTGATTTGGATGAATGCACAGTTTGCCCTGGAAGCCCAGCCCATGTGCCCGCCGGGCGGATGCTTCCATGCCCGCCTCATCCCCCACCTGCATCCAGACGGTGTCGATCGGTGCTTCCAGCCCCGCCGCACGTGACACCAGCGCCATGCGTGAACGATAAGGCAGCAACTCCAGCTCTTCGGGGGTCCACTGCAGCGATAAATCCAGCGTCAGATCTCCCGCGCCAAAGGCAAGGCGACGTACACGACAGCTGGCTTGCGCGATCTCTTCCAGTGCCATCAGGCCGGTTGCCGTTTCCACCAGCGGCATCACCTCCAGCCCCCCCACCGGCAGCCCACGCTCACGCTCCAGTTGCTGCAAGGTCCAATCCAGCGTTTTCAGTTCCTGCCCACTCTCGATCTTGGGCAGCATCACCCCATCCAGCCCCGGCCTGATCACCGCCTGCAAATCCGCCCAGGCATGGGGGCTTGCCATGCTGTTGATGCGCGCAAACAATCGCCCCGATCTAGGCAGCTGCAGGCTCTCAACTATCCGCGACCGTGCCACCGGCTTGTCTTCCGGCGTGCAGGCATCCTCCAGATCCAGCACCACCACATCCGCGTCCAGTGTCAGTGCTTTTTCCACGCGCCTGGCGTGGTGCCCGGGTGCAAACAGCCAGGACCGTACCGCTCTGCTCATGCCCTTACTCCACCTGCCCGGTTTCTGGCTGGGCTTGCCACTGCGTTTGCTCAGACCTGCGCTGTTGCAGGTAGAGGCGGCCAAACACAGCAGCAATCAGCAGCAGAACACCGGTAATCAATAAAAAGGTATCCCGGAATGCCAATGCATGACTTTGCTGTGCCAGCGCATGGGCAACGAGATGCTGTACTTGTAGCGACGCCGCATGCGCATCGTGGCGGAAATGGACCCAGCTTGACAATAAGGCCAGCCCGATCGCCCCGCCCAGACTGCGGGACACATTGAACAGGATGCCGGCCATCGGCGCATCGGTCGGGTCCTGGATGGAGGTGGTGACCGCCACACACAGGGGAGCCAGCAACAGGGAATGACCGATACCACGAATGACTTGGGCCACCATCAGCCAGCCCGGTACAAACTGCCAGGTAGCCCAAGCCCACATCAGACTGTGAACCGCCACCAGCAGGGCGCCCGCCACAATCACCAGATACAGGGGGAAGCGCTGCATGATCTTGCCCGAAAACAGCAGCACCACCATCTGCGTGAGGCCGGTCACCAGCACTACTTCGCTGATCTGGGCCGGACTGTAATGATGCACGCTGGCCAGAAAGTAGGGCACCAGAAAATAGAAGGCGAAGATACTGCCACAGCTCACCAGCGTGCCGATGCAGGCGATGCGCAGGGCGCGGTCTTCGAGCAGCGACAGTTTGATCAGCGGATAGCGGGTGCGCAGCTGGTGATGCCAGAATCCGGCCAGACTCACCAGCACCAGCGCCGCTGACAGCCAGAGCATCGCGGTGGCACCACCCTGCCCGGCCTCCCTTTGCCCCAGCATGTACTGCAAGGCCCCCATGCCAATGGTGACCAGCATCACGCCTCGCAGATCCAGCGGCCGCTCCTCTTGCTGTGGCCGGGGCAGGCGGCGCAAACCGGGCCATAGCATGCACAGGGCCAGTACCCCGATCGGCAGATTGATATAGAACAGCGACTGCCAGCCCAGCGTACCGACCAGCCAGCCACCCAGCGCCGGGCCTGCCGTTGGGGCCAACGCCACCGTCGCCCCGAACAGCCCGATCGCACGCGGGTGATCCTGTACCGGCAAACAGCGGATGATCAGGGTATAGGCAAACGGAGAGAGTGCGCCGCTGGCAATGCCTTGCAGGGCGCGAAACAGCAGCATGCTGGGCAAATCCCAGGCATGGGCGCATAACAGGGAGCTGAGCAGAAACAGACCAATGAAGGTGAGCGCATAGCGCGGATAGCCCAGCCGGTTGGTCAGCCACGCCGTGAGCGGCAGGGTCAGGCTCTCGGCCATCAGGTAGACCGAAGACAGCCAGGAACCTGCAGACAGCGGGGCATTCAAGGCGCGCTGGATGGGCTCAATCGCGGCGTTGGTGATCTGGATGTCCATGATGGACATCAGTACCGCAATGAAGCTGCCCATCACACTTAACCACGCCATACCCTTACCCCCTGATCAGCCTCCCGCTCGAGGCGATAAAACCCGCGACGGCTTAATCCAGCCGCTGCAAGACGTGCGCCGTGGCCAGCAAATCCAGCCAGGCATGGCCAATGGAGCTGAACACCGTGCGCTGCGCTTGCAGCGTCTGCGCCGGAATCGTCAGCAGTGCCTCAAGCGGATGCGCCTGTTGATGCACCTCGCCCGCCTCGGCGATCGCCATCGGTACATCCTCAGTCAACACCAGCGCTGACTGCAGCACAGACCACGGCAGCTCTCGGCTCTGCTCGTTATGCCCGCCCATGCAGTTGATGTGAACATGCGGCTGCAAGCGGGCAAACTCGCCGAGCGGGGATTCCGCACTGGTGGCTGTCGCCACCACATCTGCCCCGGCGATGGCCTGTTCCAGATCGGTTTCCACCTGCAAGATCAGCGGCTTTGGCGTGTGCTGCCGGATGGCAGCCACAAACGCGGCCGCGGCCTCCGGGCGGCGGGCGTAGACCCGGATCGTCTGGATGGGCCGCACCGCCGTGACCGCCAGATACTGCTGCCAGGCTTGCACGCCGGTACCACAGATCGTCAGCGTATGGGCATCCGCTATGGCACACTGGTCGGTCACCATCGCAGCGACTGCAGCACATTTGATGCGGGTAAGCGCAGCGCCATCCAGCAAGGCCAGTGGACGGCCATGACGGGCCGACATGGCCACCACGCAGGCATGCACCGTGGGCAAGCTGTCGCCCGCAGCCCGCGGAAAAATACTGCCGACCTTGTTGATATACAGCCCGCAGTCCACGCTGGCTGCCGGCATGGATACATAGATGGCTTCCGGATCCTGCTGGAACAGTACTTCGCGCGGAGGCAGCAGCGCCCGTTCGCGCCCGCCCTGGCGGAGAAAGTCTTTCATCTCGGCAGCCAGCTGCACGATATCAGCACGCTGCAGCACGGTCTGCTCATCGACCCATTTCATGCCATGCATGCACTGGACTCCTTGCTGGCCGCAGCCTTTGCAGACGCCTGCTGCAGAAAGCCCCCCACGCGGGAGATCGCCTCACGGCCTGCCGTCAGCATCGGATAGTACAGGTGCCAGACGTGTACCATGGCGGGCCAGACCTCGAACGTGACCTCCACACCACACTGGTGCGCCTTTTCCGCTAGCATCTCGGCATCACTGTAGAGGATTTCCAGTTCGCCGACCTGCACCAGCATGGGCGGCAGCCCGGTCAAATCACCCAGTATCGGTGAGGCCGTCACCTGAGTGGGGTCTTGCAGGCCCAGATACTGCTCCCGCACCAGCTCCACCACCTTACGCTCCACCATCGGGTCCAGATGGGCCCGGGTCTGGTAGCTCTCACCCCGCAGCAGCAAATCCACCCACGGCGACAGGCAAGCAACCGCCCCCGGCAGCGGCAACTGACGTTGCTTCAGCACCAGCAGCAGGGCCACCACCAGGCCGCCCCCGGCAGAATCCCCCACCAATGAGACTGCAGACGGTGCATAACCTTGGTCCAGCACGGCACAGTAAGCCGCCAGCGCATCCTCCACCGCAGCCGGGTGCGGGTGTTCCGGTGCCAGGCGATAATGCAGCTGCACACCGATGCAATCTGCGGCACGCGCCAGCTCAGCCGCCATACCAGCATGGCTATCCAGCGAGCCGTAGACATACCCCCCGCCGTGCAGAAACAGCATGATCCGTGACGGGTCATGCGAAGGCGGGTACAGCCAGCGCGCAGGCACCCCGGCCAGGACGCCATCCTCAGCGCGGATATCATCTGGCACCGGCGGCCCCATCTGGTCATACAGCACGCGGGCGGGCGCAATGTCATCCGGCCAGGGGTGAGCATCCAGATCGTCAAACACATCCTGCAGTTCGCGCGCGCGCTGGGCAGCAGGCATCGCTGCGTCCATCCAGGCAGCCGGGTCGGTCATCACCAAAGGCGGGCGCATCATGCCGCCTTGCTGACGGTGGCGCGCAAATCCGCTTCGTCCAGCGGGAATTTCTGGTCTGCCATGCGCTTGAAGCGCAAAAATGCTTCATCCAGCTCCCGGTCCGAGCTGAACTCGAAACCAAGCTGACGCATATACTCCCGATAACCATTGCGTCCCGAGTGCTTGCTCAGCACCAGCATGTGCGGGGCATTGGTCCAGCCCACATCGGCTGCGGTCATGATCTGGTAGGTACTCGGGTTCTTCAGCATGCCATCCTGATGAATGCCGGACTGATGCGAGAAGGCGTTACGTCCGACGATGGCCTTGTTCGGCTGCACCTGGAAGCCGGTAATACCCGACACCAGCTGCGAAGCTGGTACCAGATACTGCGGCTGGATACGGGTTTGCAAGCCGAAATGGTTTTGCCGGGTCCGCAAGGCCATGACGATTTCTTCCAGCGCCGCATTGCCCGCCCGCTCACCAATGCCATTGATGGTGCATTCCACCTGACGCGCACCGGCCTTGATGGCAGACAGTGAATTGGCCACCGCCATGCCGAGGTCGTTGTGGCAGTGGGCGGAGAGCACCACCTTATCGGCACCCGGCACATGATTGAGCAGGTGGCTGATCAGGTTGCCGTATTCCTGTGGCAACGCATAGCCGACCGTATCCGGCAGGCTGACGGTGCTGGCCCCTGCTGCAATCACCGCTTCGACAAAGCGGCAAAGGAAATCCAGGTCTGAGCGACTGGCATCTTCGCAGGAGAATTCCACGTTATCCGAGTAACGGCGGGCGCGCTTGACCGCCAGCACCCCTTGCTCGAGCACCTGCTCTGGCGCCATGCGCAATTTGTGCTGCATGTGGATCGGTGAAGTGGAGAGAACGATATGGATACGACTCATCGCGGCGCCCCCTACCGCCTCGGCGGTCAGGTCGATATCCCGTTCCACCGCACGGCTCAGGCTGCAGATGGTGCTGTCCTTCACCGCGCGCCCCACGGCCTGGATGGCGGCAAAATCGCCCTCACTGGCTGCAGCAAACCCGGCCTCGATCACGTCCACCCCCAGCTTTTCCAGCATGAGGGCAATTTCGACTTTTTCGTTCAGACTCATGCTGACGCCGGGGCTTTGCTCGCCGTCCCGCATGGTGGTATCCAGAATGATGACTTGATTGCTGCTCACGGGTGTCTCCTCTTGATGGAACACCGGCCACCCTCCTCCCGGCAAGGAGGAGCATGCCGTTTGCAAACGCGCCGGCCGATCGGGCTCAACGCTGATAGAGGCTCAGCATGCGCTTGGCCTTGGCAATAAACGGCGGTGCAATCACTTCACCGTCCTTGATCACAAAACCAGTGGTAGAGCTCATGTAGGCCTCGATGCAGGACTGATACTTGCTGACCATCTCCGGTGAGACGGCAAAGACCCGATTGATCCCGGCCAGCTGGTCCGGATGAATGGCGGCTTTCCCGGTAAAACCATAGCCTTTGGCGGTCACACACTCGGCCTCGAACTTCTCCATGTCCTTGATCTCAAATGAATTGGTATCAATGGCTTGCAGGTTATGGCGGGCGGCGGCTACGCAGAGGCGAGCACGGGCGTAGTCAATAAAGGCGGCATTCGGGCTGTACATTTCCGACACCAAGTCGGCCTGGCCAAAGCACAGTGCATCGCTGACACTGGCAATGCCATCAGCGTTATCCACCGCCTCCACCGTCTCGATGAACGTGCACAGCCTAGGCGTGCAAGACAGGCCGGAGAGCAAGGCACGGTAAATCTTCACCTCGTTCGGGTGGTTCACCTTTGGCAGAAAAATGGTCTGCAGGTCGTGCTTGCCTGCCGCGTACAGGGCCTTCAGCAGCTGCAGATCGGCCAGACCATCATGGCTGGCGATGGTGTTGATACGCAGCCCCAGCTTGATGCCGCGGGAGCGGATCGGTGAAAAATCAAAGTTCTGGATCTTGTGCCGAGCATCCTGCTTGGCTTGAACATGGGTGGAGTCTTCGAGATCGACCACCACCATGTCGGTCGAGAGACTGTCCAGGTGCGCCACAACGGAATCCACCCGCAGCGCTGGGGTATACAGGTAGCTGACATCCATCTGAAACCTCCTTCAACAACACCACCAAATTGCCGGGGGTACCGGCCTCCAGTCACATCTGCCGCCGGGGTCAGGCAGCCATGTTCTCGCGCCCGAACAGGGCATCCATCTGTTTGTTGCCGCTTTGCACCAGCTCGTCTTCATTGGTCAGCTTGAAGAACACAATGGATTGGCGCTCCTGGCTACCAAGCACCACCCGGTGCTCGGTCGAGACGTATTCATGATTGGACCAGTGCGCCATCAGGTCACCGATGTTGACGATGATGTGGTCTACGTCCGCCGTCACCGGCGCCACCCATTCGCCTTCATTGATGCGGACCTGGATGCCGGGAGCAGTCTGCGTCAGCAGGGTCAGCACCGTGCCATCGGTATGGGCGCCCATGCCCTGATCATTGAGCAACTCCGCGCTCAAACCGGGGTAGAGCTGGGAGCGCATGGAGTCATTGGCGCGGTCCATCCGCTCGGAAAAATAGGTGCGATGCACGCCGAGTGGAATGGTGAACAGCTCTGTGAGGTTCAAGGCAATGGCGTCACAAGCCTGGTAATAGCGCTTGAGCTTTTGCCGCAGGTCCCGGCCCAGATCGGAGTCCGGGAACGGCAAGGACTCGTTGTCATTCAGGATCAACCGACCGGCACTGATCTTTTCCACATAGTCGCTGGGCTTGCCCTGCTGCCCCATATAGGCAAAAGCGTTTTCCTCCAGCAGGCCGCTATAGCCATACGGGGTGTACGGGTCTTGCGGCAAGGTCGCTCCGGTGGAGAGCCTGCACTGGTTCTTGGTGGTCAGCGGCAGCTGGAAAAAGGTCTTGGAGGCCGCATGCGCCTCAGCAAAGATCTCCCGCGCATAGCCGTGCCCCTTGACCACAAAGAAGCCGGACTCGCGGCAAGCCCGGTCAATGTCGGCCGCCACACGCTGCATGCCTGCTTCGCCCTCCAGTCGGGCCGGGGTCAGGTCGATTACCGGAATGGTGGTCATATGTCTCTCCAGTCACAACAATCAGAGGTCAGCCGGTTCAAGCTGCCATGTTGCCAAACGGGTCATCAATTGACAGCGCCGGCTGGGTAAACCAGCGCGGGCCCTGCTCTGTCATGTAAATGTGATCTTCATGGCGAATGCCGAACTCGCCCGGTACACAGATCATCGGCTCGACGCTGAAGCACATGCCCGGCGCCAGCGGGGTCGGGTCATTACCCACCAGATTGGGGGACTCATGGATGTCGAGGCCAATGCCGTGCCCGGTGCGGTGCGGTACGCCGGGCAGCGCATACGCCGGGCCATAGCCTGCTGCGGTGACCCAGGCCCGCATGGCGTCGTCCACCGCACCACAAGGCGTGCCTAGCTGTGCAGCCTCATACGCCACCCGCTGAGCCGTCTGCTCATGCACCCAGACCTCACGTTGCCGGGCGCTCGCTTCGCCAAACACATAGGTGCGGGTGATGTCCGAACGGTAGCCATACAGGTTGCAGCCGGTGTCGATCAGCACCATCTCGCCCGCCGCCAGCGTTTTCGGGTATTTCACGCCGTGCGGGAAGGCGGTATCGGGCCCAAACAGCACAATGCAGAAGTCTGAACCGGAGGCACCGACCGCCTGATGGGCTTGGTCGATAAAGGTCTTGACCTCCTGGGTGGAAATCCCTTCGCGCAGGATGCTGGCTGCTGCGCGCTGCACGTGTAGCGTCATGTCGTTGGCGCGCTGCATCAACGCCAGTTCCGCGGCAGATTTGCGGCTGCGGCAAGCGTTGCTGACCGACTTGCCATTGACCAGTTGCATGCCATGCAGCGCCTGACTCATGCCATCGAGGCGGAAGAACGGCGTGGCTTCATCCACCGCCAGTCGGCTGCGAACCACATCCATGTCTTCCAGCACGTGATGCAGCAGCCGGTAGGGGTCTTCATGCTCGTGCCAGCAATGCACCGGACCATCGACCAGCATCATGCCGCGGAAAGTTCCTTCCTCGAAGGCCGGCACGATGTAGTGCAGGTCGCCCGCCGCAGGCAGGATGGCACCGACCATACGCTCGCTGGGATACCAGACCACCCCGGTGAAATAGTTCAGGTTGCTGCCAGCGTCGATGTACAGGGCGGCAATGCCTTGCTGCTGCATCAGTGCCTGCGCCTTGCTCAACCGCTCCCGGTATTCTGACGTCGGTACCGGGCTCAGCCCTTCCGTCATGTTCCGCAGGGTTGCCAGCGCCTCTGCTGCCGTTTTGCCACCGATACCTTTGCTCATGTCTTGTTCCCGTGTTGTCATTAACCAGATGCTTTGCTACTCCGCGGCACTGCGCATGGGCACCAGAAACGTCCGTTTGTAGGTGATCACCGTCTTGCCATCCTGATTGCTGCCCGTGGTGCGCGCCGTGACAATGCCTTGCTGCGGGCGGGATTTGGAGGGGCGCTTTTCCAGAATCTCGGACTCGGCAAACAGGGTGTCACCGACAAAGACCGGATGGGTCAGTCGCACTTCGTCCCAGCCCAGGTTGGCGATCGCTTTCTGGCTGAGGCTATGCACGGTCATGCCGTTGATGACATTGAACGTTACCAGGCTCGACATCAGCAGTTCCTTGAACTCGGTCTGCCGGGCAAACTCGGCCTCGATGTGCAGCGGGTGCTGGTTCATGGCAATCAGCGATTGCCAGATGTTGTCGGTGGTGGTCAGCGTCCGCCCCGGACGGTGCTCGATCACCATGCCCACTTCGAAATCATCGTAGTAAAAGCCCTTGTCCTCACGGTAGCGGCCATCGGCCAGCTTGATGTAGCCAAAACGGTCAGTCATCTGCGTCTGCACTCCGGGTCGTTGAACATGTCAGGGCGCTACTGTCGCTGTAAGTGCGACAGACTCGTTCCGGCGCTGCGCACGCAGCAAGCCCATCTGGAACAGCGCCGCATTGGCGGCCAGGGTCACGATCAGCCCCACCCAATACCCCTGCGGCACCCAATCACTGCCACCCTGCCCCAGCCCACGCGCCAGCACGTAGCCCAGTGGCAATCCAATCAACCAGTTGGTTACCAGCACCGCCTTGAACAGCACACCGGTCGCCTTGTAGGCGCGCAGGCTGCCGCCGATGACATCGCGAAGGGAGTCCGGAATCTGGTAGAGCGCGCACAGCGCCAGCAGCTGCGCGGCCAGGGCCAGCGTGGCAGGCTCGGTGACAAACAGTCCGGCCAACTGATCACGGAACGACCAGGTAGCAGCCGCCGTCACACTGGCGATGCCCAGACCAAACCATGCCCCCATGCGGCAGACCAGCCGCGCGGCTTCCTGATCGCCCTCCCCCAGCTTGCGGCTGGCACGAATGGCCACCGCGCAGCCAATGCTGAAGGGCAACAGATAAAACACCCCGACCAGGGAATACGCCACCTGATGCGCCGACATCACGCGTGCACCTTCGGTGACGATCAAGGCGGCAATCACGGTGAACACCAGCATTTCGGACAGCAGGCCAAACGCCACGGGCAAGCCATTCACCACAAACTGCTTTTGCAGTGCGGCTTGCGGTCGCAGGCTCTCACGGCCCAGCTGGACATGCTGCAGGCGCACCACCCGCCATGCAGAAAGCAAGGCCACAGCAGCCATGGCCCAGTAGACAAACACCGCCGCCAGCCCGCAGCCTGCACCGCCCATGGCGGGGATAGCCTCATACCCAAATACACACAGGTAGTTGAGCGGAACCTTGACCAGCAGCCCCGTTGCGCCATACCAGATAGAAGGAAACGTGCTGTGTAGGGCTTCCACCAGATTGCGACTGATCTGGAACACGATGTGCGCCGGAATGGCCCAGACAAAGTAGACCAGATACTGCTGCGCTACCCGGTACACCTCGTTACTGATCCCCAGCTGCCGCATGATCCAGGGGGCCAGCAGCAGGTGATACGAGACCGACAGCAACAGCCAGCCCGCGCCCAGCCAGATGGCCTGACCGAGCCACTGCGGGATGCGTGCCAGCTGACCACTGCCAAGATCATGGGACAGCAAGGGCGTCAGCGCCGAGAAAAAGCCCGACTGCATGGACAGCGCAATCATCGACATGCTCAGTGCCATCGCTACACCGGCCAGATCATTGGCCCCGGCACGCCCAGCCATCACGGTATCGCTGGCAAACATCAATGCCATGAAAATTTGGGTGACGAACACCGGCATGGCAAGCCGGAACAACTGCCCGGCTTCAGCACGCCAGCTCATTGGCAGGGCTCCGCCGCTGCCTCGCTGGGCAAACCAGCCAGCGTGGCCAGCTGGCGATCCCGCTCCTCGACGGTCATCGGTACCGCCCAGCCCACCCTGGCCGAACCCTGCGAGACGTTGACAATCTGGCTGTGGCGGCTGGCACGAACCCACAAGCCACCCGGCTGGGTATCCATCATGAACAGCCCCAGCACCAACTGGTGCGGCACGGACTCGAAAGCCTCATCTGCCGGCATGGTCAGGCTGCTCACCTGCACCCGCTGCTGCACCGTCCATTGCGCCAACGGCACAGCCTGCAGCCGGGTTAGTAAATCCTCTGCAGAATGTTCATCGCCCATCAACACGCCAGCCCCACCGTAGGACTGGTTCAGCTTGAACACATAATGCGCACGTTCATCCACCACCGCGTGCAGCTTGCTTTCCGTCAGGGCGAAGGTATAGGGTACAAAGCGGCGGATGGCGGACTGTTCTGCCGGGCTCAACAAGGTGTGCCATCTGGGTTGGTGGAACAGGGAAAACCACGATTTATCCATGCGGATTTCGGATTCCATCGCATTGATGATGGTGGCACCGCTGGCCAGCATGCGTGCAAACTGCTGGCGGCAAAATGGGGTCATGTCTTCATACACCCCAATGCGGTAGATCAGCACATGCTTGCCTGCGCCGGGCTGCAACAGCTCGTCCGGAAACGTGTATTCATCGACCACATCTACCTGCACGCCCGGCAGCAGGGCTGAAAACTGTTCCTGCTCCAGATCAAAGGACGGGAAGTCATCACCGTCGTACATCTGCAGGCCGAACACCACCACCCGTGTCAGCTGCCGCTGCTGCACCCAGTGCTGCACCAGCCTGGCGCGAGACAGGCAAGGCGAGACCTGACTGTTCATCGCATCCAGCCCCAGCGCTTCCAGCGCCATCTGCCCACACTCGAACAACTCAGCGCCGCCCACCGAAGGGTCCACATTCATTTCACAGAACACATAGCCATCCGCATGCGGCAGGATGTCGAAGCGGGACACCAGATGTTCGGCCTTCACCAGCTCATCCCAATTCATCAGCGCGGCCATCTCTTCACTGATCTGGAAACGATGCATGATGCCGCTCCGACCTTCGGTCGCCATCATGTGCCGCAGCAAACGGGTCTGTGCAGACAGCAAGGCTTTGGCGGCCTCGCTCAGCACCTGATAGTCCGACTCCGGCATCACAAGCTGCAAAGGCAGCAGTTGCCAGGCATCGCCCTGATAGCGGTCCAGAAACGCGCGGGCCTTTGCAACCCCACCCGAAGCCAGCACTTGTGACTTGTTCGCTGTCAGCGTCTGGATCCAGGGCTGGTTGAAAGTGGAAAAATTCATGGTCTGTGCCCTTCGGCGCTCAGGGGGTGAGTGGAGGGATAAAGCCGGATGTCCTCCAGCAATTCCGCGAGTACGGACGTCCTGCCGGCTGGAGCCGAGAACATCCCGCCCCGATGCTGGTTGGCCGCACGGTATGCCGGGTCTGCCAGCAGGATGCGATGCACCTTGCCCAGGTTCCAGTACGGCACACCGGCAAACAGATGATGCGTCAGGTGGTAGTTCTCACCATGCAGGCCATAAAACAGGTGCTCCCACCAGCTGGGAAAACGGTTGCGAGTCACCTCCAGCACGGTCTGGCCACGCTCGAACAGACGGTAGTGTTCGGACAGCAGGTTGAACCAGCCCAGTAATTGCGAAATCGTGATGAAGGGCAGCACCCAGAACAGGAGATAGCCCCAAGGTCCGGCCAACCACCACATTCCGGCAAACAGTAACCCCTGGGTCACCAGCAAACCGACACAGAGGCGCGGCGTCATCAGCATGGTGTAGATACGCGCCGTTACCAGATATTTCACATACTCCGGCACGCCCAGCAGCAAGCCTTGCTTGAGTACGAAGCGCAGCAGGAAATCCAGCCGGTCTTTGACCTGCAGCAGCCCGGTATCGACATACTCCTGCCGATCCGGGTCACGTTTCGGATCACCCAGGAAGGCGTGATGCTGCGGCACATGAATCTCACGGTAGTAGTCAAAATCAATAAAAATCGCAAAACCGGCCGGCCATGCCCCCAGGAACCGATTCCATCGCCGGTTTCGCGCAAGCGAGTAGTGCACTGCGTCGTGCAGCAGCGCACCCAGTGCCCGCTGCCGGGAGCCAATCAGCAATACCGAAAAGGGATAGCACCACGGCGACCACAGGCTCAGCAGCACCGCTGCCACGACCAGGCTGTAATCGGTCAGCACGCCCAGCAGCCCCCGCCAGTTGCTGGACTGTTGCAAGGGCATCACCGCCGCCCGGAGCTCGGGTGAAAACTCGTGCTTCAGATAGGTCACACACCCTCCTGAGGAATGCAGGCTCCCGTCCTTGCCGAGGTTTTCCCGGCAAGGCGCTGGATGACAACAGCAGGATCAGTTAGTTGGTGTATTCAACGACGTGGCGAACCTGACCACCGGTCTTGTAGTAGTCAATGCCGAGCGGTACCGAGCCGTCATAGTCAGTCACATTGGACAAAGGCAGGCTGTAGTACGCCAGCCACTCGTCGTAATGGGATTCTTCGGAATACTGGTACTCGTAGTGACGGATGGGACGATAGGACTCCACACCTGGCACCTTGGGCATCGGGTCGGTCGCGCCATGCGCAACACCAAACTCGATCTCGTTGGAGAGCATGACCATGACCATGTCCCGCTCGAAATCCATCTTCAGGCAGAAGGAATAGTCATTGAGCAACTCGGCGTAGTGTTCCGGCTTGATGGCCATGTTGTAGTTCTGCGGGATGTTGGTGACGATCTCGCGGGCCGGAATGCCTTTGTCTGCACAGTATTGCTGAATCTCGGTGACCACCGGATAGCCACCCGCAATATTGCGGTTCGGCCCGTAGACGTTGGCCACAAAGGGGGTCGCGGTATCAAAGTGGATGCACTTGGTGGTGACATACTCACGCCCCGCCACCTTGCCATCGTGCGAGAACTGCTTGTTCACTCCATAACCATCCACATCCATATAGTTCAGGTCGATCGGACGATGGGTGATGTTGTAGCGGTCGAGGTCAATACAGGACATGGCCTTGCGGAACAGGGTCTCATACAGGGCAAACACCGCACCCTTGTTCTCCTCCAGGCTCATGCCATGACGCTCCAGCAGCGCGCGTGCACCGCATACCACCGCAAAGCCGCGACCTTTTTCCACCAGCTGTGCCAGGCGCTGGGTCAGTGCTTCTGCCGGATAAAATGCGCCGTTGTCCAAAACGATGTCTTCCTTGCTGACATCCACAATGGCCTTGCGTACGTGCTCGTCATTCTGGTATTTCATAACGCCCCCAATCCAGGATATTGATTTTCAGGACACTGCAAAATCACTCAGTTCAAGCCAAAATCCAGCAGCAGCTGGCTCAAGCGCAAAATTTCCGACTCTTCCACCCCCGCCCGCAGCATCACCCGCAGGCCCGCCTGGTCACGCGGCACGATGGGGAAAAACACTGGGGAGACGTAGAAACCGTTCTCATACAGGTGCTGGCCCGCTGCCATCACCTTGTCGTTGCTGGCGCTGACCAGCTTGATCGGGAAGCCATTACCCTGCTGCTCCGACGCCACGCGCGCGTCAAACAGATCAATGTGCCGCTTCAGCTTGTCTTGCCGGCGTTTCAGCTCCGGGCTGTCGTGAATGTCAGCCGCCGCCAGCGAGGCACCAATGGCCGCCACATTCATCGGTTGCGACCAAGCCAGTGGCCCGCCAAAACGCTCCAGCAGCAAAGCCACATCCCGCCCTTTGGGGCCAAACATGATGCAGCCACCGCTGCTGCCATAGGCCTTGTTCAGCGTCGCCACGATGATGGTCAATTCATTGAGGTCACCCGGGATGCTGGAGCGGATATAGCCTTCGCCCTTTTCGCCCATGATGGACAGCGAATGCGAATCATCGAAGTAGATGAACATGCCGTACTTGTCCTGCAGCATCAGCAGGTCTTCCACCGGCGCATGTCCACCCATGCTGTAGGTACCATCGCAGACATAGGCCACGTGCTCATACTTGCGGCAAACATCTTCCAGATAGTTCATGTCGTTATGCGGCGAGGTCAGCACCTCGGTTTCGTCACCGCACACTGGCTTGTACAGGTTCATCGAGAAGTGGGCGTTCTTGTCGAACACCATCACCGGCTTGCGGTTGCCGGAGAAGTGGCCGGAGGCCAGCAGCGGCAATACCCCAGCGGTCGCGGCACTGGCCGAGATGGCGGTAATGACATTGGCGCGAAACAGGCTGGAGAGCCGGTTCTCCAGCTCCAGCAGCGCTGGGATCTGGATGCGGATGCGTGAGATGCAGTGATCCATCACCCCGTACTTTTCCAGCGCACGGATGGCGCCCTGAATGATGCCCGGGTGGGTATCAAAGTCGAGATAGGAACAGCAGCTGAAATTCAGAAAACGGTGGCCTTCCTGCGTTTGCAGGTAGCCCCCTTCGGCCAGATTGGCCACGATGCCGGACAGACCGTTGCGAGCGGTTTCTTCCCAGAAGGTATTGCCGATGGCAATCGCCTTGTCGTTGTTACGGAACCGGTGTAACCCGGCAGGACGCTCCAGCTGACCCATGTTGCCACTCCTCTGACAGCACACGGGTTTGTGTTACCGCGCACTGTGGAATTAATGACACTTACATTCCAACGGACTGGCAGCAATTTACGGCAAACTTAAATTTTAGTCAAACGGATATTTTTGCCACACTAAAAGTTAAAGAAAACCTTAAGTAATATCAATGGCTACTTGCCATAATCTGCTAAAATGTGCACACAATATTCAGGCAATATCTAGGTTTGCAGGGCATATGCTTCACCAGAATAAAATCGGTGTAACCTGTCCTTTTGAACACCTTGCCCGAGCCACACTGAACATCGCCAGGACCCGCCCATGAACCTTGCCCAAATAGGTCTACGCATTCGCCGCCGGCGGCGCGAGATCAAGAAAACCCTGCAGACCGTCGCTGATGAGTCGGGGCTCTCCGTAGGCTTCCTGTCGCAGGTGGAGCGCAATCTGACCGGCATCTCGCTGTCCTCGCTGGTCAACGTTGCAAAGAGTCTGGGCATGCCGCTGCGCAGCCTGCTGGACCAGCCCACCCAGACAGAGCCCGACTCGCATGAGGGTCAACGCCAGGTCTACTCGGTCGGCAATTCGGCCCAGCGCTATGAACGCTTGTCGTCCACCTTTCCCGGCAGTGCGCTGAATGCCACCCGGCTGCACTACCCGGCGGGCTACCGCTCGGAAACGGTGTCACATGATGGGGATGAGTTTGTGTATGTGCTGTCTGGCAGCCTGCAATATTCGGTCGCCGGTCAAACCTACTTGCTGCAGGCGGGGGATTCCCTGCATTTCGATGCCCACAAGCCGCATGACATCGCCAATGTGGGTAGCGTTGAGGCTGAAGCCATCATCATCGGCACCCTGGCCCTGTTTGACGATGTACAAGCGGATTAAAGCCTTACTCACCAAGTCGCAAGGCATTGAGGATGACCAGCCAGAGCAGCGCGGCAGCCATCAGGCGCAGAGCGGTCTGAACATCAAAGGTCAGTGGCACATGCCGCAGTAGACGCCGTACTGGAAGGTCGCCCCGGCCGGCGAGCGCATCAGCGCTGCGTGTTGACTCGGTCATCACGCACAGTACCCCGCCCAGTACAAATAGTCCGAACGCCATGTTGCGCGCCATGAGCCAGGCTTCGCCAGGGTCGGGCAGACCAGCCAGCAACAGCACGGTCACCGCACCCTGTGCCAACAATAAAGCCAGCAGCCCACTCATCCAGGTTCGCATGTCATGCCCCCGTTACAGATGGGGTGATTATGACAAAAGAATGGCCCACCGCAAGATGCGGGCTTCAGATTCGCCCCCTGCCCCACATGGGCTGTTGCAGGAATACGACCCGCGTCCTGCTTGCAGGTGTCCACCGCCTGTAGCACCATTCCTGACATCCGCTAACTGGCCCCTGCCATGCCCTATACCCGACTGCACCAACTGCTGGCCGACCGTCTGGCTCATCCTGAGCGGCAGCCTGCCATCGAGCAACAGATCTGGGCGGAGTTTGGTTGCACACAGGCCATCCTGTATACCGATCTGGCTGGGTTTTCACGGGGCGTGGCTGATTTTGGCATCGTGCATTTCCTGCAGCTGATTCTCGAATCCCGCCAGCTATTCCTGCCACTGGTCCATGCCCACCAAGGCCGTTTTCTCAAGGAAGAGGGCGACAGCCTGCTACTGCTGTTCGACAACCCTGTCCAAGCAGCCTGCTGCGCACAGGCCATGCAGCATGCCAGTCGCCACCACAATGCGGGTCGCCCACCGGAGCAACGCATCGACCTGTGCCTGGGGCTGGGCTATGGCCAGGTCTTGCGCATCGGCCAGCACGATGTCTTTGGAGAGGAAGTGAACGCAGCCTGCAAGCTGGGCGAGGATGTCGCAGGGTCGGGAGAGATCTTGCTGACGGCCGCGATGCGCACCGCACTGCTTGCCAGCATGCCTGCTGACGCGCTCCCTCCCTTGCCCGAACGAGCGGGCTGGCCATCGGTCTACCGCCTCAGTTGGCAATAAGCTAGGGCGTGCTGCACGCCACCTGCTGTTGTCGCCTCTGGGCGTGGTCAATGATCAGGCAGCGCCACGGCTGATATCGAGATTGTCGATATCGCCACTCCGTGCGAAACACCTCAGCCCCCGCGGCCGAGAAGTTCTCCTGCTGCAGTACCCGCCATCCCCCTACCGCCGGCAACAGTCGCAGACTGTCCACCCGGTCCTGATACACTAGCCGGGGTGATTTGCCGCCCAGCACCGCCCACACCCCCGCAATATGCGCGCCATACAGCCCGCTGCAGTAGGGGCTGGTGGCTGGCAGCACAATATAGTCGGGCACGGCATCCGCGTTCAGGCGCACCGGGAAGAACCGGAAATAGCGCATTCGCGCCCGGCTGGGTTGCCGGTCATCCTGCAAGCAATGCTGCACACTTTGACGGTCATCTGTTGCCAAGCCACGCCACAAAGCCAGCATGACCACGCGCGGGGGAGTCACCCCCTGTCCTGGCATCTCGGCACTGAAGTCGCGTACCTCGGCCTGTGCCGAGTGCAGCAGCAGGCTGGCGAACAGCCCACAAACAAGTTGCGTGTTTTTCATGACAACAGGGTAGCAAAGGCCAGAGCGTTACCACAAGCTCATCTGCAGCGGCGCATCCGGCTCATCGTGAAAGCGCACGCCAACACCCAACAGGCGCACTGCCTGCTGCCCACGCGGAAAGGCCTCGTGCAACAGGCGGGAAAAGGTATCCAGCGTGGGCGCAAAGCTGAGGCACTCCATGGTGGTCTGGCTGAAATCGGCGTACTTGATCTTGACGAAGGCCTTGTGTGGCACATAGCCCTCTGCGCGCGACATGCGTCGCTGCCAGTCCTCATACAGCTCCGGCAACTCCGCCAGACAGGCCGCCAGATCTGGCAGATCCTGCGCATAGGTGTTTTCCACCGACAGTGACTTGCGCCGCTCATCCGGCGCCACCACCCGATGGTCCAGCCCCCGGCACTGCTCGTAGAGTTGTTCACCGAAGCGGCCAAACTCCTGCACCAGCCGCGAGAGCGGCCAGCGCTGCAGATCGGCACAGCTTTCCACCCCCAGTCGCTTGAGTTTCTCCGCCGTCACCTTGCCCACTCCCCACAGGCGGGCAGCAGGCAGGGCCAGCATGAAAGCCTCCACATCCTCGGGGCGGATCAGGAATTGGCCATTGGGCTTGTTCCAGTCGCTGGCAATCTTGGCCAGCAGCTTGTTCGGGGCAATACCCGCCGATGCCGTAATGCCGACCTCGGCCTCAATCCGCGCCCGGATCGCTTCGGCCATGCGGGTGGCACTGCCCTGGCAGTGCGGCAAACCGGTGACATCCAGATAAGCCTCATCCAGCGACAAGGGCTCAATCATGCTGGTAAAGTCGGCAAAAATGCGACGAATGTGCTGGGAAGCCTCGCGGTAGCGGGCAAAATCTGCAGGTAGCAACACCAGCGTCGGGCACAGTTGCTGCGCCCGGAAGGTGGACATGGCCGAGCGCACCCCATACTTGCGCGCCACGTAGTTGCACGTGGCGATCACGCCACGTCGGTCTGCCGCACCACCAATCGCCAGTGGCACCTCACGCAAAGCCGGGTTATCCCGCATCTCTACGGAGGCGTAAAAGCAGTCGCAGTCGATGTGAATGATCTTGCGGGTCACGGCAATACACGGCGTTGTAGCACTTGCCGTTATTGTACGTTTGTTCTACATGAATGCAAAGGGCTGTGGGCTAGCCCCCTTCCGCCGTCAGCCGGATGGCTTGCAACAAGGCGGAGGTATCAACCAGTGTGCTGCTGTCAAAATCACGCTTCAGACGCTTGTTCTGCAGCAGGAACTGCCGCACCTCATCCAGATAGCCCTGCATGCCGCCACCTTCTTCATTGCGTCGCTGCATTTCGCTCCGGCTATGAAACCGCACTGCATTGAGCATGCCCAATAGATCAAACGAGGCATAAGGCTTCTCACCGGCGAAGGTGCGCTGGTTGAGGATGGTCTGAAACTCCTGCCAGCTGGACCCGCCCTTGATCCACTGCACCGCGCGTATCCAGCCGACAAAGAATTTGACCAGCTCACCTTCCGGCAAGGCCCGCAAACTCTCCGGATGGATCACCACCCCTTCCGGGATGATGCCGGGGAACTGGCTGCTGTCTGCCACCACCCGGCCATCCCCCTTACGCCGGGCATCCAGCGCGGGAGGATCGTAATGCAGGATCATCGGAAACTTGTTGTGGATGAATGCCTGGGTCAAGGGCTCAGCTTCCAGCTCCACTACCTTGACGTCGCCCAACTGCAGCCGATACTGCCGCAGATAGCGGTCCAGTAACAGCAATACCGGGGTGCGATTAAGGTATACACCGATGGCCTGACCCTTCAGCTTCTGCATGTCGGTGAGGCTGTTCTTGGCGATCAGCTTGTCGCCACCATTGGACCAGTCCATCTCACCCAGGATGATCAGCGGTACGCCCTGCTGGTAGAGGTCTACCCAGGTGCCGGTCATGTCATACATCAAATCGATCTTGCGCGCCTGATAGGCTGCAAACAACGCTTTGTACTCCTCAAACTTCACAATCCGGACATCCAGCCCCTGCTCGCGCCAGTAGCCTTTGGCATCTGCCACATTGATCGGCGCAGTCCCCACCCATGAGGTTACCCCGATCACCAATGGGCGCGCCTGTACCATCAGCGCATACGGTAGCAACAGCAGCAGGCACAGCAAACGTTGACAGCGCATCACACATACCTCGCAGCAAGCGGGTTTACCGGGGAAGAGACGGCAAAGACTGGCCGCGAGAATACGCTTTATGATCAGTGCTTTACAGCTAAAACCCAGCAATACGTCATTGCACTTCCTGCAACACTGCACGCCAGATTGTGAAACGCCCGAGGCCACCTCAGACGCAGTGGTCGTGCTAAAATGCCCCGCTCCCGATGACACACGCTCTTTTGCCATGACCGCCGCCCAGACCGACCTGCGCGCCTTGCGCGCCCAACTTGCCGAATGCCTGGCCAAGGACCGCGACAGTCTGGGCAAAAAGCTGCACCAGCTGACTGAACGCCAGCGCAAAAACCAGCCGCATGACAAGCTGCTCAGCGACGTGCAGCAGGCCATCGAACGCTCTGTCCGGCAGCGTCAGGCCCGTCTGGCCAGCACACCCACGGTTCACTTCGCCAACGACCTCCCCTTTCATGACAAGCTGGACGACATTGCCGCCGCGCTGCAACAGCATCAGGTGGTGATCGTCTGCGGGGAAACCGGCTCCGGCAAAACCACCCAGCTCCCCAAATTGTGTCTGGCGCTGGGGCGGGGGGTGGATGGCCTGATCGGCCACACCCAGCCACGTCGGCTGGCCGCCCGCTCGGTGGCCTCGCGCATCGCGCAGGAGCTGAAATCCCCGCTCGGCCAGCTGGTGGGCTATCAGGTCCGCTTTGCCGACCACGTCTCGCCTGATAGCCGTATCAAACTGATGACCGATGGCATTTTGCTGGCGGAAACTCAGGGCGATCGCCAGCTGCTGGGCTACGACACGCTGATCATTGATGAGGCGCACGAGCGCAGCCTGAACATCGACTTCCTGCTCGGTTACCTGAAGCAGCTGTTGCCACGCCGCCCCGACCTCAAGGTCATCATCACCTCAGCCACCATCGACGCCGATCGCTTCTCCAGGCATTTTGGCGGCGCCCCGGTGATCGAAGTCTCCGGGCGCACCTACCCGGTCGAGATGCGCTACCGTCCGCTACTCAGCGAAGATGAGGACGACCGTGAAACCGATATGGAGCAATCCATCGTCGAGGCCTGTGACGAACTGTCCCGCCTGGGACCGGGCGACATTCTGGTGTTCCTGCCTGGTGAACGGGAAATTCGCGACACCGCCGAAGCGCTGCGCAAGCATCATCGTGCCGGTACGGAAATCCTGCCGCTGTTTGCCCGCCTGTCGCACGAGGACCAGCAAAAGGTGTTTGCTCCGCATGGTGGGCGCCGCATCGTGCTGGCCACCAATGTGGCGGAGACCTCGCTCACCGTGCCGGGCATCCGCTATGTGGTGGACACCGGGCTGGCCCGCATCAACCGCTACAGCACGCGCGCCAAGGTCACCCAGCTGCTGATCGAGCCGATCAGCCAGGCTGCAGCACGGCAGCGGGCCGGTCGCTGCGGTCGGGTCAGTGCCGGGGTGTGTATCCGTCTGTACAGTGAGACCGACTTTCAGCAGCGCCCCGCGTTTACCGACCCGGAAATCCTGCGCTCCAGCCTCGCCAGTGTCATCCTGCGCATGACCGCCTTGCGACTGGGCGCGGTGGAAGACTTCCCCTTTCTGGAAGCCCCCACCTCGCGCGCCATCCATGATGGTTACCAGTTGCTGCACGAGCTAGGTGCGGTGGACGAGCAACGCCAGCTGACCCGGCTGGGTGAACGGCTGGCCAAACTGCCACTGGACCCGAAGATTGGCCGACTACTGCTGGCCGGGGAGGCCCAGCATTGCCTGCAGGAAATGCTGATCATCGCCACCGGTCTGTCGATGCAGGACCCGCGCGAGCGCCCGGTAGAGGCTCGCGAGGCAGCCACGCAAAAGCATGCGGTGTTTGCCGATGACAAATCCGATTTTCTCAGCTACCTGAAGCTGTGGGACTGGTTTGCCGATGCGCTGAAACACAAAGAATCCAACCGCAAGCTGGTGCAGCGTTGCCACGATCATTTCCTCTCCCACTTGCGTCTGCGCGAATGGCGTGAGCTGCATGGACAACTCGCCTCGATTGCCGCCGAGATTGGCCTGCGCAGCAATGATACGCCAGCCACCTTTGAGCAAATCCATAAAGCACTGCTGTGTGGCCTGCTGGGCAATACCGGCTTCCTCACCGAACAGGGCGACTATCTGGGCGCACGCGGTAGCCGCTTTTGGGTGTCGCCGGGTTCCGGGCTGAAGAAAAGCCGCCCGAAATGGCTACTGGCAGCGGAGCTGACCGATACCGGCAAACTGTATGCCCGCTGCGTAGCGCGGATTGAGCCGGAATGGGTGGAGCAGGTAGCGCGCCATCTGGTGAAGTCCCACTATTTCGACCCCCGCTGGGATCGCAGCAGCAAGCAGGTGATTGCCTTCGAGAAAGTCACCTTGTTCGGGTTGACGCTGGTGCCACGCCGCCGGGTGAGCTACAGCCAGATCAACCCCGGCGAAGCCCGCGAGTTGTTCATCCGCGAAGCGCTGGTGCATTTTGATTACGACAGCAAAGCCCCCTTCTTCCGCCACAATCAGCAGCTGATTGCGGAAGTGGAGGAGCTGGAGCACCGCAGTCGTCGGCAAGACGTGCTGGTGAACGCCGACCGCATGGTGGCGTTCTTTGATGCCTTGCTGCCGCCCGACATTTGCAGTGGTGCCAGTTTTGAGCACTGGCGCAAGGAAGCCGAGCAAAAGCAGCCTCGCCTGCTGTTCCTTAGCAAGGAACAGCTGATGCAACGGGATGCCACCCATGTTACCGAAGCCCTGTTTCCGGACCAGATGACGGTCAAAGGCCATACCCTGCCGCTCAGCTACCGCTTTGAGCCGGGGCACCCGCTGGATGGGGTCAGCGTGACGGTGCCATTGGCGCTGCTCAATACCCTGCAGCCGCTGGATTTTGATGCGCTGGTCCCCGGCATGTTGCGCGAGAAAGTCGGCTGGCTGGTCAAAGCGCTGCCCAAACCGGTGCGCCGCCTGTGCGTGCCGGTGCCGGACACCGTTACGGAACTGCTGGAGAAGCTGCGTCCCGGCCAACCCTTGCTGCCGGAGCTGGTCCGCCTGCTGCAATTGAAAACCCAGCAGCCGCTGCGGGTTGAAGACTGGCCGCTTGCAGAGCTGCCACCGCACTTGCAGATGAATTACCGGGTGGTGGATGAAGCCTTGCAAGAACTGGCCAGTGGGCGGGACCTGCTGGCGCTGCAACGCGAGCTGGGCGGAGCCGCCCAGCTGACCTTCCGCCAGTCAGCCGCCGCGCCACTGGAGCAGAGCGGACTGACCGAATGGACCTGCGGCGACCTGCCCGAGTCGCTGCACTTCACCCGCAATGGCGCCAGCCTTACTGGCTACCCGGCGCTGGTCGACATGGATGACTCGGTCGCGGTGATGCTGCTGGACACCACCGAGGAGGCCCATGAGGCCCACCGTGCCGGGGTACGCCGCCTGCTGCGATTGGTGCTGAAGGACCATCTCAAGCAATGGCAGAAAAGCCTGCCCAACTGGACACAACTTGCCATGCAGCTGCGCACCTTGGGTAATAGTGATGTGCTGCTGGAGGACTTCATGACGGCGGTAGCCGACCGCGCCTTTATTGGTGAGGATGCACTGCCACGCAGCAGCAAGGCCTTTGATGAGCAGCGCGCCCGCGCCCGTACCCGCTTGCCCGCCGTGACTCAGGGGCTGCTGAAGACTCTGGGCGAAATCGCTGCACTGTGGCAACCGCTGCTGCACAAGCTGGAGAAGCCAGATGCACAAACCCGGCCACTCGCAGCCACGCTCAAGGCCCAGTTGCAACAGCTGGTCTTCCCGGACTTCCTGCAGCAGACGCCGTGGCCGCAGCTGGCACACCTGCCACGCTATCTGAAGGGCATGCAGCTGCGGCTGGAGAAATACCCGACCGCACGCGACCGTGACCAGCGGCATGCGCAAGCGCTTCATGTTCTGTGGCAGCGCTACCAGGCGCGCGCCAGCCTTAATCAGCAGTTGAAGCGGCACGAGCCCAAGCTGGACGACTTCCGCTGGATGCTGGAGGAGCTGCACATTTCGCTGTTTGCCCAGGAGCTACGCACCCCCTACCCGGTCTCGGTCAAGCGATTGGAGAAATACTGGCAGGACGCAGGCTTTTGACCGCGGGTCATAGTCGAGCTGGCAGGAAAAGCGCTGAGGCCACAGTGGGGCCATGGCTCGCTATGGGGTATTTTACCCAGCACACTGATTTGTTGCCTGCAGCGACCTGATCTGGCGGCTGCCATTCTGGTGGATACGCTGTTACGGCTGTAACACTGCGCCACGGCTAGGGCAGACAGACAAGCCCATGAAAAAAGGCAGCCTGATGGCTGCCTTTTTTGACATCGATAAACGCTTAGAGCTTGAAGGTCTGCACCGAAGCGGCCATCTGCAAGGCGGCTTGCTCCATTTGCTGGGCCTTCTCTGCTGCCGCATCCACCGTGGCAGAGCTTTGGTCCGCCATCTGCGTCACCTGCTCCATATTGCGAGCAATTTCGCTGGACGCTACTTTCTGCTCGCGTACCGAGTTGGCGATATCATCTACCCCACGGTTGGCTTGTTCCACAGCAGAGCGGGACTCTTCCAAGGCCTCGGAGACACTGGTCACGGCCTGCTCGCTGGCCGCCAGCGATACCTTGCCGCGTTCGATCACCTGCACCACCGCGGCGGACTGGGAGGAGAGGCTTTGCGTGATCTCGTCAATCTTGACCGCGGACTGGGAGGATTTTTCTGCCAGCTTGCGCACCTCATCGGCCACCACGGCAAAACCACGCCCTTGTTCCCCCGCACGGGCAGCCTCAATGGCAGCATTCAGTGCCAGCAGATTGGTCTGATCAGCAATATCCCGCACTTGCTTGGTCATGCTGGTAATGCTCTGGGTGCTGCCTACAAACGCCTGCACCGACGAGGCAATTTCGCGCACTGCATTCTGCACGCTGTTCATCTGGTTCACCAGGTGCGCCAGCTTGTCGCTCCCCCGGTGGGTCGCTTCCAGACTCTGACCCGACAAATTACGCAGCTCATTGGCGGCGTCGGCCACGCTGGAGATGCTGACCGTCACTTGTTCGATGGCACTGGCCGTTGCAGTGGCCGCTTCCGACTGACGATGCACACTACCCAGCAGGTCCCGTGCTGACAGAGACAAGTCTTCCGCCGCCGATTTCACCTGCTCGGTCCCCCCCCGTACGGAACCGACCGCACCAGACAGGCGTTCCACCATATGCTGCAAGGCTTTCAGCAGTTGGCCGGTCTCATCATTACCGACCTGACCGATGCGCACCGTCAGATCACCATCAGCCACTCGGCGGGTGGTATTAACCGCCAGTTGCAGCGGGCCGGTCACGCTGCGCGTCACCCAGAATCCGAGACCTACGCTCACGGCAATCGCCAGTACGCTCACCAGTAGCAAGCCGGTCAAGGCCGCGTTGTAGGTGCTGGAAGCATGCTCATCTGCGGTGGCAATCTGCTTGTTCTGCAAAGCCGTCAGTTTGGCCAGGGAAGCCTGTGCATTTTTGGAGAGGGGGGAGATTTCCTTCTCATAGGTTTCTGCCGCCACCCCGTGAAGATAACTCTTCACCAGATCCCCTACCTTGAGGATCAAGGGGGACATCGCCGCCTTGTCCTTGCGAATATCTGCAAAGAGTTTTTTCTCTTCATCAGATTGCAGGGCGGCATCCAGCTTCAGGTACTCGGCCTCAGCCTTGTCCAGTTCGGTACGCGCCTCTTGCAGGCGAGCCAGATTCCCGACAATCGCCGTCTCACTCATGTCCCCTACAGCAGTCCGGGTAGCCACCGCCACGCGTAGCAAGGACGAATTCAAATCACTGGCCAGTTTGGCACGCTTGCTGGCCTGACTGGCCTCCGCCAGCCCTCCCTTGAGGTTGGACAGGCTTCCCACCCCCATTGCCAGCACGATCAGCAACATCAAAGATACCACACCAAAGCCCAGCATCAGCCGGGTGGCTATCCGCATATTCTTGAGCATGCGACCCCTCACTTTTAGCTATGTTCTGTGTTTTCTGCCTGCGTGGGCAGGGTTGTCCATCCGACCCCCTGCTCTATTGACGTTACCACAGCATGAAGTAAGTGCAAATGAAAAACGCGTCATTCCTGACGCGTTTTTCATTTCGCTCGTCCAGCATACCCAAAGGGCATGCTGAACGAGCACTTCAGGGTGAGCAAAGCGTGATTACAGCGTCACGCCACCCGTCACTTCCAGTACTGCACCATTCATATAACTGGCTTCGTCAGAGGCCAGGAAGGCGTATACATTGGCAATCTCTTCCGGCTTGCCCAAACGCCCCATCGGCACCTTCTCTTCCATGGCGGAAATCACCTTCTCCGGCATGTCTTTCAGGATGGTGGTATCGATGAACCCCGGGCAGACCGCATTCACGCGGATTCCCTTGCGACCCAGCTCACGCATCCAGGTTTTGGTAAAGCCGATCACGCCAAACTTGGCTGCGGCATAGTTGGTCTGGCCGAAATTGCCCGTCAGGCCGACAATGGAAGACGCATTCAGAATAACGCCAGAACCTTGCTCCACCATCAGGTCCACCACGGCCTTGGTGCAGTTGTAGACGCCTTTCAGGTTGATGTCGATCACCTTGTCAAACTGCTCTTCGGTCATCTTCTGCAGGCGTGCATCCATCACGATGCCGGCGTTGTTCACCAGGGTATCGATACGGCCATAGGCGGACACCGTGCCAGACACCATGGCAGCGATTTGCTCCTTGTTGGTCACATCAACCGGGAAACTGATGGCCTCGCCACCGGCAGCCTTGATTTCATCCACCAGGGTGGCCAGTGCCGCCGTATTCAGATCGCAAGCCACCACTTTGGCGCCTTCAGCAGCAAACTTCACGGCAGTTGCCCGACCAATGCCGTTGGCTGCGCCCGTAATGATGGATACCTTGCCCTGCAGTCTCATGACGATCCCTTCCTCAATATTCAAATTGCGTCGATGGTGTGTAACAACGAGATCAGTACTTGGCTGACCTCTGTTCATTGGTACAGTTGCTGCGCGAACTGTAGCTCAATATTTTGCGTTGCACAAATTTTTGCAGTTTACGTAAACGTAAATTGCATGCTACTCCACTCCTGCCACCTTCAGCAACGCCACTCATCATTACCTTTTAAAATCAACAACATGTTCAAAAATTCACAGTACACACTGTGCGTACCCCAAAAAGCAAAAGAGGGCCTTAGGCCCTCTCTGCAGGATGATTCTGATTGCACTGCCACAATCAGGGCATGGCGACTTACTCCAGCCCGCGACTGCTCAGGTAGTCGTCGTAGCCACCCAGATAGTGCAGGAAGCCACCGCTGCCATCCAGTTCCAGAATCTGGGTCGCCAGCGAGCTGACGAACTGACGGTCGTGCGAAACGAAAATCAGCGTGCCCTTGTACATTTCCAGCGCCATGTTCAGCGCTTCAATGGATTCCATGTCGAGGTGGTTGGTCGGCTCATCCATGATCAGTACATTGGTGCGCAACAGCAGCAGCTTGCCGAACAGCATGCGGCACTTCTCGCCCCCGGACAGTACCCGCACCGATTTTTTGATGTCCTCGCCCGAGAACAGCAGCCGCCCCAGCGTGCCGCGGATCACCTGATCATCATCACCCTGCTGCCCCCATTGCTGCATCCAGTCAAACAGGTTGTCATCCGAATCAAAGTCAGCGGCATGGTCCTGGGCAAAATAGCCGAGCGTCGCCTTTTCGGCCCATTTGACCTGCCCGCCATCCGGCGTCATTTCACCCACCAGGGTACGCAGCAGCGTGGTTTTACCGGCACCGTTCGGGCCAATCACCGCAATCTTCTGCCCCGCCTCGATGATCAGGTCCAGCGAACGGAACAGGGGCTTGTCAAACGCCTTGCTCACCCCGGCCAGCTCGACAGCCTGACGATGCAGCTTGTTCTTCTCGTCCAGCTCAAAGCGCACATAGGGGCTGACCCGTGATGAAGGCTTCACCTGCACCATGGTTTCCTTCAGCTTGTCGACTTGCTTCAGCCGCGAGGTGGCTTGCCGGGCCTTGGACTTGTTGGCCTTGAAGCGGGCCACAAATTCCTGCAGGTCGGCAATCTGGTCCTTCTTGCGGGCGTTGTCGGCCACCAGGCGTGCACGTGCTTCAGCGCTGGCGATCATGTAATCGTCGTAGTTGCCCGGATAAATACGGATCTCGCCGTAATCCAGGTCAGCCATATGGGTGCAGACCGAATTCAGAAAGTGGCGATCGTGCGAGATGATCACCATGGTACTGGCGCGCTCATTCAGCACGCTCTCCAGCCAACGAATGGTGTTGATGTCCAGGTTGTTGGTCGGCTCGTCCAGCAGCAGCACGTCCGGGTCCGAAAATAGTGCCTGTGCCAGCAACACCCGCAGCTTGAAGCCAGGGGCCACTTCACTCATCGGGCCGTTATGCAGGCCACCGTCGATCCCTGCACCGATCAGCAGCGCACCGGCACGGGCTTCCGCATCGTAACCACCCAGCTCGCCAAAGCGGGTTTCCAGCTCGGCGGCTCGCATGTAGTCGTCTTCTGTCGCATCCAGATTGGCGTAGATGGCGTTCTTTTCCTCCTGCACCGCCCACAGCTCGACATTGCCCATCATCACCACGTCCAGCACCCGGCAGTCTTCATAGGCAAACTGGTCCTGCCGCAGCTTGCCCAGGCGCTCACCCGGATCCAGCATCACATGGCCCGAAGTGGGCTCCAGGTCGCCACCCAGAATCTTCATGAAGGTGGATTTACCGGAGCCATTGGCCCCGATCAGGCCATAGCGGTTACCCTCGCCAAACTTGACCGTCACTTTCTCGAACAAGGGCTTGGCGCCGAACTGCATGGTGATGTTATTGGTACTGAGCAATCTCGTGATCCTCGCAAAACCACCCGGCACTCGCCAAGTGGTTGAATGGTCGTGTCAAATTGGCTGATTTTAGCACAGCTTTGACCTTCTCCTTCAGCCGGGCAGCACAGCCTATTTTCCGGAACAAAGTGAATCGGTTACACTAGGGGCTTTGTGGCTGCGATTCGCTGCCAGCTGAACCCTTGTGGAAAGAACCTGCGCCATGCTTACCGGCAGTCTAGTTGCCATTGTCACCCCGATGACCGCGGACGGTGCCATTGATTACACCGCCTTCCGTCGCCTCATTGATTACCATGTGGCCGAAGGTACTGATGGCCTGGTGGTGGCTGGCACCACCGGCGAATCCTGCACCATCACGGTCGATGAACACCTTGAGCTGATCCGCTTTGCGGTGGAATACGCGGCAGGCCGCATTCCCATCATCGCCGGCACCGGGGCCAACTCCACCCACGAAGCCATCAACCTGACCCGTGGCGCCAAAGAAGCCGGAGCCAGCGCCTGCCTGTCCGTCGTACCCTACTACAACAAGCCGACGCAGGAAGGCCTGTACCAGCACTTCAAGGCCATTGTCGAAGCCGTACCGCTGCCGCTGATCCTGTATAACGTGCCTGGCCGTACCGTGGCCGACCTCAACAACGATACCGTGGTGCGTCTGGCGCAGCTGCCGAATATCATTGGCCTGAAAGACGCCACCGGTGACATTGGCCGTGCGGTGGACCTGATCATGCGGGTGCCGCAAGGCTTTGCCCTGTACTCCGGTGACGACGCCACCTCGCTGGCCTTCCTGCTGCTGGGGGGCCACGGCGTGATCTCGGTTACTGCCAACGTGGCACCGCGTGCCATGCATGCGCTGTGTGTGGCGGCAGCGGAAGGTCGTATTGCTGACGCACGCCGCATCAACGATGCGCTGTTTGGTTTGCATACCAAACTGTTTATTGAAGCCAATCCGATCCCGGTCAAGTGGGCGGTGGCCCAATTGGGCCTGATGGCAGACGGTATCCGCCTGCCACTGGTTTCGCTGTCCGAATCGGCCCGTCCGGTGTTGCTGGCTGCCTTGCAACAAGCCGGTGAACTGATCCGTCGCCCTTGACCCAACCAGGAAAGAACTGCATGCGCACCACCCGTTTGCTCCCCAGCTGCCTCCTGCTCAGCCTGCTGCTGGCCGGTTGCAGCAGCAACCTGTTCCAGGGCAAGAAACTCGATTACCGCAGTGCCGGTGAAGCACCGGGCCTGGATGTGCCGCCCGACTTGACCCGCCCGACCTATGACGATCGTTACAACATGCCGAACGTCAACCGGGGCAGCACCTATTCCTCCTACGCGGAAGGCGCTGCCGCACAGCCGCAAACCGCCTCACCGACCGTGCTACCCAAGGTCAACAAGGTGACGGTGGAGCGTGCTGGCAATGACCGCTGGCTGGTGGTCGATGCTACGCCGGAGCAATTGTGGCTGCCGGTGAAGGATTTCTGGCAAGAGCTGGGCTTCATCATCAAGATTGACGAGCCGGAAACCGGCATCATCGAAACCGACTGGGCCGAGAACCGCGCACTGATTCCGGACGATTTCATCCGCAATACCTTCGGCAAGCTGCTCGACAGCCTGTACTCCACTGACGAGCGCGACAAGTTCCGCACCCGGATGGAACGTCGCGCGGACGGCAAGACCGAGATCTACATCAGCCATCGCGGCATGTATGAAGCCTATGCCAACGAGGCCAAGGACAAGACCGTCTGGCAGCCCCGTCCGGTTGAGCCCGAGCTGGAAACCGAAATGCTGACGCGCATGATGTTGCGCCTGGGCATTGAAGAGAACACGGCGCGGCGCGCACTGGCGGACAAGACCAATACGGTGGAGCGCGCCAAGCTGCTCAAGGGCAATACTGGTGGCCTGGTTCAGGTGAACGAACCGTTTGACCGCGCCTGGCGTCGTGTCGGGCTGGCGCTCGACCGCAACGGCTTTACTGTGGTGGACCGCAACCGCAATGAAGGTACCTATTTCATCAGCTACAGCGACGAGCGCAAACCGGAAAGCAGTGGCGGTGGCTGGTTCTCCTGGCTGTTTGGCAGCAATACTCCGGAGAAGAAGAACGAGATCATCCAGTATCGCGTGATGGTCAAGGGCAGTGGTGACAACACCCTGGTGAGCGTGCTGGACAAGAATGGCCAGCCAGAAAGCACCGCCATCGGCGCCAAGATCACCACCCTGTTGTATGAACAGCTGAAATAAGCCTGTCTTTTCCGCAACACCGGCAACGGCGAACCTGCGGGTTCGCCGTTGTTGTTTGGCAACCGGAGTTTTCATGCGCTTTGCCGCATTAGCCAGTGGCAGCGAGGGTAATGCCTTGCTGGTCCAACACGGTAGCACCCTGCTGATGATGGATTGCGGCTTGTCCCTGCGCGAGGTCAAACGCGGCCTGCACCGCCTGGGGCTGGAGCCCGCGCAATTAAGCGCCATTCTGGTCACCCATGAGCATGGTGACCATATCGGCGGTGTGCCCGCGCTGGCGAGCGCCTTCAACCTGCCGGTTTTCACCAGCCACGGCACCCTCAGTTCGGCACAAGCCCCTTTCGCCCGCCTGCCACGGCTGATGCCCTTCGACAGTCACGACCCGACCCCGCTGGTGATCGGTGATCTTGAAATCTGCCCGATACGGGTGCCACACGACACGCGGGAGCCGGTGCAATACCGTTTTGATAACGGCCAGCACCGGCTAGGGGTGCTGACCGATCTCGGCAGCCTCACCCCGCATGTTGTGCACTGCCTGACCGGCGTGGATGCCCTGGTACTGGAGTGCAACTACGAGCCAGACCTGCTGGCGCGGGGCCGCTATCCGGCCCGGCTGCAGCAGCGCATCCGCGGTCCGCTCGGTCACCTTGCCAACCAGCAGGCCGCCGAGTTGCTGACACAGTTGGACTGCAGCCGCCTGCAGCACCTGCTGGCGGCGCACCTCAGCAATGAAAACAACCGCCCCGAACTGGCCCAGCAGGCACTGGCCGCAGCGCTGGGCTGCACACCAGGCTGGATTGGCGTGGCCCGGCAGCGAACCGGCTGCGATTGGCGCGAACTGCATTGACCTTCAAGGATTCATGATGCGTTATCAGGATTTACGTGACTTCATGCAGCAACTGGAGCAGATGGGCGAGCTGCGTCGGATTCAGACGCCGGTCTCTCCGCATCTGGAAATGACCGAGATTGCCGACCGGGTGCTGCGGGCAGAAGGCCCGGCGCTGCTGTTTGAGCAGCCCGATTATCAGCCCGGGGCAAACCGCCCTCGCCTGCCGGTGCTGGCCAATCTGTTTGGCACGCCGCGCCGGGTGGCACTAGGCATGGGCGCAGATGAGGTCAGTGCACTGCGCGATATTGGCAAGCTGCTGGCGTATCTGAAGGAGCCGGAACCGCCCAAAGGCTTGAAGGATGCCTGGGACAAGTGGCCCATCCTGAAGCAGATCCTCAATATGCAGCCGAAAACGGTACGCAAGGCACCTTGTCAGGAGGTAGTTTGGGAGGGGGGCGAGGTTGATCTGGCGCGGCTGCCCATTCAGCATTGCTGGCCTGGTGATGTTGCACCGCTGATCACCTGGGGGCTGGTGGTGACCCGTGGCCCACACAAACAGCGGCAAAACCTGGGCATTTACCGGCAACAGGTACTCAACCGCAATCAGGTGATCATGCGCTGGCTGGCGCACCGTGGCGGTGCACTGGATTTCCGTGAGCACGCACTGGCCCACCCCGGCCAGCCGTTTCCGATCGCGGTGGTACTGGGCTGCGACCCGGCCACCATCCTGGGTGCAGTCACCCCGGTACCCGACAGCCTGTCGGAATACCAGTTTGCCGGGCTGCTACGCGGCAGCAAAACCGAGTTGACGTCATGCTTGGGCAACACCCTGCAAGTACCCGCGCGCGCCGAAATCGTGCTGGAAGGCCATATTTACCCGGATGCCAATGACCCCAGCGGCTATCAGACCGCCATCGAAGGCCCGTATGGTGACCATACCGGTTACTATAATGAGCAAGATCGCTTCCCGGTCTTCACCATCGACCGCATCACCAGCCGGCCAGACCCAATCTACCACAGCACCTATACCGGCAAACCGCCGGATGAACCGGCTGTGCTGGGCGTAGCACTCAATGAAGTGTTTGTGCCCATCCTGCAAAAGCAGTTTCCGGAGATTGTGGACTTCTACCTGCCACCGGAAGGCTGCTCCTACCGCATGGCCGTCGTCTCCATTCGCAAACAGTATCCCGGCCATGCCAAGCGGGTGATGTTTGGCATCTGGAGCTTTCTGCGCCAGTTCATGTACACCAAGTTCATCGTGGTGGTGGATGAAGACGTGGATACACGAGACTGGAAAGAAGTGATCTGGGCCATCACCACCCGCATGGATCCCAGCCGCGATACCACCCTGGTGGAGCAAACACCGATTGATTATCTGGATTTTGCCAGCCCGGTATCCGGCCTGGGCAGCAAGATGGGGCTGGATGCCACCAACAAGTGGCCCGGTGAAACCAGCCGCGAGTGGGGGCGTACCATTGTGATGGACGCTGCTGTGAAAGCGCGCGTCGACAGCTTGTGGACCGAGCTGGGTCTGTAGCCTCATCCAGGCGCACCGACGGGTGCGTCAGGAAAAACGGCAATAAAAAAGCCGACCTGTACAGGTCGGCTTTTTTGCCAGCTGGAAGCTTAGCTGGAAGCGCCGGAAGCCGGAGCAGCGGAAGCCGGAGCTTCGGAAGCAGCAGCCGGAGCGGAAGCCGGAGCTTCGGAAGCCATCGGAGCAGCTTCGGAGGCCACCGGAGCGGAAGCTTCAGCGGAAGCAGAAGCTTCATCTTTCTTCGGGCAAGCAGCCAGGGTCAGTGCCAACAGAGCGGCCAGCAGAGCGGATACTTTCATTTGAGTTCCCTTAGTCTAAGTTACGAGCAAAACGGATTGGACGAAGCGACCGCACCTAGTTAGCAATAGCGGTAAACCAGCAACAGTGCCGATCGACCGGCGAATTCTAGCATGATGACCAAAAAACGCTACAGGTTTTTTCAAAAACTTCGCTACAGGCCCAACACTGTTGCTGTTATCGCCACAACAGATTGCGCCCATATCTCTTCAAAGCGGTCCTGCCAAGGACGAATGGCAGGCAGATCCTGCGCCACCACCACGCCTCTGGGCTGCGCGCTTACCGCGCGCCGCGCACAGTATAACTGATCTGCCAAAAAAAGCGTATCTTGTTGACGCGCCGCATCATCAATCGCCAGATGAATCTGCACCTGGCTGCTGTATTGCCGCTGCAAACTCTTCAAACGCTCACCCCGGCGGCTGGCCGCGTCCACATCCCGCAGTACAACACGCAACTGTCGCTTCCGGTCGGACCTGAGCATCGTTTCCAGTGCGGCATGCCATTGCTGCGATTCATAAAACGGGTATTGCCAGTCCGCATCAAACAGGCGAATTGATTGCTGCGCTGCAGCAGTAAATTGCAACAGCGCTTCGTCGAATTGCCGGCGCGAATCAATCAGTTGCCGCAAAGGCTCAGTCGAGGTGAATAAATCCGACACAATAACCCTCATACAACCAGTCCAGCACGGCGGCCGGCATCGGCTGTGCCGTGAGCGCGCGATGATCCGCCAGCACACGCAGCAGCGGGTGCTGCTGCAAGGCCTCTGGCACCGGCTCCCCATTCAGCCACACCGCCCCGTTGTGGTAGAGGCACAGGCTGCGCCGGTCCAGTTGTAGCCCTTGCGCCTGCGCCCGCTTGGCGAATGTGGCTTCTGACAAGGGCCGGGCAGGCTCATCAAACCAGACATGCTGCTTGGGTGCCGACAAATAGCTGCACAGAAAATCGGCCACATCCGCCTCGCCCCAGCGCACTTGCTGCAATAGCGAAGCGCATTGCTGCAACATCAGCGGGTCCAGCTGGCCAGGCTGTGCCTGCGCGGCCAAAGCCGGGTCGGCATACATGCCAGGCAAATCCACTTTTTCTGCCAGAAACATCAGGAACTGGCTGGCCAGCTCCTGATGGCTGGGGGTGCGAAAACCAATTGAGTAGGTGGTTCCCGCCCCGCGCTGGATGCCGTAATGGGCGCAGTGTGGGGGCAAGTACAACATGTCGCCCGGCTGCAACAGCCAGCGCTGCTCGGCCTGAAAGTTCGACAGGATGCGCAGCGGAATATCCGGAATCAGGCTGCGGTCACCATCCACGCTGATCTGCCACTCCTTGCTGCCACTGCCTTGCAACAGGAACACATCATAAGAGTCGTAATGCGGCCCTACCCCGCCCCCATCCGGCGCATAGCTGATCATCAGATCATCCAGTCGGGCATAGGGCACAAAGGAGAAGTGTTGCAGCAGCGCATCAGCGGTCGGCAACAAATGATTCAGGTTCTGCACCAGTAATGCCCAGCCCTCGGCAGGCAGGCGGTTCAGCTGCTTCGCAGTGAAGGGGCCATGCTCCAGCTGCCAGTCATCGCCTTCGCCACGCTGCACCAGCCGGGAGATCACGTCCTCCTGCCGGGCATACGTCAACAATTGCTCGCGAGTGAGCAGGTCCGAGAACCCCGGGAAGGCGTTGGGAATATACAACGGCCGCTTCTGCCAGTAATCCCGCAGGAATTCGCGTGCGGTCAGCCCCCCCAGCCAGGTCAGCGGGGCATCGGTTGCAATGGGTAAATTCGGTGTGTGCATGGCCGACATTATACGCCGTCCGCACAGACCCGCCTTGCAAATTCCGGTAGAATGAGCAACTGGACTGTTCCGCACGGCAGGCCCACCTGCTCTGCTTGTGGTAGCCAGATATACTACCCGCCAGCCTTTGCGGCACCGGCTTTTTACACTTCACCGCGCCAGCTTGATGCCTGGCTGGAAGGACGACGATGCAAATCAAAAAAGACAGCGTGGTTTCGCTGAATTATCAGATGTTTGACGACAGCGGCGAGCTGATTGACGAAAGCCAGGAGCCGATGGTCTACCTGCACGGTGGCTATGACGGCATTTTCCCGCAAGTGGAAGAAGCCCTGCATGGCAAGACCGTGGGCGACAAGGTGGATGTCACCATGGAGCCGGAATATGCTTTCGGTGAATACGACGACAGCCTGATTCGCCACGAAGACATCGATCTGTTCCCGGAAGACATCGAAGAAGGCATGATGTTCGAGGCCGACGACGACGAAAGCGGCGAATCCATGGTGTTCACCGTGAAAGAGATTGCCAATGGCAAGGTCACGCTGGACGGCAACCACCCGCTGGCAGGCAAGACCTTGCGTTTTGCGGCCACGGTGGGTGCCGTACGTGACGCCAGCCAGGAAGAGCTGGAGCACGGCCACGCGCACGACCCGGAAGGCCATCACCACCATCACTGAGCGGTGATGTCACTGGCGCGGGGTTGACCACTCCTGCGCCAGTACCTGGTTCTCATGGCGCTCCTGCTCCAGTTCAAACCAGGTCACACCCACCGCCTGAAACTGTTCCCGCTGATAAAAGCGGATGGCATCCGGATTGCCCTGCCAGACGGTCAACCAGTATCCCTGCCAGCCCTCTGCCTGCAACACCTCCCGCGCCGCGCCTAGCAAGGCAGGCCCCAGTCCCTGCCGGGTCTGACACGCCTGCACATACAGACGATCCACCTCCACCTGCTGCGGCAATTGCCGGATCGGGTCCGGTCGCCCCAATCCTAATTGAATGAAACCCGCGGCATGGCCTTGCTGCTCCGCCAACCAGAAACGCTGCTGCGGATCACGCAAGGCATGCTGTAGCTGTGCCTCGGTAAACGTTTGCAACACATACTCTGCAATGACCGGGCGAATACCGTCCTGCGCATAACGTTCCAGCCATACTTGCATGCCCAGCGCGGCCAGTACCGGCGCATCCGCCAGTGTCGCCGGGCGAATGTGCCAGCCCGTGCTCATTGAAAACGCATCGACAGGTCGATGGCACGCACATGCTTGGTCAGCGCACCAATCGAGATCCGGTTGACCCCGGTTTCTGCCAACGCCCGCAGGCTATCCAGCGTTGCATTACCGGATGCCTCCAGCTGGGCACGCCCCGCCGTCAGCTGCACCGCCTCACGCATCTGCGCCAGCGACATATTGTCCAGCAGCACCAGCGTCACCCCGGCCTCCAACGCCTGGCGCAGCTCATCCAGTGTTTCCACTTCCACCTGAATCGGCACCCCGGACTGCAATTGCCGCGCCGCCGCCACCGCGGCAGCAATCGACCCGGCAGCGAGGATGTGGTTTTCCTTGATCAGAATGCCATCGTACAGTCCCACCCGCTGATTCTGCCCTCCGCCGACTCGCACAGCGTACTTCTGCGCCAGCCGCAAGCCCGGCACGGTCTTGCGGGTGTCCATCACCGCCACCGGCAGGTCCGCTACCACCTCGGCATACTGGCGCACCACGGTTGCCACGCCAGACAAGGTCTGCAGGAAATTCAGCGCGCTACGCTCGGCGGTCAGCAAGGCCCGTGCAGGCCCGCTGATCTCGCACAGCAGCTGATCCGCCACCATCTGCGCGCCCTCCGCCACCTGCCAGCTGATCTGGCAGCGCGCATCCAGCTGCGCAAAGCAGGCCTCAAACCAGGGCTGCCCGCACACCACCGCTGCTTCGCGTGCGATGACCCGTGCCGTACCCATCCGCTCGGCGGGGATCAGCCGGGCGGTCCAGTCGCAATGGCCAATATCCTCGCTCAAGGCACGGCTGACATCCGAGGCAATCTGGTATAGCGGTGGTATCGCCACCGGATAAAGACTATTCATCGTGTTCCGTTGCTTGTGAAACATTCCAGGCTTGGGCTGCTGCCACAATATCGGGCAGCTGCGCCATGGTGACCTGATGAAAGAAACGCCCCCCCGGCGCCAGCTTGATATTGGGCCCATGCTCACACTCTCCCAGACAGGGAAAGGGGATGACTTCGATGTCCGCCGCCGCAGCCAGCGGCTTGAGTGCATCCAGCAAGGCCTTGCTGCCACGACCTCCGCAACTGGGTTGCTGCCCGAGGAAGCGGTTCTTGGTGCAGACAATCAGGGTGGTTGGCTGAGGGGTATCGTCCATGCCGCCATTGTACGTGGCGCCGCCCGCTTGCGCACCTTTGACCTGGCGCAAATTCCGGCCGCTTGAAAATCCGCCCGCACACCCCGACCTCCTGTTCATGAGAATAAACCTGGAGATCGCAGCATGCGTTTCGACAAATTGACCACCAAATTCCAGCAGGCCTTTGCCGATGCGCAAAGCCTGGCGCTGGCGAACGACAACGGCTTCATCGAAGCCCCCCACCTGCTGCTGGCCCTGCTGCAACAGCAAGATGGCGGCATCAGCGGCGTGCTGGCCAAGGCCGGCGTCAACCTGTCCGGCCTCAGCCAAGGGTTGCAGCAAGCCATCAAACGCCTGCCACAGGTAGAAGGCAATGGCGGCGAGATGACCGTTTCGCGTGAGCTGGGCAACCTGCTGAACCTGACTGACAAAGCCGCCAGCAAGCGGGGCGACCAGTTCATCGCCAGCGAGATGTTCCTGCTCGCCCTGCTGGAAGACAAAGGCGACACCGGCAAACTGCTGAAAGAATGCGGCGGCAGCAAGGCCGCCATTGAAGCTGCGATTGACGCGATCCGGGGTGACACCGGCGTCAACAGCCAAGATGCAGAAGCCCAGCGCGGCGCGCTGGACAAGTACACGTTGGACCTGACCGAACGCGCCCGCCAGGGCAAGCTGGACCCGGTGATTGGCCGTGATGATGAAATCCGCCGCGCTATTCAGGTCCTGCAGCGCCGCACCAAGAATAACCCGGTGCTGATTGGTGAGCCCGGCGTGGGCAAGACCGCCATCGTGGAAGGGCTGGCACAACGCATTGTCAATGAAGAAGTGCCCGAGTCGCTGAAATCCAAGCGGGTTCTGGTGCTGGATCTGGCCGCCCTGCTGGCCGGTGCCAAGTACCGTGGCGAATTTGAAGAGCGCCTCAAGGCCGTCCTCAACGACCTGGCCAAAGATGAAGGCAACAGCATTGTCTTTATCGACGAGCTGCACACCCTGGTTGGGGCAGGCAAGGCTGAAGGTGCCATGGATGCGGGCAATATGCTGAAACCGGCATTGGCACGCGGCGAGCTGCACTGCATTGGCGCCACCACGCTGGACGAATACCGCAAGTACATCGAAAAGGATGCCGCGCTGGCGCGCCGGTTCCAGCAAGTGCTGGTCGACGAGCCTTCGGTGGAGAGCACTATTGCCATCCTGCGCGGCCTGCAGGAGAAGTATGAAATCCACCATGGCGTGGAAATCACCGACCCGGCGATTGTGGCCGCCGCCGAACTGTCGCACCGCTACATCACCAACCGCTTCCTGCCGGACAAGGCCATCGACCTGATCGACGAAGCCGCTGCCCGCATCAAGATGGAGATCGACTCCAAGCCGGAAGCGATGGACAAGCTGGACCGTCGCCTGATCCAGTTGAAAATTGAGCGCGAAGCGGTCAACCGCGAGAAGGATGAGGCCTCGCAGAAACGGCTGGGCCTGCTGGAAGAAGAAATCGCCCGCCTGCAGCGCGAGTACAACGATCTGGAAGAGGTATGGAAAGCCGAAAAAGCCCAGGTGGTTGGCTCCCAGGCGGTGAAGGAAGAGATTGAAAAAGTACGCGCTGAGATGGACGCGGCTCGCCGCAAGGGGGACTGGCAGAAGATGAGCGAGCTGCAATATGGCCGCTTGCCACAGCTGGAAGCCCAGCTGAAGCAGGCCGAAGCGCAGGAAGACCAGCCGCGGCAGGCCAAGTTGTTGCGCACGCAAGTCGGCGCAGAGGAGATTGCCGAGGTGGTAAGCCGCGCCACCGGCATCCCGGTCAGCAAGATGATGCAGGGCGAACGTGACAAGCTGCTGGCGATGGAAGACCGCCTGCACCACCGCGTGGTGGGTCAGGATGAAGCAGTGCGGCTGGTATCCGATGCGATCCGTCGTTCCCGTTCCGGGCTGTCTGACCCGAACCGTCCTTATGGCTCCTTCCTGTTTCTGGGCCCTACCGGCGTCGGCAAGACCGAGCTGTGCAAGGCGCTGGCCGAGTTTCTGTTTGATTCGCAAGACCAGCTGGTACGCATCGACATGAGTGAATTCATGGAGAAGCACAGCGTATCACGGCTGGTGGGTGCGCCCCCCGGCTATGTGGGCTACGAGGAAGGCGGTTACCTGACGGAAGCCGTGCGCCGCAAGCCCTACAGCGTGATCCTGCTCGATGAAGTGGAGAAGGCGCACCCGGACGTGTTCAACATCCTGCTGCAGGTATTGGATGATGGTCGGCTGACCGACGGGCAAGGCCGCACGGTGGACTTCAAGAACACGGTGGTGGTAATGACCTCCAACCTGGGCTCCGGGCAGATTCAGGCGCTGACCGGACAGCCCTATCCTGAGGTCAAGGCGGCAGTGCTGGATGAAGTGAAAAACCACTTCCGCCCCGAGTTCATCAACCGGATCGACGAGATAGTGGTATTCCATGCGCTGGGGGCTGAACATATCCAGAACATCGCCCGCATTCAGCTGGCGGGGCTGGAGAAGCGCCTGGCCAGCATGGAAATGGGGCTGGCGGTGACCCCGGAAGCCTTGGCGCAAATTGCCGAAGGTGGCTTCGACCCGGTATATGGGGCACGCCCGCTCAAGCGGGCGATCCAGCAGCATATCGAGAACCCGCTGGCCAAGCTCATCCTCAGCGGGCAGTTTGCCGCCAAGGATACCATCATCGTCGACCTCGCCCACGATGGCAGCATCCAGTTCAGGAAACCGTCCTGAATACGCTCCGGGCCGACCTCTCAGGCCCGGAGACGTGTGCAAGGCTGCATGGCTGCGCTATGCTGGGGGCTCCTCAAACCTGACAGGAGCCCCTTATGCTGCTGCACAAACTGAAAACCCTGCTGACCGCATCCGCCATGCTGCTGGCAGGGGTAGCCAGCGCACGCACCCCACTCGTCCTGATGACCGATTTCGGCCTGAAAGATGGCGCCGTTTCCGCCATGCGCGGTGTGGCCTATGGGGTGGACCCGCAGCTGAACGTGTCCGACCTGACTCATGAGGTCCCGGAGTACGACATCTGGGTGGGCGCATACCGCCTGTACCAGACCGCTAACTACTGGCCGCAGGGTACGGTGTTTGTTTCGGTGGTCGACCCCGGCGTGGGCACCGAACGCAAATCGGTGGTGATGAAGACCAAGGATGGCCGCTACTTCGTTAACCCGAACAATGGCCTGCTGACCCTGATTGCCGAACGTGATGGTGTGGCCGAGCTGCGGCAAATTGACGAAAAGACAAACCGCCTGTCCGGCTCCGGTGAGTCCTATACTTTCCACGGCCGTGATGTGTACGCCTATACCGGCGCTCGCCTTGCTTCCGGCATGATCCGCTTTGAAGAAGTGGGCCCTGCCCTGCCATTGGACAGCGTGGTCCGCATCCCCTACCAGAAAGCCGAGCGCAGCAGTGCCAGCCTCAAGGGCATGATCCCGGTACTGGATGTACAGTACGGCAATGTCTGGACCAACATCCCCAAGGCCATGGTGGAACAACTGGGGGTGAAGCAGCACGACAAACTGCGCATTCGGGTCTACAAACAGGGCAAGCTGGTACACGAAGCGACCGCGCCGTATGAGAACACCTTCGGTGATGTGCCGGAAGGCCAACCACTGTTCTACATCAACAGCCTGCTCAACCTGTCGATTGCCATCAACATGGGCAACTACGCCAGCACCTACAAGCTGGAATCCGGCCCAGACTGGTCGGTAGAGATCAGCAAGCCTTAAGCTCAGGGAGCAGACGCTGCTCGCCCGGCCAGCAGGTCGGGCGGGATGGCATAGTCCGGGTAGGCTTTGCGGAAACGCTGTAGCGCCTGCTCGGCTTCCGTCAGCTTGCCCTGCTGGCGCAACTGGCGGATTTGCTGCAGCCAGACCGCAGGTGGCAGGCTTTCTTCTTTCGGGGCGGCATAGCCCGAAGGCGCAGCTGCTTTTTGCTTTTTCTCCAGCTCAACGGCCTTGGGTGGCTCGGGTTTGTTCGCGGCGACACGGGCATCCAGCCCTCCCTTGGCCTCTACCTTGGGAGCAGGGGCCGCGCTGGCACGCGGCGCCATCTCCGGTGCAGTCTGGCTCAATGACTCGCTGTCTGCCGTCACCGTCTCCGCCAAGGGTTCCGGCTGGGCAGCTCCCACCTTATCTTTCATGCGTGACTCGGCATTGGCTGCGGGTTTGGCCGCAGGCACGGTGCGGGCACGTGCGGCCACCACGGGTGCGGCGACCTGGGCGTCCGCTTGCGCGGAGGGCGCTGGCATCGGCGCGGCCGGTGCCAGCTCGGCCTCTGCGGGGGACGAACCCGACAACAATTCGGGGGCTGCAGCTGAGGCCATCGCCACATCCGGCGTGCCTTCATCTTGCAAGGCAGGGTGCGCGGCCTGCTGGCGCTGCACCTGCCAGCCCACGCCGATGGCCAGCATCAGGCTGGCGGCCAGCGACAGCGGCACCAGCCAGCGCGGGCGGCGCAGTGGCACCACGGTCGGCTGCGCTACCGCTTCACGCGCAGCAGCCAGAATCAGGGCGTCCAGCTCGGCGGAGGGGCCTTCATCCGGCAGGGCCTGATAGGCGGCAGAGACCTGCGGATCATCCAGTTGTGTCGGTGACACGGCGCGTTGCTCAGCCATGCGCCCCTCCTTTCCAGCCCGCCAGCGACTGCTTTAAACGCTGTACGGCATAACGCAAACGACTCTTCGCCGTTTCCGGCAAGACCCCGGTCAAGCGGGCAATTTCCTCCAGCGACAACTCGCCATGCTCCCGCAGCAGGAAGGCTTCGCGCTGGGCGGCGGGTAGCTCGGCCAGTGCCTGCCGAATGGCCTCTGCCTGCTGCTTGCGGTCCATCACCTGCTCCGGCAGTGGTGCGCGGCTATCCACCAGCTGCGTCAACGGGTCCCCATCCTCGTCACCTTGCAGCTGCTGCAACAACAGCGGCTCATGGCGGCGCAGGTAGTCGAGCAGGCGGTTACGGCCGATCTGGTACAGCCAGGTGCGGAAGGCCGCCTGCGGCTGGTAGCTGCTGCGAGCCCGGGTGACATTCATCCACACATCCTGATACACATCGTCCAGCCAGGGGGCATGGGCACACTGGCGGGCGAGAAAGTGGTACAGCCCACGCTTGTGCCGCTCATACAGAATGGCGAAAGCATCGGCATCACCGCCGGCATAGCGCAGCATCAGGCTTTCGTCAGGCAGCTCGGTCAGGGCTTGGGTCATGGTGCGGCAAGTGTAGCGATGCCGCCCTCATGACGCCAGCCCTGTGGCGTGGATCAGCCTTCCTGCGGTACCGGATACAGCGGGGGCAGGCTACGTGCCTGCGGCTTGCTGCTGCTCAGGCTCTTGGCGAGGCGTGCCAGTTTGAGCCATTCGGCGCGGTAGCCGAAACGGTCTGCCCCACGTGCCCCCTCTCCCAGCCGGATGATGTCATCCCAGCCAAAGCGGCCCAGGTATTTGCCATCTTCCGATAATTGCTGCCCGAAAGCGGCCACCGCAGCGGCAAAGCGGAAGTCATCACTGGTTTGCGTCAACGGCTTGATCTGCTGCTTCCAGACCGGCGAGGTCAGTAGCTGACTGCTGTTGCTGCCTGGTGCCTTGTAGCGGACCTTGAGAAAGGCCAGCTCATTGCTGTTGGTCGCCGGGCTTGCTGCGGGTTTGCCTGCCGCCGGCGCGTAGCGCGGCGTGGGCAGCCGCCCTGCTTGCCCCACCAGCGTCACTTCATACAGCGCGGTGACGGTATGGCCAGCCCCGATTTCACCGGCATCGACCCGGTCATTGTCGAAATCTTCGGTTTTCAGAGCGCGGTTCTCAAAGCCGATCAAGCGGTATTCCGATACCTGGGCCGGGTTGAATTCCAGCTGCAGCTTCACGTCCTTGGCCACGGTGGCCATGCTGGCGCTAAACTCGTCGACCAGGACCTTCTGCGCTTCATTGAGGTTGTCGATATAGGCGTACTGACCATCACCGGCGTCGGCCAGCTGCTCCATCAACCGGTCGTTGAGGTTGCCCTCACCGAAGCCCAACGTGGAGAGGGAGACGCCGCTCTTGCGACGTTCTTCCACCATCTGCTTCAGCTGGTTGAAATCACTGATGCCCACATTGAAATCACCATCGGTGCACAGCAAGATACGGTTGATGCCCTGATCCAGATAACCCTGGCGCGCCATGCGGTAAGCGAGCTCAATACCGGCTGCGCCTGCCGTGCCGCCGCCGGGTTGCAATCGCGCGATGGCATTGCGCAGCTTCTCGCGGTCGGTGGTCGGCTCCAACACCACACGGCTGCCGCCGGCATAGGTCACCAGCGACACCTTGTCCTGTGGACGCAGCTGGTTGATCAGCAGGCGCAGGGCATTCTTCAGCAAGGGCAGCTTGTTCGGCTCATCCATCGAGCCGGACACATCCACCAGAAACACCAGATTGGCTGGCGGCAGGCTGGTGGTGGCCGCGTCGGTGGCCTTGATGCCGATCTTCAGCAGGTGACTGTTAGCGTTCCACGGTGCCGGTGCCATTTCGGTGCTGAAGGTGAACGGCTGCACCTTGCCGCCGGTGGCCACTACCGGCTGTGGATACTGGTAGGGGAAGTAATTGACCAGCTCTTCCACCCTCACCGCATCCGCAGGTGGCAACGTACCCTGGTTCAGCATGCGGCGCACATTGCTGTAGGAGCCGGTATCCACGTCAATCGAAAAGGTCGAGATCGGGTCTTGCGCCACGCTGACCACGCTGTTGCGCTTCAAATGGTCATAAACCTCGGTGTTGGCGGGCGGAGGTGTCCAGTCTGGTGCAGGCTCCTCAACCATCGGAGCAGCACTTTCTGCGATACGGATGTCCTTGTTCCTCAGCGCCCCAGCTGGAGCCGACTGCTCCTGTTTTTTCACTTCCAGCTGCGCTGAAGGCAATGGGGCTTGGGGTGGCACATCATCCAGCGCCTCTGGCGGCACCGTGGAAACCTGAGGCGGCAGCGGTTTGTGCCCCCCGGTGCTACTGGAGGCAGAGGACGTCGCCTGTTGTGGCTGCTGGCAAGCGCTGAGCAGCAGCACCAGCGGCAAGAGGGGCAAGGCGGGGGTGATGCGCATGATGGACTCCAGGTTGAGGGATCATGCAGACTGAAACGATCACGCGCCGAAAATGGGGTTAACCACTTTTAAAAAATTTTCCAGCCCGCTGGCTTGAACTTGCCCCGGGCTTTGCGGATGATGGGGCTTTTGCCGCAGGAGCGACCGCGTGAAGCCCGTTGCTATCGTCCAGCAGATTGGACACGACACCCCGGATTACTTTGCCGACTTCCTCACCGCTGCCGGCATTCCGTGGCAACTGTTCCGCATGGATCTGGGCGAGCCGCTGCCCGCCAGCATTCGGGCTTTTTCCGGTTACTGCATGCTGGGTGGGCCGATGAGCGTGAATGATGAGGACACCCTGCCCTGGCTGCGACAGGAGATGTCGCTGGTGCAGGAGGCGTTGGCGGCAGACATCCCGGTGATTGGCCATTGCCTGGGCGGGCAGTTGATCGCCAAAGCGATGGGCGGTACCGTAGGGCCCGTTCCCATGCCAGAAATTGGCTGGAGCCAGATCCACCTGCCCGAGTCACAGGATGCCGAACGCTGGCTGGGTGGTGAGCAAACGGTATCGCTATTCCAGTGGCACGGTGAGGGTTTCACCGTGCCTGAAGGTGCGCGCCTGATTGCCAGCAGCCCCTATTGGGCCAACCAGGCTTTTGTGGTGGGCCACAAGCATCTGGCCATGCAGTTTCATTGTGAGGTCAATGCACCCAAGGTTCGCCACTGGACCATCGAGGAGCGTGCTGAGATTGAATCCGTACAGCACCACCCCAGTGTGAGCCCGGCGGATGACATCCTGGCCGGGTTGGAGCGCACCATCCCGCAGAGCAACCAGTGGGCTGACCGTATCTATCGTGAGTGGATCAAAGGCTTGGTACACGGAGCATGAACATGAACTGGCAAACCGCAGACCTGTGTGATGCCTGGTCGGAACAGCTGCAGATTGCCTGCCCCGGCTTGCGTCATTTTGGCGGCATGCAACAGTTTCAGGGGCCGATTGCCACCCTCAAGCTGTTTGAGGACAACAGTCTGGTACGCAGCACGCTGGAAACACCGGGCGAGGGCCGGGTGCTGGTGGTGGATGGTGGCGGCTCGCTGCGTTGCGCCCTGCTAGGTGACCAGCTGGGCGAGCTGGCCGTGCGCAATGGCTGGGCCGGGCTGGTGATCCACGGCTGTGTACGCGATAGTGTAGCCCTCGGCCGCTTGCCGCTAGGCGTCTATGCCTTGGCAAGCCATCCGTTGAAAAGTCACAAGCGTGGCGAAGGACAAAGCGGCCTGACCGTGCAATTTGCAGGCGTGCGCTTTACGCCCGGTGAACAGGTGTATGTCGACGCGGATGGCCTGCTGGTGGCCCGCCAAGCCTTGCACCTGTCCACCACTCCTCAGGATTGAGCGGCCAGCTCCTGCGAAAATGGTGCGGAAGACAGCACGATCTTCTGGATCATCGCCAGTTGCAGCGGGATCATGGCGTCCGGCTCAAACAGGATGTAGGGCATGATGCGCGAGTGCATGGTGAGCAGCAGGCCGTGCACGCTGTTGAAAAAGTACACGAAGCGCGCCACCAGCTCTCGCTCGTCCACCTGTACTCCTTTTTGCCGCAAGGCACCGGCTACTGCTCGTTTGCCAAGGTCCATGGTGCGCAGGGTTTCCTTGCGCATGTCTTCGGCCATGGGCTGTAGCGGGGTATCGACAAAATCCTTGTACAGGATGGGGGGGTGCATCACCAGCTCGTAGAGGTGAAACTGGCTGTTGGCATAGTGGAAGTAGATGTCGATCAGCTTGCCGAGGTGGGGTTCATCCAGCGATTCTTCATGCAGGTGATCCTGCAACTGCTGGTTCAAACCGGCATGGAAATCGGTGAAGATGGCAAGAAACAGCTCGTCCTTGCTGTCAAAAAACTTGTACAGATTGCCCACCGACATATTGAGTCGCTTGGCCAATGTCACCATGGTCAGCGATTCCCAGCCCAGCTCCAGGATGGTGGCTTTCGCCTCCTCCAGAATCTTTTGACGCACCAGCTCGATGTTACGGCGTGGCCTTGCCATGCTTTTCCCCTCTCCACCTGATCTGTTTTCGTCTGAGCCTGCTGTACGGTGCTATCCCTTCACCATGGCACAGCCTGCACATGCTTGTAAACCTTGATTCACTCATTCAGTGGGTCGGCCCGAACGCCATTTCTTGTCCTTCTTACCGCATGGCTTTGGCCGAACGCAAAAATCCATTACAATCAAAAGCTTCTGATTGTAAGGGATTTATGATGTTGACGATAGGCTTTGTCCTGCTGGCGTATCTGATTGGTTCGATCTCGTTCGCAATCGTCAGCAGCAAGCTGTTTGGCCTGCCCGACCCGCGCACTTTCGGATCCAAAAACCCCGGCGCCACCAATATGCTGCGCACCGGCAACAAACTGGCCGCTCTCACGACCCTGCTGGGCGATGGCATCAAGGGCTGGGTCGCGGTGGCCCTGGCCATTCACTTTGGCTTGCCACACGGCCTGGACGTCTACGGGCTGGCGCTGGTAGTGATCGCCGTCACACTGGGGCATATGTGGCCGGTGTTCTTCAGCTTTTACGGTGGCAAAGGCGTCGCAACAGCCTTGGGCATTCTGCTGGCGCTGGACTGGCGTCTGGGCGCTGCCGCACTCGGCACCTGGCTGCTGATGCTGGCGGCCTTTCGCATTTCATCGCTTTCTGCACTGACGGCCGCCCTGGTTGCCCCACTGGCCGCCTGGTGGTGGCTGGGTAACAGCCCGCTGACCGGGTCGATTGTGGTGCTGTCTGCCTTGCTGATCTATCGCCACAAACGCAACATTGCTGACCTGCTGCGTGGCAAGGAAAGCAATGTCGGGCAGAAGGCGGGAGATCTGGAGCAGTCCTGAGTACGGACACCAGTCGCCCATACTGGGCGGCTGGTACAGCAGACCATAAACAGGTGCTTAGCGGCGAGTTGGCTTTTCTGCAGGTGGTGGGGTATCGACCTCAAAATCCAGCAGGTCAAAATCCGGCGAGGGTTCGGCTTTGGCATGTCCGGCCGAGTGCGTCAGCGCGGGCGGCAGCTCGTCTTCCTTGGGCGGATCAAAGGTCAGCTCCAGATCAAAATCCAGCGTGTCACTGCTTGCCTGGGGCGTCGCGGCCACCTTGCTGACCTTCGCACCCGGCGCAGGCGCCGCAGCCTCATCCAGTTCAAATGACAAGGGCGGCACATCTAGCGTCATCATCTCAGCGGGGGCTGCTTCTGGCGCGGCATCAGCAGCCGGCAATGAGTCAGCACCTTCTTCCGTTGCGCCAGTCACTTCCGCGGCCGTGGTATCGCCACCATGCATTTCATCACGCATGGCTTGTACCTTGTCCCAGATCGGCAGGCCGTAGGCGATATCCCGGAAGCGGTCAGCCAAGGCATCAAACGCGTCCGTCATGCCGTGTTGTTTGTGAATCTCAAACAACATCAGCCACAAATCGAGGTGGTACGGGTTCTTGTCGACCTCCTCGGTCAACAGCGATACCGCATGTTCTACCCAGCCGTGTGACAGGAAGACCTGTGCCTCTTCCACCGCCCAGCGATCACCGTCCTCCACCACAATTTGCTCGTTGCGCAGCGGTACGCTGTCCAGCTCGTTGCTGGCAGCGGGTTCGCGCAAGCCAGCAGGCGCAGGCTGATCCAGCGGGTGAACCATAGTGAGTTGTGTCGGGGCGTCGACCTCGGCCTGAGCAGGCGCGGGGCCATCTTCAAAGTACCAGCTGTTATCCGACTCCTGCCGCTGGCGGTAGCGCCATGCCGCCCACGCCATCACCAGCAGGATCAGGCCCCCTGCGGCATACCACCATCCATAGCGCAGCCAATGACCATCCTCTTCACGAGCGGGTGTGGCAGCGGGCTGTGCAGCTGTGACAGGCACCGTGGCCGATACACTGGCAGGGGCTGCAGCAGGCAAACCACGTTGCTGCTTCAGCTGCTGCAACTCGCCCTGCATTTGCTGCATCTGGGTCTGCAGGTTCAACAGGTAAGCCAGTTGGTCATCAGAATTGATCAACTGCATTTTCTGCCGTAGCTGAGCCCGTTGCGCCTCCGTCATGGGCGTGGCGGGCTCAGTCAGGTCGTAGCTCAGCTTCAGACCAAACGTGCCGGTCGCCGGTGCCTGCGGTGGCTCCGGCAATACCCCGCCGACGGTTACGGATACCGAGCCACCCGCCGGTTTAGGGGCCGCCGGTTTGGGCTGCGGTGCCGGTTTGCTGACGACCGGCTTGGGTTTGACTTCAGCTGGCGGCGCGGTTGCTACATCCGTCGCAGGTGGCGACACCGGCTCCAGCCGCACAGCACGTACCTGTGCCGGGCTCGGCAAGGCCAGCACCACGCCCGCCGGGATGTTTTGTGAGGATGAGCTGACTTGTGGGTTGGCTTGCAACGCAGCCTGTACAAAACGCTGCTGGTTGCGGCTCTGTCCCGGATACCATTGCCGCGCCAACTTGATCAGGCTGTCGCCCTCACGCGCCACCCACTGCAAGGGGTAGGCGGAAGCAACGGCAGGCTGCTCAGCGGGCGGCTCACCATGGGGCGCGGGGTCCAGCAGCAAGCTGTAATCCCGTGCCAGCTGCCCTTTGGGTGAACAACTGACTTGCACATAAAGGCGAACCACCGGCTCTTGCATGGCAGCACGGGTCTGGATCACGATACTGCCGCCGGAGCGCTGCGTCTCGACCCGGATGGATGCACCCCGGATATAACCCTCACCACTGCCGCCCAGCTGAATGCATTCCGGCAGGATTTCTTCGCCCGCATCTGCGGTAAACGGCACTGTGATGGATAAAGGAAAACCGAGATGGGAACGGACGCGCGCCTCCCCCAACACCAAGGCCACGCCAGGGGTTGCGACCAGACAGCTCAGGGCCGCCAGTATCAGCTGGCGTATCCGGGAGGGCCGGATCAACACAGGGATCTCAGGCAAAAGAATCACTATCCGTTAATCAAGACGGGCCGCAACATGACAGCCTTGGTTCTGTTTTAGCCGTTTCGGCATAAAAAAGCAATATCCTTTTAAAATCACAAGCCTATGAAGCAAAGTTCAAGCAAACACACAGCAGTGCTGTCGACCCCCTACTTTCTAACACAGCGGCATGAAACAAACTGTTAAACATGTTTTCTGCATAGCACGCTTAAGCGCGCCATGCAGAACATTATTCAGTACATCCGGGCAGGCCGGTTTGCTGACTCAATAGTCGAGCGCCTCACGGATCTTGTCCCGCAGGGCATCACCTTGCAGGGCGACACGTTTGACCAGATCTTGCTGCGCGGCGTCCAGCGCCTTCTTCTTCCAGTCCGCCTCACTCCAGAACTGCAGCTTTTCAGGTTTGCCCGTGTCCAGGTCCATATTCACGCCATAGTGCAGATTGATCGCATCCATATAGCGGGACATGAAGCTCGCTCGTTCAATAATGACGGCAGGCAACGCCACCCCTTTTTGCGCCAGGAAAGCGGCCTCCGCCACCTCCAGCTTGTCCTTGCCATCTTCCGCGCGAGGACGTACGACGCTCAGATAGGTGGCGGCACAGTCCTGCCGGTGTTCATTCCGGCTGCGCACATCCTGCTGGTAAACATAGTCATTGTTCAATGGCTCACAAAAACCACTCAAGTTATACCAGCCACGGCTTTTGGCAGCACTGAGCTGGCCGGTGACAATCAACCTTGCCTGCAGCTGATGGCCGGCATCATCCAGTTTGACCAAGGACAAGGCGCCGTAAGCACCCGTGTCATAGTCCACGCCACCACCCTCAATCTGGGTGTGAGTCACTTCTGCATGCGCGTAGCTGACCGTCCACTTGCCTGCAGGCAGCGGCAGCTTTTTCTCACCAAATTGCAAGCTGTCGGTAACAGTGGCACCAGACACATAGCGCGCATCAAATTCCTTCACCAGCTCTCGCGGTGTTTTGAAGGAGAGTGCCCAGGCACCTTGCGCCAGTAATACGCAGCTCAGGCCCAAAGCGGCCAGATGAATTCGTTTCAATTTTTCCCCAATCTCTTCATATTGATGCAGGCTATTACTGACCCAAAAGCTCAGTCACAGCCTGCCATTCTACTGCGACGCACGTCAGCACGTCTGCTGCAAACCAGTTAAAATAGAGGCATCCCCCGGCGAGTGGACACTTGGTCCACCTCCAGACACCCGTATTGAGGAATGCCCGCCATGTTGCCGCACCAAATTGACACCCTGATCTCTGCCCGCTGGGTGGTGACCATCGACCATGCCAGCCGCGTACTGGAACACCACTCGGTGGCTGTTGCCGGTGGCAAGATTGTTGCCATCCTGCCCAGTAGCGAAGCCGAGCAGCGCTTTGTCGCCAAGGAACATATTACGCTGACTGACCATGCCCTGATGCCGGGCCTGATCAACCTGCATACCCACTCGGCGATGAGCCTGCTGCGCGGCTTTGCAGACGACCTGCCGCTGATGACCTGGTTGCAGGACCACATCTGGCCTGCAGAAAAACAACATGTGGGTGAGCAATTTGTGTACGACGGCACCTTGCTGGCCGCTGCCGAGGCGATCAAGAGCGGGGTGACCTGTCTGAACGACATGTACTTCTTCCCGCAACCCACCGCTCGTGCACTGCTGGATGCCCGGCTGCGTGGCGCAGTCAGCGTCAACGTGATCGAATTCCCCACCCAGTACGCATCGGATGCTGAAGATTACCTGAGCAAGGGTCTGGAAGCGCACAACCGCTATGGTGGCGAAGCCCTGCTGCAGTTCACCATGGCCCCGCATGCGCCCTACACCATTTCTGACCGCACCTTCGAGCGCATGGTAACGCTGGCTGACCAGCTGGACATGCAGATTCATTGCCATATCCATGAAACCCGCGCTGAAATCGAAGGCAGCATCAAGGAATTCGGCGTGCGCCCGCTGGAGCGGCTGGCTCGCTTGGGCATGCTGTCACCGCGTCTGATTGCCGTACACATGGTGCATCTGCTGGAAGACGAAATGGCACAGCTGGCCGAGCATGGCGTACACATTGCGCACAACCCCTCGTCCAACATGAAGCTGGCGTCCGGCATCTGCCCGGTCAGCACCCTGCACGACTTCAACATCAATGTCGGCCTCGGTACCGATGGCGCCGCTTCCAACAACCGGCTGGACATGTTCACCGAAATTCGTGCCGCAGCCCTGCTGGCCAAGGTCGCCACCGAGAACCCGGAAGTGGTCCCCGCCCATCGTGCCCTGGAAATGGCCACCATCTGTGGTGCCCGCGCGCTGGGCCGTGAAGATGACCTAGGTTCGATTGAAGTCGGCAAGCTGGCTGACCTGACTGCGGTCGATCTGTCCGACATCGTCTGCCAGCCCTGCTTCGATCCAACCTCACAACTGGCCTATGTGGCTGGCCGTGAAAACGTCACCCATGTCTGGGTGCAAGGCCAGTGCCTGCTGGACAACCGCCAGCTCACCACGCTGGATGAAGCCGAGCTGAAACAGAAAGCCCGCATCTGGCACGACCGCATCGCCGCCCGCTGATCAGGAACCACACCATGAGCACCGCCACCCTCAACGTCGACCCGCAAGAGATCGACAAATTCAGCCAGCTGGCCCACAAATGGTGGGACCCGAACAGCGAATTCAAGCCGCTGCACGACATCAACCCGCTGCGGCTGGATTTCATCGACCGCATCGCTGGTCTTGCAGACCAGTGCGTGATCGACGTGGGGTGTGGCGGTGGCATCCTCAGCGAAGGCATGGCGCGACGTGGCGCGACGGTCACCGGCATCGACCTCGCCGAGAAGTCGCTCAAAGTTGCCCGCCTGCACCTGCTGGAGAGCGGGCAGAAAGTGGATTACCACTGCATTGCCGTGGAGCAGATGGCCGAAGAGGCCGCCGGCCAGTTCGATAGTGTGGTGTGCATGGAAATGCTGGAGCACGTACCCGACCCGGCCAGTGTCGTGCGTAGCTGCGCTGCTCTGGCCAAGCCGGATGGTTACGTGTTCTTCTCTACGCTGAACCGCAATCCGGTGTCCTACCTGAAAGCCGTACTCGCAGCCGAATATGTGCTGGGCCTGCTGCCGCGAGGCACCCATGACTATGGGCGTTTTCTCAAGCCCTCCGAGCTCTCCCGCATGGCACGGGATGCTGGCCTGCAGATCGTGCAGCTGCAAGGCATGGACTACCAGCCCTTCGGTCAGCGCTACCAGCTGACTGACGATGTTTCCGTCAACTACCTGCTCGCCTGCCGCAAAGCCTGAACCCATGCAAGCCATCCTGTTTGACCTCGACGGCACCCTCGCCGATACCGCACTCGACCTCGGCGGCGCGCTGAACCGCCTGCTGACGGAAGAAGGCCGCCCGACCGTGCCCATGCAACAGATTCGCCCGATCGCCTCCCATGGCGCACGCGGGCTGCTACGGCTGGGCTTTGGCATCGAAAAAACCGACCCCGGCTTTGATAGCCTGCGACAGCGCTTCCTCGACCACTATGAAGCACTGTTCTGCGACCAGACCCGCCTGTTCGACGGCATTAACGACATGTTGCAAGCCTTGACGGCTCGCGGCCTGCGTTGGGGGATTGTCACCAACAAACCCATGCGCTTTACCGACCGGCTGGTCCCTACCCTCGGCTTTACCACCACGCCAGGCGCCATTGTCAGTGGGGACACCGTCGGCGTACCCAAACCGGACCCCAAGCCGATGTACCATGCCGCCAGCCTGCTGGGTGTTGACCCCACGGCCTGCTGGTATGTGGGCGACGCCGAGCGCGACATTGAAGCTGGCCGCGCTGCCGGAATGACCACCGTCCTCGCCGACTACGGCTATATCGCCGACGATGACCAACCCGAAGCCTGGGGAGCCGACTGGCGCATCGCCCAGCCACAAGACCTGCTCCCCCTGCTCCCCACCTCCACCGCTTGACCCTAATTCACATTTCATGACAGCACACCGGCTTGCGCCTGCACGCCGGTTTGTCCATAGTCAGGCCTGCAGCATTTCCCGATCACACCCGGAGGGTATGTCATGGCAGGCAAGTTTGAACTCAAATCCACCAGCAACGGCGGCTTCATGTTTAATCTGAAAGCCGGTAATGGCCAGTTCATCCTGACCAGCGAGGTCTACACCACCCGCGCCGCCGCAGAGAACGGTATCGAGTCCGTCAAAAAGAATGCGGCAGATGCCAGCCGCTTTGAGCGACGGGAAGCCAAAAACGGCGAGCCCTACTTCGTGCTGAAGGCCGGAAATGGCCAGGAAATCGGCCGCAGCGAAATGTACTCCAGCACAGCTGCCATGGAGAACGGCATCCAGTCCGTGCAGAACAACGCACCGGATGCCAGCACGGTCGAAGCATAGGCGTATCCACCACGGCTGTCCGGAACTTGGGCAGGCGTGGTATACTCCAAGCTGTACCAAATCTGGGGGCGACCTGGTTTCGACGTGGGTTGCAAAGCAGACGAGGGCATGCCGGGATCTCAGTCACCCCGTAAAACACTGAAACGCTATAGTCGCAAACGACGAAACTTACGCCCTCGCAGCCTAAAAAACTGCCGGCCGCTGTACCGGTTCTCTGATGGGCCGGGCGGGCAACCGCAACAGCGTCATTTACATCAGATCGTCCAGGATCGGGCTGCTTGATCCCGGGTTAAATCCAAGGCAGCTCGCTGGTAACAAGCCTGTCGGTTGGCGTGTTGACGGTTAAATCCAGTTAATCAGACTAAGCATGTAGAACTTGCTGTAGAGGGCTTGCGGACGCGGGTTCAATTCCCGCCGCCTCCACCACATTGAAGGGCTCGGATCATCTCCGGGCCCTTTTTCACTTTATGCTGTTATCAAGCTGTTGGGTCTCGAGCGAATATCTGCTAAAAAACAAGTCACTGCTACTGATCGGGCGTGAACTCCTCACCACCCCCGCCATCCGTGAAGCCTTGTGACTACGAACTCGCTCGCCAGCTCAACGTCTCCCGTGACACCATCCGCAAGTGGCGCAAGCGCAATACGTACAGGATGGTAGTCACACCGCACACCGCCTGCAAACCACCCTTAACGCTGCACAGGAAGAGCTGGTCATCTACCTGCGTACACAGCTGTTGCTGCCGCTCAATGGCCTGCTGGCGGTCATCCGTGAGTTCATCGAACCCGGCATGAGTCGCTCAGCGCTGGATCGCCTGTTGCGTCGACGCGGCCATTCCCGCTTGCCGGTGCCGGACAAGCCCAGCGATACCAGCAAGCCATTCAAGGCCTATGAGCCCGGCTATCTGCACCTTGATGTGAAGTACCTGCCGCAGATGGCGGACGAAACTACCCGGCGCTACGTCTTTGTGGCAATAGATCGTGCCACCCGCTGGGTCTTCATTGCCATCAAACGGCACAAGACGGCTGCCGCAGCCCGCTCGTTTCTCAACGCGGTAGCCAAGGCTGCACCGTTCAGGATACAGACCCTGCTGACCGACAATGGCAAGGAATTCACAGACCGTCTGTTTGGCCAGCGTGCCAGAGCGGCTAGCGGAGAACATGAGTTTGATGCATTGTGCCTGGCGCTGGGGATTGAGCACCGGCTGACCAAGCCGAAAACACCGCAAACCAACGGTATGGTGGAGCGTTTCAATGGCCGATTGGCGCAGGTATTGCGCACACATCACTTCAACAGTGCGGAGACTCTGGCACAAACGCTGCACCGCTATGTATGGCTGTATAACCAGCACTTGCCACAGAAGGCCTTGGTTCATGAAACACCTGTGCAGGCGCTCAAGCGATGGCAACATTCCCATCCGCCTCTCTTTTTGAAAGGGGTGCGCAATCATGCGGGACCTGACATCTAGCCAGATGCTGTTCCCACCCCCTGCGTCAATACCATCACCGCGCACGTGATCAAACAGCCTCCGCTTAGTCTTGGCAGCCAGCGTGTCACTTGCGGCTTCGGCCCACCCCATCCCGCCAGCCGATGACACGCTAAAATCAATGTGAAGAAGTACAACACGTTCAGCAGTTCAAAAACAGCTCCCAGCTGCGCATAGCTCCACCAGACACTCCCCCTTTGTCTGGTCAAAAACAGTGGGAAGAACGCAGCAAAAAACAGAATGGGCTTGGGGTTCCCCAGGGTTAACAATAGTCCCTGCCAGAAATGAGAGCGCGCGCCCAATTCTTGGCTGCTTGCAGGCATAACGGAGGGCTGCTGCCTCAGCAGGCCCCATCCAAGGTAGAGCAGATACACCGCCCCTGCCATGCGGATACCCATCAGCAATACAGGCCACTGTGTCAGAAGCGTTGTAACCCCCGCACCTGAAGCCACGATCAGTAGTGTATCACCAGCCACAATCCCCCAAGTTGCAGACACAGCAGCCCGCCTGCTACGCCCGGCCAGGCCGGCCACCAACAAGGTTGCAGGCCCAGGCAAAAGAATGATCAGTGCAGCAGCCGGGATAAATGTCAGGAGTGAACTGAGTTCAAGCATATTTGGCGCCCTCAGGCAGACGATATGCCACCAAATGTTGCTGGAACACACGCGCCAGATCGTCCTCATATGGCGGGATCTCCCAGCCTAGCTGTATGAGTAAGCCCAGATCCATGCAGAACGGCGCATCATAATCAAATGGCAACATCATGCTCTCAAGGGCATGGCTCCTATCTTGGATGCCCGCCACCTTGGCTGCTTCATTAAGTAAGCCAACAGAGGTGGCCTGAAACTGAGCCACATTAAGCGCCCCAAGATGCATGCTATTCATCCCCAACCAGTGCAGCGCACTGGACGCTATCTCGCTCAGAATAAACGACGATGGCATTTGGCATTGCTTACTCTTGGGGGTACCACCGGATACCGCCTGTTCCACATACTGCTGAGTCCGTAAGGTAAAGTCCTCCTGGCCTGCGAGAACGTGCCCCATGCGCGCCATGACTACAGGCAATCGCCCATCTTGTAAAAATGCGGCCTCAGCTTGTCGCTTCCCCGCGCTATACTTAGTGTCCGATACACCCGCCTTGTGCCATGGATAATCCCACTCCACCTGCTCAGCAGCTAAATCAGCCTCAGCTTCAGTGAAGGGGTGGTCATCCTGCCCCAGTAGTGGCTGATAAACCTCAATGGTCGAGGTCATGACATAACGCCCAGTGCGCTCCGCAAAAACCTCTGAAGCAATCGCTGCATCCAGCGGTGAGTAACATAGCTGGTCATAAATCACATCAAAATCACCTGACTGCTCGAAGGCTGCATGCATGGCCGGTGCATTACGACGATCGATAATGACTCTTCTAACCAGATGACCAAAATCATCCTTGGCCTGGCCTCTGGTTGCCACTGTCACTTCATGCCCTGCATGCAGCAAGCGCCACACCAATGACCGTCCAAACAAACGGGTCCCCCCCATTACCAGCACTTTCATGCCTTGCTCCTTGGTAAGATGAGCCCTATTTTTACTTGCCTTAGGCATGCGTAAAAGCCACAATTAATAGCTCTTAGCATAACTATTTCTAGGTCTAGATCATGCGCAAACGGTTACGCAATCTGGCTGGATTGGTGGATTTTGAAACGGCTGCCCGCTGCGGAGGTTTTCAGCAAGCGGCCGCCGAACTACACAAAACTCCAGCCGCCGTCAGTCAGCAAATCCGCCAACTCGAACAAACATTGGGATTCACCTTGTTTAGCCGTCATGCACAATGCGTTCATCTCACAGAACGCGGGCGTTTACTCGCCAGTACCGTCAGCGAAGTACTACGAACCCTGCACGACAAGATCGACCACCTGCAAGATGAGGATCCCGAGGCCACATTGCGCATCACCAGTACCCATTCCTTCTCGTTGAAATGGTTAGCACCGAGGCTGGCCCGTTTTACCAACCAGGTTCCGGGCTGTGATTTACGATTAGAGTCTAGTGATACTGCGCTTGCAGTGGGCCCTGGCGCCTGTGATGTCGCAATACGCTATGTACAAATGCCAGGTCAGGCTGGTTTGGCAACCTATCCGGAGCAACTTATTGTGGCGTACAGTCCGTTGCTCGCCTCGCATATCGATATCGACATGCTGCTACGTTTCCCTCTTCTATATGAAGGTACCACCGACTTGTGGCAGCAAATCATCGCAGAGCTTGGACTTAACGCCAGTAAGCCAGACTTTGCGCATCGCTTTAGCCATAGTGGCTTACTGGTTCAGGCAGCCGTCGCCGGCCACGGCATTGCCCTGCTGCCATACAGCCTGGCCAGCCATGATCTCGAGAGTGGACAGCTGATACGTATTGCCCTCCCTGCAAGAGCACACACCCATGGCTACCAGATCCACGCCAGTACGCCACTGCAGCCTAAAGTGAGTCGCTTCGTACAATGGTTTGATCAGGAAATGACCGCCTTGCAAGACCTTTTGGATACATAAGACACAAACAGATGCAAGGGTGTGCTATTAGATTGCCCCAAAGCGAGAAGCCCCTGCAGGGATCTGCAGGGGCTTCAAATGGGAGCCTGGCGGTGACCTACTTTCACAAGCGATCTGCTCACTATCATCGGCGCAACGTCGTTTCACTGTCCTGTTCGGGATGGGAAGGAGTGGGTCCAACGCGCTATG
>NZ_JABAIM010000003.1:300000-443456 GCF_012641365.1 Leeia aquatica
TCTACTTTCAGTTTGTTGCGCCAGGTGGTGCAGTCACCGCCCCCCACCCTCAGCTTGTTGACCAGTTGCAGGCGCGGCAGCGCGGGCTCTGGCAGCAGGCGTACCCCGTCGGCACTGCCGTACAGCCGTACACGCAAGGTCTTGAAATTGACCAGCAAGGGGTCGGGCACCACGTTGTAGGGCCGATCTGCCGCGCCGTCAAATTGCCCATCGTCTTCCTGCTGCTGCGGGAAGTAGCGGCGATCCAGCCGCAGCTCGCCGCTGATCTCACGAATGCCACGCAGGCGTAGCTGCCGCACCAGCAACCACAGGCTTTCCTGGGTCAGTTTGGGGTCACCATAGCCTTTCAGGTAGAGGTCACCCACCCAGCGCTCGCCCTCCTGTCGCCCTTGCCCGTACAGCTCGGTACGCCAGCTATAGGTCGGTCCCAGCAGTTCCAGTCCGGCAAAGGTGGTCACCAGCTTCATGGTGGAGGCCGGGTTGACGGCGACCTGCTCCCGGTACTGGTACAAGGGAGCGCCACCCTGCACCGGCATCACATAGACGGCCAAGCCGTCGGCGGGCAGCTTGGCCGCCTTCATGGCCTGCTGGACTTCTGCAGGCAACTCACCTTCTGCGGCCAGTACCGTCAACGGTAACAGGCACAATGCAATCCACGAACGCATGACTTCCCCAATGCAGAAGCCAGATCACGCGATCTGGCCTCTGCAAGCATGATGTTGAATTTTACTGGGCAGTGATCGGCTGGCCGTTGCCACTGGTGACGGGGGTGCCATCGCTGGTCACCAGACGTCGGGCCACGGTAAACCGCTGCGGAGGTGAGTACGGCGTGGTAAAGCCATCCGGATCGATCGCCTGCACCCGCAGGAACCACTCACCGGCATCGGGCCGCGCCAGGTCCAGCTCAGGCTTGGCCACCATCTGTTCCAGCTTGATCTGCCGGAAGTCTTTGTACTCGGACAGTTGGACCCGGTAATGCTGCTCCGGTTCTCCTGGCCAGCTGAAATACAGGCGTTCGTTACGCTCCTTGGGCTGCAAGGGGATCAGCTGCAGCGGTCGCACCGTCAGCTGCTGCACATCGCCATACGGACCTTGCTTCTCGCTGCCATCCGTTTGCCGCACCACGGTCGCCATCCGCCAGTAGTATTGGCCCGGCGTCAGCTCCGACTGCAGCTGCGGCTGCGACACCTGCCGATCCTGTTGCACGCTCTGAAAACGGGCATCACTCGCCAGCTGCCAGCGGTAGCGCAACACCCCTTCCGGCTCGGCCCAGCGGAACGCCACGGCGCCCGTTACCACCTTGCTGCCGGTGCGAGGTTCGGAAGGCAGCGGTGCTTCCGGCCGTGCGGCCAGCGTGAACGGGTGCAGCTGGTCCGGGCCTTCCAGCCCATGCGCGTCCACTGCGCGGATGGCCAGAACGTACTGGCCATCTTCCAGCCCGCTGATCCGGGCTTGCGACTGCGTGGACGACAGGGACAACAGCACCTGGTTCAGCGCCTCATCCCGCGCCACGCGCACCCGATAAGCTTGTGCGGCACTCACCGCAGGCCACTCCACCCGGAACTGCACCCGCTCTTGCAGGGGTGGCAGCTGACTCAGGTCCGGGGCGGAAGGCAAGCTGACCGGCACCGCAACCTTGCCTTGCGCATCAGCCCAGCTGCCTTGTCCTGCCGTCAGTTGCTGGGTCGAACGGCCTGACTGCCCTTGCAGCTCCACTCGCCCTTCTGTGACTTCGCTCTGGCTGTGCTGCTGGGCCTCATCAAACGCCACCCGGAAGCGGGTGCCACGAACCCCGGCGGCGGCGAGCGGGGTATTGACGTCAAAACGACTGCCTGTGCGCTTGTCCGGGTTGGCATGCGCCTCGATCCGGCCTTGCTGCAGCTGTACGCGGTTATCACCCCGCCCGCCCGGTGCCAGGCGCAGTTGCTCCAGGCGTGCACGACTGCTGCCCTGTAGCTGGACAATACTGCCATCCGGCAAACGCAAAGCGAGTGTACCATCCGGCTGGGTCAGCAGTGCGTCCCCCTCATTGACCTTGCTATTGGCCGTGACCACCTGCCCATTGACGGTTGCGCCACGGGCATACAGCACCGTGCCGGTTGCCGGTTGCGGTTTCAGCCAGATCAGCGGGATACTCAGGATGGTGCCGGGCTGCAGATGGGTTGGCAAGTGCACCCGGTTGTAGCGCTGCACATCGGCCCAGCGCTCTGGCCGGTCCAGCAACTGGTGGCTGACAGAATAGACCGAGTCGCCCGGCTTGACCTGATACTGCAGGTCATCCGGCGAAGGGTTCGGCAAACCGGCCGCGACAACGGTCAGGCTGGCGCCCAGCATCAAGACGGGCAAGGCCCGGTACCACCCCTCAAACATCCGCACCCACCTGCTCCAGTCGATAGCCGAAACTGTATACCGGCGTCAGCCGGAATCCCTGCTCAGCACGCAATTGCAGCTTGCTGCGAACCCGTGAAATATGGGTATCCATGGTGCGCGAGGGCAGATCATGGTCATGCCCCCACACGGCTTCCTGGATATGGCTGCGCGACAGCAAACGTCCCAGGTTACGGAACAGCAGGAAGGCCAGGTCGAATTCCTTGTGCGTCACTTCCAGTGTCACCCCATCACGCACAATGGTTTTGGCGGTGGCGTCAAACTCGAACGGTTCGACGGTAAGCTGCTGCACCCCTTGCTGCTGTGGGTAAGCACGCCGCAACAGGGCAAACACCCGTGCCATCAGTTCGGCTCGCCGCATTGGCTTGACCATGTAATCATCAGCCCCGGCGGCCAGCCCGGCCACAATGTCGGTTTCCTCGCTGCGGCAGGTGAGGAACAGTACCGGCAACGGGTCCTGGATGGAACTACGCACCCAGGTCAGCACTTCCAGCCCCGACATGTCCGGTACTTCCCAGTCCAGAATCAGCAGGTCAAAACTTTCCCGGCGCAGCTCGTTGACCAGCCGGCGGCCTTCCTGATAGGTATGGCAACTGTGTCCGGCTTCCCCCAACACCTGACTGACGTAGTCTCCAAGACTGGCGTCGTCATCCAGTACTGCTATCCGCATCATCCATCCTTGCTTGCTCAGTCCACGCCGCTGGCGGCGCGATTGCCGTTTCGCCAGTGTCAGCACCTGCCGCCGACATCAGGGCAAACCGGAACGTTGTACCCTGCCCCACTGTGCTGTCTACTTCAATGATACCACCATGCCGGTCAAGAACGGTCTTGACAAAGGCCAGACCCAGCCCTACCCCCTCCTCTTCTGGCTGGCCTGAGGTACGGAAGCGCTTGAAACGCTGAAACAGCTCGGCCTGCCGCTCAGGCGGGATGCCATAGCCCTGGTCACGAATACTGCACCACCACCAGCCCCCCTCGTAGTGGATCTGGCTGAATACCGAGGTACCGGCCGGGCTGTACTTGATGGCGTTGGACAACAGGTTGATCAAGACCCGCGTCAACAACACCCGGTCCGCCAGCACAGGGGCTTCGGGGTGGGTATCGGGCTGGACCAGGGTCACCCCTTTCTCCTGCGCATTGACCCAAAGCTCGTCGAGGGCATCCAGTAACAGCTCGGACAGGTTCTCTTCGGCAAAATGATACTGCTGCGCCTCAGCGCGAGCCAGCTGTACAAAGTTCTCGGCCAGACCCAGTGCCCGGCCGGCATACTGGGCCAGCCGCTGCAGGAATTCCTCCTGCGGCAGCGCACGCCCCGGGCTGCGCTGTAATTCGATCAGGGCCAGGATCGAGGCCTGCGGTGAACGCATGTCGTGCGACAGGAAGCGCAAGGCATCATCGCGGCCCCGCTCAGCCTGTCGCAGGCTGGAGATATCGACCAGATTGACAATCCAGCCATTGAGCTCACGTCGCGCATTGAAGAACGGCGCGCACTTGACCAGCAAGCGGCTGCCATCACCCGCCCCGACTTCAATGCCATCGGCCACTTCGGCAATCTTGCCGGGGTCCAGCAAATCCAGCCAGGCCAGGATATTGCTGGCCTCCTGCGGCTGCAACGGCAACAGCAGGTGGGCCAGATGCCGCCCCGGCAGTGGCTCGGTCAGCGCAGCTTCAAAGCGGCGTGCCGCCGCCTGGTTCGCCAGCAGGATGGTGCCCGCCGCATCCGTAATCAAGGTGGCATCCGGCAAACTGTTCAAACCATCGAACACCAGTCGTCGCCAGTCTGCCGCACGCTCCATGGCTTGCCGCACCAGCATGATGCGCTGGTCCAGAACCGTGGTCAGCTGTTCAGGCGCGGCATCGACCAGACCAAACGGCTGCGGCTCGTCGCGCAGGCGCTCAAACGCCTCGCCCAGATAGCGCAGGGCGGCTTCCAGCCTTCGCCAGCTCCATGCCGGATAGGCGATGCCCAGCCCAATCAAGGCAGCGGAAGGCGGTAGCCACCAACCCGCCCGCATCAACCACACTGTCGCCAGCAGCACTGCCAGCGCCAGTGCCACCGTGGTCAACAGGATCCAGCGTGGCGACAGGCTGAGAAAGGCCACATAGGCCAGCAGCAGGGGCAGCAAGGCAAACAGCATGGACCACAGCGGCGTCACCCGCTCCAGTCGCTGCCCGCCGAGCAGGCTGTCCAGCACATTGGCCATCACTTCCACGCCTGGCATGGCCCGGGACGTACCCGATACCGGGGTGGGATAGGCATCCCCCAGCCCCACAGCCGACGCGCCGATCAGCACATACTGGTCACGAAACGAGGCCGGATCGACCCGGCCCTGCAACACATCCAGCGCCGACACTTGCCGGAAATGCCCGACCGGGCCTGCAAACGGCACCTGCATCCAGTAGTCTCGCTGCCAGACCCCGGGGGCTGCCCCCCCTTCCGGACGGCGCATGCCCGGTATGCGGTCAGGCTTGTGACCTGCCCATTGCAGCATGGCCAGCGTGAGGTGCGGATAGGTCTGCTTGGCAAAGCCTTCCTGTAGATACACACTGCGCGCCAGACCATCCGGGTCCAGCTCGAGGTGAATGTGACCTTGGCCTGCTGCAGCGCGTTGCAGCAGCGGAATCGGCTCCAGCAGTTCCAGCTGCCCACCACGCTGGCTCAGTACCACCGGCAGGATGACCTTGCCATGCTGCCGCATTGCCTCCGCCAGCAAGACATCGTCGAGCGGCTGGTTCAGGTCAGGCTCTGACAAGATCACATCCAGCCCCACCACCCGTGCTTGTGTGGTACGCGACAACAAGGCGGCCAGTACGGCACGGCGCCACGGCCAACGGCCCAGCACATGGATGCTGGCGTCGTCGAGTGTCACCAGGGTGATGTCGGGCCGCGCCGAGCGTTGCAACTGGGGCAACAAGCCGTCATACAAGGTCTGGTCCAGCCGCCCCAGTCCGTTCTGCCAGCCCAACCAGCCGACCAGCCCGCCCATCAACAGCAGGCTGAGCAACCATTCCCGCAGCAACAAGGACCAGCCCGCGCGGTGGCCGCCCCAGCGGGGCCACAGCCGTATCATGCGACGGCTTCCACCAGACGGCATACAGGAATATCAGACATCAAGCGGATCAACCTCCAGTGTCCAGCTCACGCCCGGGGTGGGCAAGCCATACAGTTGTGGCGTCACAGCGCGCAGCCGCTGTTGCAGCGCGGCGCGTGTGGTGGATTGCAGCATCAGCTGCGCACGCTCCCGGCCATTCACCCGCAGCATCAGCGCCGGAACCGGTTCAAACACTTCGACCGTATCGGCCGCCTGCTCGGGCAGCATCAACTGTCGCGCCTGCTGCAGCCACTGCAAGGCCTGCTCCAGCGTACGCGCCTCAGCCCGCAGGATAGCCTGATATGCCAGCGGCGGGAACAGGCATTGCGCCCGCTCTGCCAGCAACTGTGCTGCAAACGCGGGGTAATCATGCCGCGTCAGCGCCACATACAGCGGGTGATCCGGGAACGCCGTCTGCACCAGCACCCGCCCCGGCTTGTCCGCCCGGCCAGCCCGCCCCGCCACCTGCACCAGCTGCGCAAACAACCGTTCACTGGCGCGGTAATCCGCGCTGTACAGGCTGCCATCTGCCCCCACCACCGCCACCAGCGTCAGATTGGGGAAATCATGTCCTTTGGCCAGCATCTGGGTGCCAATCAGGATGTCGGCTTCGCCCGCCACAATTTGCTGCTGTGCCGCCTGCCAGCTCCCTTTGCGCCGCATACTGTCGCGGTCCACCCGCAACAGGCGCGCCTCCGGCAGGGCCTCGGCCAGTGCCGCTTCCAGCCGCTGGGTGCCACTGCCCACCGGCTTCAGGTCTTGATTGCCGCAATCCGGGCAGTGCTGCGGTACCGCCTGCCCCCAACCGCAATGGTGGCACACCAGACGCCGCTCGCCTCGATGCCAGACCAGGCGCGCACTGCAACGGCGGCAGGAGGCCTGCCAGCCACAGGCATCACAGAACAATACGGGGGCATAGCCTCGGCGGTTGAGGAACAACAAACTCTGTTCCCCGCGCTGCAATTGTTGTCGCAACACCCGTAGCAAGGCTTCGGACAGCCCATCGCGCAGCGGTGCCCGACGGGTGTCCAGCAGCACCACTTCCGGCAATTGCGCACCCGCTACGGCACGCTGACCCAGCGAGAGCAAGCGATAACGCGCTTGCTGGGCGTTATGCCAGCTCTCCAGCGAAGGCGTGGCCGAACCCAGCAGCACCTGCACACCGGCTTGCCGTCCGCGCATGACCGCCACATCCCGCGCCGAGTAGCGCAAGCCTTCCTGCTGCTTGTAGGACGCGTCGTGCTCTTCGTCCACCACAATGAGCCCCAGCCGGGGCAAGGGCGTGAACACCGCCAAACGCGTGCCCAGAATCAGATCCCGCTCACCCGCCTGGCAAGCCAGCCATTCCCGGGCGCGCTCCGCATCGCTGACCTCGCTGTGCAGGCAAGCGATGCGTGCCGTCGGGAACCGCTGGCGGAAGCGCTGCAACAGTTGCGGCGTCAGGTTGATTTCTGGCACCAGCACCAGGCCCTGCTGGCCTGTAGCAAGCACCTCGGCCAGCCGCTGCAGATACACTTCGGTTTTGCCACTGCCGGTAATACCAAACAGGAGCGCGGTCTCAGCCCCCAACTCACGCAAGGCCGCCACGGCATGGCCTTGGTCAGGGGAAAGGGTAGGCCCGTCAGTCGGTGACAGCTCCGGGGCCACGCCCCTGACCGGTTCCAGCCAACCTTGCGTGAGCCAGTGCTTTAACAAGGCAGGTGCACTTGCACCCATGCTGACCAGCACCTGCCAGTCGCCACCCTGCTGGAGCGCTTGAAAGAGTTGTCGCTGTAACCGGGCTTGTGCGGGGAGCGCGGCCAGAGCGGCCTGCCCGGCAGGCGTCAGACATACCTGTTGTGGCATCGCCTCGCGCAGCGCTTCGGTTTGGCGCAAGCGCCCCGGCAAAGCGGTGAACAGGGTGGCACCCAGCGGGTACTGGTAATACTGGCTGCAGAAGGTCAGCAACTGCAGCAACCCCGAGTCCAGCAAAGGCGCCTCATCCAGCAGGGCCATCACCGATTTCAGCCGGGCAGGCTCAATCTCACTGTGTTGATCCAGCGCCATGAGGATCGCCACCCGCTGTCGTCGTCCAAAAGGGACCAGCACGCGGCAGCCGAGATGCGCTTCGTTCAATCCTTCCGCACGATAATCAAACAGTTGCGGCAGCGGCACGTCCAGCGCCACCCGGGCAATCTGCATGCAAGCTCCTGATCCGGTATCCATACCCTTTGCCCATGTCAGGGACTTGGCAGCGAAAGTTAAAGTAAGTTGTGACAAACACCGGCAAACCCTTTACGCAAAAGCGATTTTTGCCTTACCCACAGCTTCTGTGGATAACTATGTGGAAAATACGGGGGCAGCCGGGTCAAATTTCGAGAACATGCAGGTTACCGACAGGTTGCACATTCTTTAAGCAAAGATTAATTTCTTTATATATCAATGATTTGCAAAAACTCTGAATGTCTTTTGCATGCTTCAGTGTGCTGCGCCGCATGACCTGAGCAAACTGTGCATAACTTTGACCATGGAACTTAAAATGCCGCACTTTGCAAGAGGGTGAATGCAAAAAAACCTGTTGACATTACCCTCTGGCGCATGACGACTCAGAACAGCGCTGTGACCATTTTACGACAGCTTAAACTGCGGCACGGTGGTAAGCGCGGCTATGCTGCTGTACCGCCTGCACCAGCGCGGTGACATGCTCGGGGCGGGTAAACTGGGAAATACCATGCCCCAAGTTGAACACATGGCCGCTCCCCTGACCGTAGCTGTCCAATAGTCGCATGACTTCACGCTCAATGGCCGCCGGTTGTGCGAACAGGGTGCTCGGGTCCAGATTGCCTTGCAGTGCGACGCGATCCCCCACCCGGCGACGGGCATCGCCGAGGTCTGTGGTCCAGTCCAGCCCTACAGCGTCACACCCGGTATCGGCGATCATCTCCAGCCATTGCCCGCCGCCCTTGGTAAACACAATCACCGGGACTTTGCGCCCCTCTGCTTCACGCGTGAGGCCCGACACAATCTGCTGCATGTAGTGCAAGGAAAACTCCTGATAGGCCGCCTTGGTCAGGGTACCACCCCAGGTATCGAACAGCTGCACCGCCTGCGCCCCGGCTGCAATTTGCGCGTTCAGGTAGGCGGTCACGGCAGTGGTCGTAACCTGCAGGATATGGTGAAACAGGTCTGGCCGGTCATGCAGCATGGTCTTGGTCACCGGGAAGCCATCACTGCTGCCACGGCCTTCAACCATATAGCACGCCAGCGTGAACGGGCTGCCCGAGAAGCCAATCAGCGGTACACGGCCTTGCAGCGCCTTGCGAATCTCCCGCACTGCGTCCATCACATAACGCAGCTCCTGCTCCGGATCGGGCGCATGCAGCTGGCGGATGGCGGCCTCATCCCGCAGCGGGCGCTCAAAACGCGGACCTTCGCCCTCAGCAAAGTACAGGCCCAGCCCCATGGCGTCCGGCACGGTCAGGATATCCGAGAACAGAATGGCGGCATCCAGCGCATAGCGCTCCAGCGGCTGCAGGGTGACTTCCGTGGCCAGCGCCGGATTCTGGCACAGCTGCAGGAAGGAACCGGCCTGCTTGCGGGTGGCACAGTATTCCGGCAGGTAACGCCCCGCCTGCCGCATCAGCCACATCGGCGTCTGATCCACCGGCTGCCGCAGCAGGGCACGCAGGAAACGGTCGTTCTGAAGCACAGCAGTCATGGTGGCGGTCCGTCGTCAGCAAAAAGTGCATTATACCCGATCCCCACTGGCTGCCAGGGCGACCTGCATCAAGCGTTTGCCGCTCATGGCAGCCCCCCGTGTTGTGCACCATGGCCGCATCAAGCCCGGACCGTAGCATGTACACCACAGCCTTAGCCAAGGCCTTGCTGCCAGACAGCGGCGTCTGGTGCAGCACACTCAACGGTCGACTATACTTGTTCGTATATTCACTGCCGCAGTGTGTGCACTCGTGCCTGCGGCTTTGCCAGATCTATCCGCGACAGGATCATCCGGACATGCGCCTGACCCGAACCTTGCTGGCCGCCAGCTGCCTGCTGGCCTCATCGGCCCTGTTTGCTGCTGGCCATCCGGCCTTGGCCTCTGCGCAACAAATGTTGGCGCGGAAACAGCCAGCAGCCGCCTTCAAACTGCTGGCGCCGCTGGCCCCACAGCTTTCAGGCGACCCCGAATTTGACTATCTGCTCGGCATCGCCGCACTCGATAGCGGCAACCCGACGGAGGCCGTGTTTGCCCTGGAACGGGTGGTCGATATCCAGCCGGACAACCAGCCCGCTCGCCTGGAGCTCGCCCGCGCCCACTTCATGCTCGGCGAAAAGGCCGCCGCCCGCGAGGAATTCCAGACAGTCAAGGACGCCAACCCGCCCAAAGCTGCGCTCTCAACCATCAACCAGTACCTGAATGCCATCGACGGCCCTGAAGCCGGTAAAACCCGTATCCATGGTTATGTGCAGGCGGGTCTCGGTCGCGACAGCAATGTCAACAGTGCTACCGGGCAACAGCAAATTGCCATCCCCTTACTTGGTGGACTGGTCTTCAATCTGAATGATAACAATCACTCGCAGAAAGACAGCTTCAGCACCTTGGCTGGCGGCGTGGACATCCGTCATGCCATTGATAACGATCTGATCTGGACAGCAAGCCTAGACGCCAACTGGCGTAACAATCATCGCTGGGATGCCTACGATATGCGTAGTTTGACAGCGCAGACCGGGTTAACCTGGCTACGACCAGAGGACAGTTACAGCCTTGGATTGGTGCGGCAATCGTTACGGGTCGATGGGCAAAGTTATCGCACCCTGACAGGCCTGAATGGCCAGTGGGTGCACGCACTGAATGCAGAAAGCCAGATTGCGCTGTATGCTCAATTTGGACAACTTCGCTACCCCATCCAAGCGGTGCGAAACGTCAACCGCAGTGTTGTGGGTGCCGCCTATGCCGAGCAACTGGACGACGACAGCATGATGTATAGCGGCTTTTACATGGGCCGTGAAGCAGTTCGGGAGCGCAGCTATCCCCATCTGGGTCATAAATTGTTTGGGTTCCGTTTGGGTGGCGAGTGGAACTTGCGCCCAGACCTCAAGCTATTCGTCCAGAGCAGCTTCGAGCGTCGACGTTATGGCGGTCAGGAGACCTTGTTTAAAACCTCTCGTCGCGACAGGCAACTAGATCTTCGTATTGGGCTCAGCTACACCCCCATCAAGAATCTGACATTGATGCCGTCTCTGAGTTGGACTCGCAGCCGCTCCAACATCAGCCTGCACGATTATCGCCGCACCCAGGCTGATCTGACCGTGCGTTACGACTTTGAATAGATTGCGAGGTTAGCCATGTCTACCTATGTTTTCACGCTCACCCGACCAGCCAGTTTGCTACTGCTGGCCGGCTTATTACCCCTGCAGCTGTGGGCAGCAGCAGGCAAGGTAGAGTTTGTCAGCGGAGAAGTGCTGGCCACCGGCAGCAATGGCCAGCCCCGCACCTTGAGTCGTGGCAGTGAACTGGACGTCGCCGATCTGATCAACACCCAGAATGGCAGGGTGCAAATTCGCTTTACCGATGGTGGCTATGTCTCTTTGGCCCCACGAACCCAGTTCAAGATCACCCAGTACAAATTCAATGGCAAGAACGATGGCGAGGAACAGGGTTTCTTCAGCCTGTTTCGCGGCAGCATGCGCACAGTGACTGGTTTGATTGGCAAGGGGCGGCGCGAAGCCTATCAAGTGACCACCCCGACCGCAACCATTGGCATTAGGGGTACCGAATACACCGCTGAACAAACCGATGGGCTCAAAGTCGCTGTAGCCAAAGGTTCTGTCGTTGTTACCAACGAAATCAGCAATGTTGTATTGCAACCGGGTGAGAGCGTGTTCTTTGAAGGCCCCCGTCAACCACCCAAACCCGTTGAAAAAAGTGCTGTTGTCGTCAGCCAGCAGGATGAGGAGCAAACTCTACCTAAAGATGTTCTTCCGCTAGACAACCCCTTAATTACCGGCAATGAAACCAACAGTAATGGGGGCAGCGCAGTTGTCCTGCCACTGAGCGACGGCTCAGGTTACAACCTTGCCTATGTGCGCATTAATGGCGGCTCGCCTGGCATTGGCCTAATCAGTAGCAGTACGGTCACCTTTACCAATGGTGGCACATCACTTTCCACCTACACCAACAGTGGCTATAACAACAACCCCGGCACCACCCAAGTACAGGAGACCATGACCAGTGGGCTGCTGGGTTGGGGGCGTTGGGTCAATGGTACCAGTGGGGGTAACGATACCGGCTTGTCTGGTCAAGTCTATAGTGGCAGCAGCCAAGGCTTTCACTATATGGTAGGCCAGCCTACTGCCAGCATCCCGACTACAGGCAGCTACACATATAAGTTGATTGGGGGAACTACCCCCACGGCAACCACAGGGCAAACCAGCAACAGCTTTAACGGTTCTCTCGATGTGGATTTTGTAGCCCAGACTGCCAAATTAACCGGCAGCATTACCTCTGGCGCCAATGTTTACAGCTTTGTCGCCCCCAACTCCGGCTCAGTGACCGCCACCTTCAACCTCACCAGTTCGACCGGGGGGGGTAGCTGCCCTGGCTGCACCTTCAACGGGGAGGGTTTTTTTGCGGGATCCAGTGCACAACAGGCCGGTATCAATTATAAGTTGGATATCGTCGGCAACTGGCTGATTGGTGTCGCTGCCTTTCAGCAGCAATAGTGTCGATACAGCAGCAAGCTGCACGCCGGGCTGAGCAGCTGCTGGCGGAGAATCGCCCGTCCAAGGCCGCGCGGGTACTGCAGGCGGCGGCAGATAGTAGCGCTCCTGCCCCTTACTGGCTGCTACTCGGCCACGCGCTACGGCTGGCCGGGGAGCCCCTGCCGGCTTGGGAGGCGTTGCAGTGTGCCTTGCAGCGGGATAACAGCCTGTTGCCGGCCCGGCTGGCAGGGTTGCAGGCTTTGAGTGAGGCCGGGCAGCTCACTCAAGCGCTACACCTCTGCCAGCAATGGTGTACTGAATTTCCGGATAGCCCAGACCTGCACACCGCACAGGCCTGGCTGCTGCGCAGCCTGCAGCAAGTGGATGCCGCGCTGACACACTACCGGTACATCTTGGAGCGCTGGCCCGCGCACCTGCCCGCCCGTGAAAAAGCCTGCTTGTTGCTGCAACAACAAGGCCAGCTCTTCGCTGCGCTGGCCTTGGCGGATGACGGCCCGGAAGACCTGCCCCACCGACTGCTGCAAGCAGAATGTCTGCTGGCAACCGGACAAGCGCAACAGGCCGTCACCCGGTTACGCCAAGCAGACACCGATACGCCGCCAGAACCGCTTCGACTCGCCCTGCTGGGCATCGCTGCCGCTTGTGCGGGCGATACCGCCACAGCCTGGGCGTCGTTTGCCCAGGCCCCGGAGGCCGCCCGGCAAGCCATTGCTCAGCGTGCGCCGGGCTGGAGTGCCCAGCAATGCGAGCAAGCCCGCCTGCACCCGGAAACGCTGGCCCTGCACTACCTGAACGAGCAACGCTGTCATGCCAGCTGGCACGACCCCGCCCACTGCGCCCCGCTGGCGCTGGACGCCCTGCCCGCGCCACTGGGCGACCCACCGGACAACGTGCTGTGGTTTCAGGCGCTGTGGCGACCGCATGACCGCATGGCCTTGCGTGAGCGTGCAGAAGCCCTGGCCGCCCGCCTGCCTGCCACGCCGGTAAGACAGACCCGCACCGCGCGGACCGAAGGCCCCTACCGTATCGGCCTGCTGAGCGCAGATTGGTGTCCGCACCCGGTCCCCCGCCTGATCCTGCCGCTACTGCGCCATGCCAGCCCGCGCGTACACTACATACGCTACGCCAGCGTGCCACCTGTGGCCTACCCGCCAGTTGCCGCCATGCAGGCACACTCCCCGCTGGTAGACCTGTCGCGGTTGAGCGACCTGCATGCCGCCCAGCGCATTGCCGCAGACCAGCTGGACCTGCTGATCGACCTCAGCGGCTGGACTTCACAGTTCCGCCCGGCCCTGCTCAGCCACCGCCCGGCCCCCCGCCAGCTAGGCTGGCTCGGCTACTTCAGCACCTGCGGCGGTGCCGGGCTGGACCATGTGCTGCTGGACCCGATCATGGCCCCGGAAGACGAAGACGGCTACTGGCGGGAAACCCTGCTGCGCATGCCGGAAACCCTGTGGTTGTACGACAACCAGCAAGCCATCGCCGTCACCCCCAGCCGCAGCGAGCTGGGGCTGCCCGAGCAAGCCTTCGTGTTCTGCAGCATTCATTCCGACTACAAACTGGACCCGACCCTCTTCGCCGCCTGGATGCAGCTGCTGCACGCGGTGCCCGGCAGCGTGCTATGGCAAACCCCGCGTCTGCCCGCCGTTGCGGAGAACTTGCGACGAGAAGCCGAGCGGCACGGCATCCCGCCAGAGCGACTGATCTTCAGCCCCTACGAGCCGGACCTGCCCCGCTATCTGGCCCGCTACCGCCAGGCGGATCTCTTCCTCGACACCGCCTGCTGCAACACCGGCACTACCCTGCTCGATGCCCTCTACAGCGGCCTGCCCGCCCTCACCCTGTGCGGCAACACCCCCTCCACCCGCAAAGGCGCCAGCATCCTGCACGCCCTCGGCCTGGATACGCTGATCTGCCACAGTCTGGCAGACTACAGCGCGCGAGCACTGCAGCTGGCCCGCGAGCCACAAGCGCTGGCCGCGCTACGCCAGCAGGTACAAAACGCGCGCCAGCGCCCGCCACTCAACAGTCGCCTGCAAGCCCAGCAGCTGGAGAGCATGTGGTGCCATGTGATTGAGACCTACCCCGCGCACTAGCGCACTGCTCATGGCGGCGCAGACGCTTCACGCCGAAGCTGCAGGCTCTCGCCCTTCCAGCAGCGCCACATCGCCCAGCTGGTCCCCCACCCGGTGCGACAAATGGCGAAACACCGCCAACCGCACCTCCGCCGCATCCGCCCGCCCCAGCTCCTCCACCAGATGCGTCTGCGCCTCATAGTGCAGTACCAGCAAGCCGCGCAGCTTCTCAAAAGCGGAAGCATGCCCATTGCAGACAGTCAGGTCATTCGCCAGTACCCGATCAATCACTCCCGGCTCCAGCAACCGCACCTGACTCATCACGCACAACTGCACGATCTCCAGATCAATCGCCTCCACCGTCTCCGCCCACCGCTCATGGCTGAACCGCTGTTTGCTGAGACTCATCGCACCCCCACATGAAAATATTGCATCGCAACATGTCGCTTACTTTACTGCGCTAACGTGGGTATGCCAACACCGCTTGAGGTAAATCTGTACGTTGGCAGCTGAACCTGAACAAAAGGATAGGCGGAGTTGCGCCTACTGAGCTTGAGAGTATGTAGGCACGCGCAAGGCGTGAGTCGAGAGTGGTACGTCGGCAATCGCCCTGACACTCGGGATCGGCATTCTTTTGGAGAAGATCAAACAGGCCAAGTCAGCTAAAAATGTCGATGGCATTTTTATACCCATGCGAGGCACCCGATAGTGGGTGCACGTAGCGTACTCAATACCGAGCGTACACGGTAAAATCGGTTTCTGCGCAGTGATAATTTATGATCCGAAATAGGACCAACAAAGCACATCATGCAGCCTTTTTCAATCACCCTGTTTGCTACCACCGGTGACCCTGAGGGTATTCGCCATGTCGACAAATCTAACTGGTCAGGCTACGGCGTAGTGTTCAACCGGGAACTATTTCATCAACTGAAACAAGAGCCCGGCTTTTCTCAGGCAGGTGTTTATATTCTTGTAGGCAACGCCGCTGAGGAGACCATCTATATCGGTGAGGCCGATCCGGTCGGGGATCGGCTCAAGAATCACGTCTCGAACAAGGAAGGATGGGTCTGGGGCGTTTACTTTTTTGACCGAAACCACAAGATTGGAAAAACGGAAGTTCAGTATCTCGAATCGGCACTGGTGACGCTGGCCAAGAAGCATGGTCGCGCAATTCTGTTAAACAAGAATAGTCCTACCCCACCAACGATGGCTCCTGCAGCAAAGGCAACGGCACAGGCCTTCCTAGCAGACATGCTGTTGATCTTGCCAATGCTTGGGATCAACGCGTTCACACCACCGAAGCAAGAAGATCCGCTCGATCAAGTACAACCAGTCGGGGCAGAAAGCGATAAGTTCGACACCATCGTTGTCCCTGCTCGTGAGGAAGGATTCAAACAACGTTTCTTGAACGAAAACTGCTGGTTTGCGGTTCGGATCAATGCGAAGCACATCTCAAAACTGAAGTACATCGCGGCTTATCAGGTTGCCCCTGTTGCCGCCATTACTCACATTGCGGAGGTCGAAACCATTGTTCCGTATAACGATACGGGTAAATACATGATTCGATTCAAGGGGCCAGCCACAGCGGTCTCCCCTATACCACGTTTGGAAAATAGCGAGATCAATATGCAGTCCCCACGGTACGCACTGCGCGAAAAGCTCGCTGCAGCTCTGGCGCTTGATCAGATTTGGAAGTAGCCAAAGTGATTTCCATCATAACAAGAAGCCCCGCAAAAGCGGGGCTTCTTGTTGGCAGCACAATGGGAATGGTACGACATAAATGAAAAATTAACTGTCACCCGATGGACTAACCCTCAATCCCAGCTCAACGCCCCACCCGACTGATACTCGGTGACGCGGGTTTCGAAGAAGTTCTTTTCTTTCTTCAGGTCGATCATTTCGCTCATCCACGGGAAGGGGTTGGTTTCGCCGGGGAAGAGGGGGTCGAGGCCGATTTGCTGCATGCGGCGGTTAGCGATGAAGCGCAGGTATTCCTTGAACATGCCGGCATTGAGGCCGAGCACGCCGCGTGGCATGGTGTCTTCGGCGTAGGCGTATTCCAGGTCTACTGCCTTCTTGAACAGCTCAACCAGCTCGGCCTTGAAGCTGTCGGTCCACAGGTGCGGGTTTTCCAGCTTGATGGTGTTGATGAGGTCGATGCCAAAATTGCAGTGCATGGATTCATCGCGCAGGATGTACTGGTACTGCTCCGCAGCACCGGTCATCTTGTTCTGGCGGCCGAGGGCGAGGATCTGCACAAAGCCCACATAGAAGAACAGGCCTTCCATGATGCAGGCGAACACGATCAGTGATTTGAGCAGTTGCTGGTCGGTGGCCGGGGTGCCGGTCTTGAATTCCGGGTTGGTGAGCGCGTCGATGAAGGGGATCAGGAATTCATCCTTGTCGCGGATGGATTTGATCTCGTGGTAGGCATTGAACACTTCGCCTTCGTCCAGCCCCAGCGATTCGACGATGTACTGGTAGGCGTGAGTGTGGATGGCCTCTTCAAACGCTTGCCGCAGCAGGAACTGGCGGCATTCCGGTGCGGTGATCTGGCGGTAGGTGCCGAGCACGATGTTGTTGGCGGCCAGGCTGTCGGCGGTGACGAAGAAGCCGAGGTTGCGCTTGACCAGGCGGCGCTCGTCTTCGGTCAGGCCGTTCGGGCTTTTCCACAGCTCGATATCGCGCTGCATGTTCACTTCCTGCGGCATCCAGTGGTTGGCGCAGGTGGCCAGGTATTTTTCCCAGGCCCATTTGTACTTGAACGGTACCAGCTGGTTGACGTCGGTCTGGCCGTTGATGATGCGCTTGTCGACGGCGTTGACGCGGTTGGAAGCGCCGCCGCTCAGCAGGCCGCTGGCGGCCACCGGCTCGGCGGCATAGACCGGAGCCGGGTCGGGCCGGGGCGTCGCGGCAGCTTGCGGCGCAGCGGGTTTGCTCGGGCTTGCCACTTCGTCATCCCAGTTCAGCATGGTGGTCTTTCCTTTATTCTCTCTAGCCGGTGGCGCGCGGCACCACCCTTGGTTCATTCAGTCTGCAGGACAGGGCTGCAGTTTGGACAGGCGGCGGGGGTGCTTGTTGCAGCCCGCCGCCAGACGGTCAGCCATCGCCACCACCGCCGCCACAGCGGCAGGGGGCGAGGGTGCCGTAGTCACTGGCAGCTTTCGCAGTCCGGGTTGTCGATGCTGCAGAATTTCACGTCAGACGCCGGTTCGCTCACCGATTGCGCGGCGGCAATGGCGGTGGCGGCCTGGGCGGCGGCGGATACGCCACCACTCACCGGCACCGCATTCAGCTCACCGCCCTGGCCGGTGGACTTCTCGGCGGAGGTGGCGGCCAGCGTGCGCAGGTAGTAGGTGGTTTTCAGGCCCTTGACCCAGGCGAACTTGTAGAGGTCGTCCAGCTTCTTGCCGGAGGCACCGGCCACATACAGGTTGAGCGATTGTGCCTGGTCCAGCCACTTCTGGCGGCGGCTGGCGGCTTCCACCAGCCACTTCGGGTCCACTTCAAATGCGGTGGCGTACAGTGCACGCAGATTGGCCGGGATGCGGTCGATCCGGCCCAGCGAACCATCAAAGTACTTGAGGTCGGCCACCATCACTTCGTCCCACAGGCCGGCGGCCTTGAGGTCGCGCACCAGATAGTCGTTGACCACGGTGAACTCGCCGGACAGGTTGGATTTGACGAACAGGTTCTGGTAGGTCGGTTCGATCGACGCGGACACGCCCACGATGTTGGAAATGGTCGCGGTCGGGGCAATCGCCAGGCAGTTGGAGTTGCGCATGCCGTACTGTTTGACGCGCTCACGCAGTGCGTCCCAGTTCATGCGTTGCGAACGGTCCACTTCCAGATAGCCGCCGCGCGCTTCGGCCAGCAGGTCGAGCGAGTCGAGCGGCAGGATGCCACGGTCCCACAGACTGCCTTGGTAGGAGTGGTAGCGGCCCCGCTCCTGCGCCAGTTCGGTGGATGCCCAGTAGGCGTAGTAGGCCAGCGCTTCCATCGAACGGTCGGCAAACTCGACGGCCTCTTCCGAACCATACGGTACGCGCAGTTCAAACAGGCATTCCTGGAACGACATCAGGCCCAGACCCACCGGACGGTGGCGCAGGTTGGCATTGCGTGCCTTCTTCACCGGGTAGAAGTTGATGTCGATCACGTTGTCCAGCATGCGCATGGCAGTTTTCACCGTGCGCTTGAGCTTGTCATGGTCGAGCACTTTGCTGCCGGTACCGTCGTCCTTCAGGTGCGCCAGCAGGTTGACCGAGCCGAGGTTACACACCGCAATCTCGTTGTCATTGGTGTTGAGGGTGATCTCGGTGCACAGGTTGGAGCTGTGTACCACGCCCACGTGCTGCTGCGGGCTGCGCACATTGCACGGATCCTTGAAGGTGATCCACGGATGGCCGGTTTCAAACAGCATGGTCAGCATCTTGCGCCACAGGGTGAGCGCCGGGATCTTCTTGTGCACGCGCATCTCGCCGCGCTCGGCCTTGGCTTCGTAAGCGGTGTAGGCTTCTTCAAACGCGAGGCCGAACTTGTCGTGCAGGTCCGGTGCTTCTGACGGGCTGAACAGGGTCCAGTCTGCGCCTTCCATCACGCGCTTCATGAACAGGTCCGGCACCCAGTTGGCGGTGTTCATGTCGTGGGTGCGGCGGCGGTCATCACCGGTGTTCTTGCGCAGCTCGAGGAATTCTTCCACGTCGGCGTGCCAGGTTTCCAGATAGGCACAGACGGCGCCCTTGCGCTTGCCGCCCTGGTTGACGGCCACGGCGGTGTCGTTCACCACCTTGAGGAAAGGCACCACGCCTTGCGACTTGCCGTTGGTGCCCTTGATGTGGCTGCCCAGCGCCCGCACCGGGGTCCAGTCATTGCCCAGCCCACCGGCAAACTTGGACAGCAGCGCGTTTTCCTTGATGCCTTCGTAGATGCCGTCCAGATCGTCGGCGATGGTGGTCAGGTAGCAGCTGGACAGCTGGCTGTGCAGGGTGCCGGAGTTGAACAGCGTCGGGGTGGATGACATGAAGTCGAACTTCGACAGCACTTCATAGAATTCGATGGTGCGGGTTTCGCGGTCGATTTCGTTGATGGCCAGGCCCATCGCCACCCGCATGAAGAAAGCTTGCGGCATTTCGATACGGCGGCCGTGTACGTGCAGGAAGTAGCGGTCGTACAAGGTCTGCAGGCCGAGGTAGCCAAACTGGTAATCGCGGTGCGCGTCCAGCGCGGCGCCCAGGCGGGCGAGGTCAAACTGGGCCAGACGCGGGTCCAGCAGTTCGGCCTCAATACCTTGCTTGATGTAACGCGGGAAGTAGTCGACATAGCGCTCGGCCATTTCCTGCTGGCTCAGCTCTTCGCCGATGATTTCGCGGCGGATGGTGTTCAGCAGCAGGCGGGCGGTCACATAGTTGTAGGCCGGGTCTTGCTCGATCATGGCGCGGGCGGCCAGCACCAGCGACTTGCGTACTTCGTCCGCCGGGACCCCGTCGTACAGGTTCTTCAGGGTTTCGGCCAGCAGGTGTTCCACGTCCACCACCGACTCGTAACCTTCGGCGGCAGAATCGAGCAATGCGCGCAGCTTTTTCAAGTCCAGCGGGCTGCGGCTGCCATTGGTTTCCACCACGTGGATGGTGGCATGTGCTTCCGTGTCCGGCTTGGCGGCACGCTCGGCCTTGCGCTGCTCGCGGTACAGCACGTAGGCGCGGGCCACGTCATGCTCGCCGGAACGCATCAGCGACAGTTCGACCTGATCCTGGATGTCTTCAATGTGGATGGCGCCACCATCCGGCTTGCGGCGCATCAGGGCGTTGACCACCGATTGCGTCAACTGCTCCACCAGCTCGCGCACGCGGGCGCTGGCAGCAGCCTGGCTGCCGTGGGTGGCGATGAAAGCCTTGGTCATGGCCACGGAAATCTTCACCGGCTCAAAAGCCACCACATCCCCGTTACGGCGGATCGTCTTGTACTGGGCGTAGGCTGCGTTCATGTCTGCCTCCGGACTGAGCGGGGTGGATGCGGTGGATTCTGCGACGGTTTGCATGCGTAGGCTCCTGATGGCGCACGAAAAACAGCCCGCCGGAACACGTCTCAAAAGGTGTGGGCAAGCTGTGGATAATCTGTGGGAATCCACTATATCTAGTGGGGACCCTGCTTTGATGTCACAAATTCTAGTAGCCTGAGCCGCTTCGCGCAAGCTTGATTTTTCGCCGCAATGCGGTATAGAGGGCCGCCCCGTTATGCCAACGGCCTGAGAAATCCGATGGTTGCTAGTGTGCCCCGCAACACGACGCGCAGTGCATTTCTGCTACACTGCTCCCGCCCCTCCGATAACCCCGTGCCGCGTACGGCTACGACGGCCCCGCATGACACTTCTCCACTCGACATCATGAAAAATACCGCCACCCTGTTGATCAGCAGCCCCGACCACAAAGGGCTGGTTGCTGCGATTGCCGACTTTCTCTACCAGCACAACGCCAACATCCTGCACGCCGATCAGCACCAGGACGCACAGGAAAACCTGTTTCTGATGCGGGTGGAGTGGGATCTGGAGGAGTTCACCCTGCCGCTGGAGCAGTTTGCAGAGGCGTTCGCCCCGATTGCCGAGCGGCATCAACTGGACTGGCGGCTGGAAGATGGCCGGCGGCGCAGCCGGATGGCGATTTTTGTGTCCCGCTTTGACCACTGCCTGGTGGACCTGCTGTACCGCCACCAGAGTGGCGAACTGCCCTGCGACATCCCGCTGATCATCAGCAACCATGAGGATACCCGCCGGCTGGCCGAATTCTACGGCATCCCTTTTGTGGTGATCCCGGTCAATGGTGACAACAAGGCAGAGGCCGAAGCCGAACAGCAGCGCCTGCTGGACGCACACCAGATCGACCTGATCGTGCTGGCCCGCTATATGCAGGTGCTCTCCACCGAGTTCTGCGCCCGCTACCCGCAGCGCATCATCAACATCCACCACAGTTTCCTGCCCGCCTTCCACGGCGCCCGCCCCTACCACCGCGCCTTTGAGCGCGGGGTCAAGCTGATCGGCGCCACCGGCCACTATGTGACAGAGATCCTGGACGATGGCCCCATCATTGAGCAGGATGTCGCCCGCATCAGCCATCGTGATGCGATTGACGACCTGCTGCAAAAAGGCCGCGATCTGGAAAAGGTGGTGCTGTCACGTGCGGTGCGCTGGCATCTGGATCATCGGGTACTGGTCTACAAGAACAAGACCGTGGTGTTTGATTGATTGCTCGCCTGACCACCCGCCTGCATCAGCTCTGGGACGATTGCGCCCACCTGCTGCTGGGGCGCCCCCTGCTGCCCTGGCCTTATCACTGGCAGCATGGCGAGCTGCTGCTGGTTCTGTGGCTGCTGGGGGTGGTCAATACCAATCCGGCACCTGAGTTTGTCGCCGGGCCGGTGCTGCGGGTGCTGTTTTTCAGTGGTATATACCTGCTGAGCAATCTGCTACTGGCACACGTGCTGTGGCAGGTGTTGCGGCGCATGGTACCCGGTCTACCGTGGCTGGCCTGTCTCACCGTGCTGGTGATGGGCAGCCTGCCGGATGCCCTGATGCCCCTATTGCAGCAGCTGGGCGCCGCTGGTGCAACGCTGAGCGATTTGCTGTCCTTGTATTGCCTGTTTGCCATCCTGCGCGGGCTGCGTCAGCTGACTGGTGCGCCCTGGTTGTGGCTATCCCTGCTGGGCACCGCTGGCTGGCTCTCTGCGCAAGCTGTGTTTATACTCAGTTTGCATACCGGGATTACCCTGGGCTGGATTCTGCCTCCTGCAAGTTGAGATCATCGCCATGTCCTTACGCCATTTGCTGCTGTTGCTGTTTGTGCTCCCCCTGCTGGCATGGGCGGCGCCACGCCCCAGTGAGTGGGCGCAGCCGGTGGGCAATGGCAAGATCATCAATCTGTACCGCATTTCGCCCAGCATTTATCGCAGCGCGCAGCTGGATGGCCCCGATGTGGCCAGCCTGAAGAAACTGGGCATCCGTACGGTACTTAACCTGCGCCGCTTTCATTCCGACGAGTACCTGTTCAAGGGCACCTCGGTACAAATGGTGCGGGTGCCGATGAATGCCTGGCATATTGAAGACGAAGACGTGGTGGCGGCCCTGAAGGTGTTGCAGCAAGCCTCACCGGCTGCACCGGTACTGATTCATTGCCAGCACGGCGCCGATCGCACCGGCGTGGTGTCGGCCATGTACCGTATTGTGGTGCAAGGCTGGGACAAGCAGGCGGCGATCGATGAGATGATCAACGGCGGCTACGGCTTTCATCCGGTGTGGGACAACATCCGCAGCTATATCCAGCAGGTCGATGTCGCGCGCATCAAGGCGGCCGTCAGCCGCTGAGCGCCTGATCCTTGCCCGCCGCGCGAAAAAAGTGCAGCGGACCGATTGTCAGGACCCATTTTCCCGGCTATGCTTATTCGAGAATTGTGGTTCATTATTGTGATACTTATAAAATCAAGCGCTTGCTAGATTAAGAAAGTAGAAATAGCTGAACCCGATCAAACACTTGTTTGAAACCCAACTATACTTGAAGCATGCCAGGGTCCGCACCGTGTCCGGAGACGGTCCCCTACAGATGACGGGAGCACTCAGATGGCCAACTACAAAGCGCCGATGCGCGACATGAAGTTTGTACTGTTCGAACTGCTGCAAGCGGACCAGAAAATGGCCACGCTGCCGGGGCTGGAAGAAGCCACTGCCGATGTGTTCGAGCAGTATCTGGAAGCCGCCGCCCAGTTCTGCGAAAGCGAGCTGGCCCCGCTCAATCGTGCTGCAGACGAAGAGGGCTGCACTTACGATGCCGCCAGCCATAGCGTCAAGACCCCGGCCGGCTTCAAGGAAGCGTACCAGCAATTCTGCGAGCTGGGTTTCACCAGCATCGATTGCGACCCGGACTACGGTGGCCAGGGCATGCCGAAGACGCTGTCCTTCCCGATGATGGAGATGATGAACTCGGCCAACGTGGCCTGGGCCATGTATCCGGGCCTGTCCCACGGTGCCTACAGCGCCATCCACGCCCACGGTACCGACGAGCAGAAAGCCCAGTACCTGCCGAAGCTGGTGGACGGCAGCTGGACCGGCACCATGTGCCTGACCGAACCACATTGCGGTACCGACCTCGGCCTGCTGAAGACCAAGGCCGAGCCGAATGCCGACGGCAGCTACAGCATCACCGGCACCAAGATCTTCATCTCGGCTGGTGAGCACGACATGTCGGACAACATCATTCACCTGGTGCTGGCCCGCCTGCCGGATTCGCCGAAGGACATCAAGGGCATCTCCCTGTTCATCGTGCCGAAGTTCATGCCGAACGCGGATGGCAGCGTGGGTGAGCGCAACAGCGTGTACTGCGGCGCCATCGAACACAAGATGGGCATCAAGGCCAATGCCACCGCGGTCATCAACCTGGACGGTGCCAAAGGCTATTTGATTGGTGAAGTGAACAAGGGCATGTCCTGCATGTTCACCATGATGAATGCCGCGCGTCTCGGCTGCGGCATGCAAGGTCTGGCCATTGGCGAAGCCTCCTTCCAGAACGCACTGACCTACGCCAAGGAACGCCTGCAAATGCGCGCACTCGGCGGTGCCCAAGCCCCGGAAAAAGCCGCAGATCCGATCATTGTGCATCCGGACGTGCGCCGCATGTTGCTGACCGGCAAGGCCTACACCGAAGCAGGCCGTGCCTTCTCCACCTGGCTGGCCATGTTGCTGGACGTGGAAGAACGCGCCACCAACGAAGAAGAGCGCAAGGATGCCGCCGACCTGGTGGCCCTGCTGACCCCGATTGCCAAAGCCTTCATGACCGACAACGGCTACATCGCCGCCAATATGGGCATGCAGGTCTACGGTGGCCACGGCTTCATCCGTGAATGGGGCATGGAGCAGTACGTACGTGACTGCCGTATCTCGCAGATTTACGAAGGCACCAACGGCATCCAGGCGCTGGACCTGCTGGGCCGCAAGATTCTGCTGGACCAAGGCCAGAAGCTGCGCAAGTTCACCAAGCTGGTACACAAGTTCTGCGAAGCCGAAGCCGGTAACGCCGAGCTGGCCGAATTCATCGCACCGGTCGCCAAGCTGAACAAAGAGCTGGGTGACATCACCATGGCCATTGGCATGCAGGCGATGCAGAACCAGCAGGAAGTCGGCGCGGCCTCGGTCGACTACCTGCGCCTGCTCGGCCATCTGGTCTACGGCTACTTCTGGGCGCGCATGGTCAAGCTGGCCCTGGCACAGCAAAATGGCAATGAAGCCGACTTCTACAAGGCCAAGATCAGCACCGCCCGCTTCTACTTTGCCCGCCTGTTCCCGGAAGTGGAAGCGCTCAAGCTGCAACTGAAGGCCGGTGCGCAAAGCATGCTGGCGCTGGATGCCGAACACTTCGGCTTCTACTGAGCGACCTGCGCCGCCAGAAAACGCCCACCGGATGGTGGGCGTTTTTGTTTCACCCCTATGACAGCAGTTGGCCCGCATCCGCGCTTCGCGTAACATCATGGCTTTGTCATGACGAGGACGGGCCATGAGCCGCCTGCTTGCCGTACTGCTATGCCTGCCCCTGCTGGCCACCGCCAGCAGCGATCTGAAAGATACCACCGCGCTGGAAGCCGCCTGCAGTGGACTGCCCAAACAGGCCAGCCAGCTGCGTGACAATGATCAGCGGCAGCGCTTTGTGATTTGTCGTGACATCGCCGTGCTGCAGCATGCCGGCAAGGTGATTTATGGCGACCTCAAGCGCCTTGAGCGCCTGTATAACGAACACCAGTACGAAGCCCTGGAGCGCATCATCCGGCAAGAGCTGACCTATGTGCTGCGTGAGCTGAAAACGCAATCTGCAGTCATGCAATCGCTCAAGTTGCAACCGGGCGAAGGGGTCTGGGTGCAGCCCGGCCGTTGGGCGTTTGATGTGGATGGTAATGGTCAGATCGAGGTGTGGGAGCGCCACCTGCTGGCAATTCCCAAACGGGGCCACCAGACTCCGCTGCTGGCTGCGCCCAGCAATGATGAAGCCTATTACCAGGCTGAGCACAATCTGGATGCCCGCTTCCAGGTCGATCAGTCTGACGTGCAGTGGGCGCTGGCCTATCACCAGTTCGCCCAAGGCGTGCTGGAACTGGTACTGTCCTACGACATCCACTGGGATGCCCCATTTGAACGCATCCTGGAGCTGAAGTCACCGCAAGGGGTTGCCCGCGCGCACCAGCAGGTGCTGGCTGGCCTCAAGACCTCCGACGCGCTGCGTACGTCCCTGCTGGCGGAAACCGATGATGCGGCTGAGTGGATTCCGAACCCAAAGCAGAAGCAAACGGTGTTTCCGCTGCCCATGGACGAGCAGACTTTCCAGACCTGGAAAACCCTGTTTGACCATGTGATTCCGGCCTGGTCGGGCCAAACCCTGCTGATCGCAACGGAAAAGGACGATGGCCTGCTCGCCACGCTGGCCGAATTCTGCCCCACCAGCCAGGGCATTGATATCGCAGCGGTCTTCCACAAGCCAGTCCGCTATCCCTTCGCGCTGGAAAAACAGGCAGCGCAGCAGGCACTGAGTCGTCAGGTGTGCCGGGCGGTGGACAGCAAACACCCGGCATCCCAACTGTTTGCTTTCCTGACCGAGTACGTCGCACAGCAGGACAAGAATCCGGACGTGCCCAGCATGGCCTTCCTGCGCCATCTGTACTGGGTGAATTAAGCCACGCGCCCCGGTTGCTTGACGACCGGGGCGGCTTTACGCAGTCACCAACCGCCAATCCACCGCTTCGCCCGCGCGCAGCGGGATCAGTACATCTCCGTCATAGGGCAGGCTATCCGGCACCGTCCAGCGCTCCTTGCGCAGCGTAATCTGCTCCTGATTGCGCGGCAGCTGATAGAAGTCCGGGCCATTGAAGCTGGCAAACGCTTCCAGCTGGTCTAGCGCCCCAACCGATTCAAACGCCTCAGCGTACAGTTCGATGGCGCTGAGCGCGGTATACATGCCGGCACAGCCGCAGGCATGCTCCTTGGCACCCTTGGCGTGTGGCGCACTGTCGGTACCCAGGAAGAACTTGCGGCTACCCGAGGTCGCAGCCGCCAGCAAGGCTTCGCGGTGACGCTCACGCTTGAGCACCGGCAGGCAGTAATGATGCGGCCGGATACCGCCGGTAAACAGCGCGTTGCGGTTCATCAACAAATGGTGAGCGGTCAAAGTGGCGGCGACGTTGTCCGGCGCCTGCTGCACAAACTGTGCGGCGTCTGCCGTGGTGATGTGCTCGAACACCACCCGCAGCCGCGGGAAGCGCTGCAGCAAGGGCTGCATCACCCGGTCAATAAATACGGCCTCCCGATCAAACACGTCCACCGTCGGATCGGTCACTTCGCCATGCACCAGCAAGGGCATGCCCAGCCGTTCCATCTCAGACAGCGTATCGGCACACCGCCCCAGCAAGTCGGTCACCCCGGCATCCGAGTTGGTGGTGGCACCCGCCGGATACAGCTTCACCGCTTGCACCACCCCGCTTTGCCGGGCGCGGGCGATTTCCTCCGCTGGCGTCTTGTCGGTCAGGTAGAGCACCATCAGCGGGTCAAAGCTAGAACCCGCAGGCAGCGCGGCCAGGATGCGCTCACGGTAGGCCAGTGCCTGGGCAGTGGTGGTGACCGGCGGCTTCAGATTGGGCATGACGATGGCGCGGGCAAACTGCCGCGCCGTGTGCGGCAGTACAGCGGCCAATGCGGCACCATCACGCAGGTGCAGATGCCAATCATCGGGGCGGGTCAGGGTAAGTTCCATGTCAGGTCCTGTGGCGGTGGCTGGGAGCCAGGCCCAGCCGCTGGTTAAGGGCAGCAATCCGTTCGGCATCGCCTATCAGGATCAGTGTATCAAGTGCGTCAAGTACCGTGGAGGGGGGCGGGTTGAAGATATGCTGGGACTGCTGGCCGGTACGCAAGGCCACCAGCGACACCCCCTCCTCATGCCCCAGCCCCAGCGCTTGCAGGCTTTGTCCGGCAACAGGCGAACCCTGCGGGATCAGCAGCTCTTCCACCCGCACCGTCTGGTTGTCCGACCCCAGCACCATGTCGAGAAAGGTCACCACATTCGGCCGCACCATCTCGGATACCATGCGCAAGCCGCCGATGAAATTGGGCATCACCACGCTGTCTGCCCCCACCTGCTTGAGCTTCTTCAAGGAGCTCTCTTCGACGGCCTTGGCGATGATGCGCAGCGCCGGATTCAACCCTCGGGCGGTCAGCACCACGAACAGGTTATCTGCATCGTGATGCAGGGTGGCAATCAGGCCGTGTGCCCGCTCGATACCGGCCTCCTGCAGCAAGGCCTCGCTGGTGGCATCGCCCAGCAGGCAAGGTACCTGTTGCTGTTGCAGGGCCTCCAACTTGGCGGGGTCCATGTCGATCACCACAAAAGGGCGCTTCGCCCGGCGCAATTCATCTACCGCGTATTGCCCGGTCTGGCTGTAGCCACACAGGATGATGTGGCCGGACATGCCAGCCAGGGTGCGTTGCAGGGTCATATGCTTCAAAGCCTTGCGTATGTCGCCGTCCAGCAGCGAGGTAATGAAACCGGACACGGTGTACAGCATCAGCCCGGAGCCAAACACAATCAGCAGGATGGTAAACCAGCGGCCGGCATCCGACAGCGGATGCGTCTCGCCATAGCCAATGGTGGCCAGCGTGATGACGGTCATGTACAGGCTGTCAAACCAGGACCAGTCTTCCAGCAGGTGATAACCCATCATGCCGGTCAGTAACAAGCCCAGAAGCAGGCCATGAAACCAGAAAATCTTGCGGTAAAGCGGATGGTGCAGTAGCCGGTGGGCCCACCACCAAACCCCGGATAACCACCTCATCGTCCCTGTTTTCATGCGTTCATCCTAAAGTTAACGACGCGTGCGTCGATAAACCTTACAGGCCGTCCACCCATTGCACATGCCATCATGCACCTCCTGCCCCTGCCTGCCACCCTCGCGCCGCGAGCGGAACGTCATACCGAGCCGGTGCGCACGGTACAAGACCCCTACGCGAGTGCGATCCCGGTGTATCATGCGCAGGACAATCGGCACAACAGCAAAGACCGCCGCCGCAGTGAGCGCCGCCGCCGGGATGAGGCGGTAGCACAGGAACAACGCTCAGGGTTTGAACGCCGCACCGGGAAACTCACCTCGACCTGGCTGATCAAAGCCTGAGACACGCCCCCTTACATTTGAATGGTAAAGCATATGCGACAGCACACGTTGACCGCCGTCATGGTTGGCGCTTTGTCCGTTGGATTGGCTTGGGCCAGCCCGGTCGACGACGAGGTCACCCACGCCCAATACTGGCGCGAGCAAAAGAACAGCGAATGGCAAGCCGCCAACGCCAGGCAGCAGGATGCCGCCCGCCAGCATCAGCAGGCCCAGCAAAAACTGCAAGAAGCGCAGAAGGCGGCTGAGGCCGCCAAGCTGGAACTGGACAAGCAAAGTCAGGCCTTGAAAAAGGCGACCGACGCACTGGCTCAGGCCGATAGTCGGCTGGACAAGGCCTGGGCAGCGGCGGATGCTGAACGCAAGAAAAAGCCGCAATGAGTGGCTGGCTGGGCCGGGTCCTGTTCATCGTATTGCTGGGAATGGGCTTCAGCCTCGCTTACCGCATGCTGTTTGCACCCGGCACCCGCGCCAGCCTGGACAGGCTGGCCTGGCAGCTGGCCCTGCTCTTGCTCGGCAGCAGCGTACTGTGGCTGCTCTGGCATTAACCCTTAGCCTGCAAGACCCGTTCCTGCAATTGTCGGATCTCGCCCTGGCTGCTCATCTGCCGTAATACCTGCGACAGTTGCCGGATCAGTGCAGATCGCCACGGGTATTGCTGGGCATTGACCTTGCTGAAGCCAATGAAAGCCTGCTGCCGGTCCAGCACCAGTATGGGGCGCAGTTCAGCGGGAATGCGGGCCAACCGGCTGCTGTCCCGCTTGGCCTGCCGCCACGCCCACTCCACGCTGAGGCGGTCATTGGCATAGCAATCCACCGCCCCAACCTTGAGTGCAGCCAACCCTTCCATGGCATCACGGAACTCCACCCGCAGGACCGCCCCGTCCTGAAACGGCTGGTTCAGGCTGCGACTCATCAGAAAGCCTTGGTTAACGCCTATCTGCAGCCCCCGAAAATCGAGTGGCCAGCGCGGCGAGCCCGGAAGGGGTAAGCCTTGGCGACAGTACAGTGCCACATCCTCCTCTCCCAGCGGCCCCACATAGGCGTCGATATAGGGTCGCTCCTGTGGCCAGCGGTAGGGAGGGATCAACGCCAGCGCAGACCCTTGCTGCAGCATGGCAAGACCGCGCGCCCACGCTACGGGCCTCAACTGCAAGCGATAGTCCGGCAAGCGCCTGAATGCAGCCTGCAGAATGTCATTGTATAAACCCGCCGGTTGGCCATGATCCTGATAGGAATACGGCGGGTAGTTCTCGTCGTAATAGATGATGACAACTTGCGGTGCCGCCATCAGCGGCGTGATCAGCACCAGCCAGCCACACAAGAGCAATAAATAGCGCATTCAACAATCCCCCGATCTTTCAGTCTGGCACATCCGCCTGCCCCGTCAAGCCCATTGGCGCTTGTGGCAGATCAAGTCTGACTTCAATACGCCTGCAAGCGCACAGCCCCTCCCTTATACTGCCATCATGCCTGTATGCGGGAGTAATGATGATGTCCGTCTGGAAACCGGTTGCCGCCCTGCCCCAGCATGTCCCGCTGGCGATCAGCCAGCGTGGCGACTGGGTCGAGTGTGTGCACTATGGCTCGATAGCCGTGTGTGATGCCTCGGGTCATCTGCTGTATCGCGCCGGCGATGTGGACACACCGCAGTTCACCCGCTCCACCCTCAAGCCCTTCCAGGCCCTGCCGCTGCTAACCTCCGGCGGGGTGGACCATTTTGGTCTGACCGCCCGGCAACTGGCCCTGCTGTGTGCCAGCCACTCTGGTGAGCCGATGCATGTTGAAGCCGTCAGCGCCATGCTGGCACAGATAGGCGGGCAGGTCTCGCAACTGCAGTGCGGATGTCAGGTGCCTTTGTTCTATACCGACCATGCCCTGCCTGCGGATGCAACGTTTACCCCCCTGCACCACAATTGCTCGGGCAAGCACACCGGCTTTCTCGCCTACTGCCAGTTGCATGGGCACGATCACAGCAACCACCTCTCACCCCGCCACCCGTTGCAGCAGGCCATACGCGAAGCGGTGGCGCAGGTATGTCAGGTTGACCCAGCTGGCATGCCGATGGGGATCGATGGTTGCAGTGCGCCCAATTACGCGCTGCCCTTGCGCGCCTTGGCCACCGGCTATGCCCGGCTGGCCGCAGGTGTCGTGCCCGGGATAGCGGGTGCACCTTTACAGCCCTTGTACCAGGCGATGCAGACCTACCCTGACATGGTATCGGGTAGCGGTCGCTTTGATCTGGCATTAACCCGACAGGGTGAGGGGCGCTGGGTTGCCAAAGGGGGCGCGGATGGGGTGCAGGCCATCGCGGTGCAGCACGCAGGCTATGGCATTGCCATCAAGATTGCCGATGGCAATGCACGTGCCCTGCACACCGTTACCCTGGCCTTGCTGCAGCAACTGGGGCTGCTGGATCACCCGGAACGCACGGCCTTGGCCGCCTGGCATCAGCCGCCATTACACAATGCAGCAGGGCTAACCGTCGGCGGCATGGTGGCCCGCATTGAGCTGGCGGAGCACCGCCGGCCATAGACGACCCTGCCAATACTCAGGGGCAGGGCTGAACCTGCAAGCGACTACCCGGCCACTCAGCGGACAGCGCCTTCAGGCTGTCACGCCCGGCCTCATCCAGCTTGGTAAACAGCAGGGTCCAGCGCTTGATCACCGGATCGCGCGGTCGCACCTGGGCCGACTTCACCCCCTGATTCTTCAAGGTCTCCAGGTGGTGATCTGCAGCTTCCTTGCTGGAGAAAATTCCGAGCGAAATGGCACTGTCCCACCGCCCTTTATCTTCGATCACGCTCAGATCCGTCACACCCAATGAGCGTAGCTGCTCGACTTTTTTCTCAACCAGCGTCTTGTCGCCCAAGGGCGGGATATACACCCAGTACTTCTCGGCAAACGGTTCGGAACGCGCCGATACAGGCTGCAGACGGGCAGCCTGCAATCGTGGCCGCAAGCTGCGCCAGCCCGCGTCATCCAGCTGGGTCCATTGCATGCAGACCTGCTGTGGCACTGCGGTGCTGGCGGGCGGCTCCGCCACCGCCACCTCACTGGCCGGAAGCTCCGAGACGGGGCTTGGCACCGAAGCAGGCTCCGCCTGACTGGCCGGGATCTCCTCCGGCTTGAGCAAGGTGACACGGGAGGCCGCCAGCTCAGCATGCGGTGGCTCAGGCTGCTCGGCCTGATAACCCCAGCGACTCCAGGCATAGAAACCGGCATTGGCCAGCAACAGTAGCAACAGTAGTTTCTTCATAAGGCGGATTGTCTGTCCTGCAAGGGGATTTCGGCAAGGGGCTGGCTAGAATCGGCCTGCAGCAGACTCAACAGCCCTTCCAGCACCAGCCCGTCAACCTGCCTGACCTCCAGCGCCAGCAACGGCGCCAGCAGGCTGGCATCGCCACCGGACAGCAGGCAGACCGGCGTCTGCCCATGCTGCTGCATCAGGCGCGCTTGCTGTTGCACCGCCCCGGCCATCGCCTGCAATGCCCCGCTATACAGCGCATCACCCGTTGTCTGGGGAAAGGCCACGTATTGTCCGGGGCGGCGTGCCAGCCGCGCCGTCCCGCCTGCCAGGGCGTCCAGCATCAGCTGCAAGCCGGGCACAATCACCCCACCCAGAAATGTCCCGGTTGCTGTCAGGGCATCAATTGTCAGGGCCGTGCCCGCATTCACCACCAACGCATCACCCGCGTGCAGCCGGTGCGCCGCCAGCAAGGACAGCCAGCGATCAGGCCCCAGCTGTGTCGGGTCCAGATAGCCATTATGTACTCCAGCGGCATCCGCCTGCGGCACCACCCAATGAATGGGCACCTCCGGCCAGCAGGCCCGGCAGGCTTGCTCCACCTGTGCGCGTTGCTGCGCGCCGGTGACACAGCTCCCCCAAATCTCGAGCGGCGCGGGGTCCGCCCGCCAAGGCGGCTGGGCCTGCAATGCGGCATAATCGACCACCTGGGCCGGCTGCAAGTGCTGCCGTTCATGGCACCAGGCCCACTTCAGGCGGGTATTGCCACCATCCAGCAGCAAGTGGCGCACACCGTTCATGTCCGGTCTTTCGCTGCGCGCAAGGACACCTCACCGGCGGCCACCGGCCGCACCGTCACCCCGTCATGCAGCAGCAAGGCACCCGCCGCATCCACGCCCATGGCCACTCCGGCCAGACAGTGGTCATCGTGGTAGCACACCTGTACCGGCTGCCCTTGCCAGACGTGGTAATGCTGCCATTCCTCGCGGAAAGCCGCGAAACCTGCATCCACAAACTGCGCCGACACCGCTTGCAACTCATCCAGCAGCAAGGCCAGCAAGGCATTGCGTGAAGGCAGGTGCGGCAGATGTGCGGCCAGATCGGTAGTACGCTGGTCGATCTGTTGCTGCAGGTTGTCGGGCAGTCGCACATTCAGGCCGATGCCGACCACCGCCTGGATGGGCCCCAGCGCATCGCCCTGGGTTTCAATCAGGATGCCGGCCAGCTTGTGGCCATCCACCAGAATATCGTTTGGCCATTTCAGTTGCGCGGCCTGCAGGCCCAGGCGGTGCAGTACCCGCACCACCGCCACCCCTACCGCCAGACTTAGCCCGGACAGCTGGCTGATCCCACCGGGGAAACGCCACAGCACAGAAAAAGCCAGACTGCCTCCCAATGCAGCCTGCCAGCTGCGCCCGCGGCGTCCCCGCCCGGCGGTCTGGAACTCTGCCGTCAGGCACAGGCCATGCACGGCCTGCGCCGCCCGTGACAGCAGCTGGCTGTTGGTTGAATCCGTCACACTCAGCACTTCCAGCGGTGGTGCCCCCGCTTGCCGCATGGCCTGAATCTGTGAAGCGTCCAGCCAGTCCACCGGCTGGCTGAGGCGATAACCGCGCCCATGCACACTGTGCACGGGCACCCCCAGCTCGCGCGCCTGCTGCAGGGCCAGCGAAATCGAAGCACGCGATACGCCCAGCTGATCGGCGAGGGCTTCGCCGGAGCAAAACTGTTCGGTGCTGAGTGCTCGCAGCGTATCGAACACCAAGGGGCGCGGTGCGGCCAGTGTCATGCCTGCCCCGCCGCCTGCATGGCCTGCAGCATATCGAGCATCTCGCCTTCGATGCTGATGGCCTTCTGCAGGCGGGTATCCACCACCACAAAGGTCACCCGGGCACTGGCCAGCAACTGCCCGCTCTCCTGATGGTGAAACTGCTGCTCCAGCACGGCATTGCGGCTACCGATCTCCACCAGTCGGGTCGTGAGCGTCAGCACATCATGCATGTGGGCGGCACGCCGGTAATCAATATTGATGTTGACCACCACAAAGGCCAGCCCGCGCTCGGACCAGGCATTGAGGTCGGTCATGCTGGAAAACAGCGCCCAGCGCCCGTCTTCCATAAACTCCAGGTAGCGGGCGTTGTTGACATGGCCATACACATCAATGTGGTAGCCGCGCACAGTCAAGGTGGTTTGCTGCATGTCTGCCTTCAGCTTCAGGGAAGCGCCTATTGTGACCGATCCGCCGTTCTGCAACCAGATCAGGGCAACAAACGTAGCTGGGAAGCCTGGTGCGCCTCCACATCCCGGCTGGAAATCCACATGGGCCGGTATTGCTGGGCTGCAAAGAGTGCAGCCTGATCATGGTGGTGCTCATCCAGCAGGATGCCGCTTTGCCCGATCGGGTTGATACCTACGGCCGCCTCCGGCTCCGCCATGTCGATCAGCCGTCGGGTCGAGGGGCCCGACACTACAGGGGCGCCGCCAGTCTCCATCCGGGTGTACTGGTTGTCGATGGTGTCGCGTGCGCCTGCCACCGGGAACGGTCCGACATTGAAGAAGGGGGCCAGTGCCGGTACTTTGCCCAAACCATGCTCATGGGTGAGGGTATGCACCTTGCCCCAGCGCCATTGCTGGATATCCGGCCCCAGTTGTGCAGTCAGGCCAGCCACCGTACGCTTCCAGCTATGCTGCAGCTGTTGGTCGCGGGTTTCCACAGCCGGTGTACGCAGATGATCCCACCAGGGTGACTGTGGATTGCGGCTGATGCCATACAGCGATTTATCGAGCAGGAACAGGCGACGCCAGACCAGCAAATCCTCGGCGCTCAGCTTGTCGGCAAACAGGCTGTTGACCAGCTCGCCTTTCCAGCGGTCGCACACGGTTGCCGCCAGACTGTTGACCGGGTAATCACCTTGCCAGCGGCCGATCAGGCCCAGCAACTGCTGCTCGGTGGGGGGCAGGCGGGTGCCATCCAGCTGGTGCGTCCAGCTCTGGCACAAATTCGCCGCTACCGGGTTGCGCACATCAGTCTGGATACGCTGCAGGTCCTGCAGGGTCCAGGCCGCTTCACGCGGCGCCAGCAACTGACTCAACCGCAGCGCGCGGTCCATCGCCGGATAATAGCCCGCCACCGTAATACCGCCGGCACTCAGCGCAGCAGGATAGGGATGATTGGCCGAATAGATAATGCCGGAAGGCGGGTTCACATAGCGCGGGTTCTGTACAAAAGGCGCAAAGCCCAGTGGCTCTTGCTTGCCACTGCTGCCATCCAGTACCTGATGGCTGTTCACCCCCAGCGGGCGCAAGGTCTGCCGTCCGATAGCCCACATGGCGATATTGCCATCTTCATCCGCATAGCTCAGATTCAGACCGGGCGACCAGTGCTGGCTGGCGGCCAGCTCCATCGACTTCAAATCCGTCGCATGACTGATGGCATAGAGGCTATCAAACGGGCGATTACGTGGATCCAGATAGGTCCAGTTCACGGCCACTGGCGGACTGTCTTTCATGGCAGGAAACAAACTATTGACCACCGGGCCGTGCAAGGCCAGCTGCACATGCAGGGTGACCGGTGCGGCGTCGCGCACCACGATGGTTTCTACCCGCCCGCCCAGCTGCACCCAGCGCCCCCGCTCCTTCACGCGGCCGGGTACGGCGGGATCCTGCGCCAGCTGGTAATAATCCACCTCGTCGTTTTCCCACATGGTGAGGCCCACGGCGTGATGGCCATTGTGCCCCAGCAGCGGAAACGGAATACCAGGCAAGAAGTGCCCGTACATCTGCCAGTCCGGCGTGCGAATCTGAGCCTCGTACCATACTGCCGGGGCATGGAAACCGATGTGCGGATCATTGGCAAACAAGGGCTTGCCGCTGGCACTAAGCTTGCCGGCAATCAGCCAGCTATTGCTGCCTTGCAGTTGCGGTACCGGCAAACTTTGGTTGACCTCGGTCACCAGTCGCGCCATGGCAACCGAGACAGAGGCCGCAGGCTGCGGATCCGGTGCCGTCACCGGATCTGGCCGTACCGCGGGGGAAGCTACGGTGGGCTTGAGCGGCGGTTTGGTGGCCGGTGTGGTCTGGGCACCGGGCCAGTCATAGACCAGCTCCTTCATATAGGTCGGCCCCAGCCGTGCAGCAAGCTGGCTGACCATCGGATCTTCCTGAAAGCCCTGTGAAAACCCGTAGGCCATCAGGCCGGCAATGCTGAGACTGTCCACCACCGTAAACGGGGCAGGTTTGCTGCGGGTCAGCGCGTACTCCACCGGCAGCCGCTGCTCGCGGATATACTGGTTGATCCCCGCCACGTAGGCTTGTGCCGCCTCACGTACCGGGCCACCCTGACGAATCAGCGCTTCGGCCTGCCGGGTGGCTGCAGCACGGATACCCAGGGTGCGGAACAGCTTGTCGGTTTTCAGCCCGGCCTCACCGACCAGCTCCGCCAGCCGCCCTTGCGCGACACGGCGCATCAGGTCCATTTGCCACAAACGCTCTTGCGCATGCAGGTAACCCAGCGCCCGCATGGCATCCGCTTCGTTGCTGGCGGTCAGGTGCGGGATGCCCCAGACGTCAAACTGCACATCGACCGGCTTTTGCAGGCCGGTCAGCACACGCTCCCCTTCCCGTTGCGGTGCACGTCCCAACAACCACAACCAGCTACCCGCCACCGTCAGCAGCACCAGCAATACGCTGACCAGCAGGATACGACGCAACCAGACCATGACCACTCCGGACTCTGTTCAAAGCTGCACGAAGGCTAGAGCAAAGCGCCAGTCAGGACAAGGGGCGAGGAGGCTAAATCAGGGGGAGAAGACGAAGTGTCGCTTCAGCTTGTAGCTGGTACCCGGTCCGAACCACTTATCAAAGAGCCGCTTACCCTCCCCACTGCGCTCCAAGGCCAGTAGCGCTTGATTAATCGCCTCTACCAGCTTGGGATTGCCCTTGCGCACCACCACCCCATAAGGTTCTCGCGAGATGGTAAACGAGGAGATTTCGTAGTCTTGCGGATTGGGAATGGTCTTGTGGTAAGACATCAGGATATGGCCATCTGTAGTCACTGCATCCACCTCATCTTGCAACAAGGCCAGTGTTGCAGCGGTACTGTCATCATACTTGGCAATACGAGCCGTGGGCAGCAGTTTAAGCACATTGTCATAGCTGGTAGAGTTGCTGGCCACCCCAATACGTAAATTGGCCAAATCAGACAATTGGTGTACCCGTCCGACCCGTGTCATGAACTGCTGCCCGGAAACGAAATAGGTATAGCTGAAATCAAACCATTTCTGCCGCTCCGGTGTGCGGGTCGTCATGGCCACCAGCACATCTACATAATTGTTTTGCAGGACCTGGAATCGGTTTTGGGTGGAAACAGCCAAAAACTGCACGCGCACCTTGAGTGTACGGGCAATGGCACGTACAAGATCAATTTCATAGCCCTGATACTGCCGTTTGGCATCGAGAAATCCAAACGGGGGATAGCCGTCGCGCACCCCGGCCACCAGCACACCCTTGCTGAGGACGTCATCCAGCAACTCAGCCCGTAGAGGCAGACTGAACAAGCACAGCAGCGCACAGATCCATGCCTTGACCATCCGTTTCCTCCACGGCGGGCGTTCCCTGATTCAGCATAGCCGAGCCTGCCACGACTGCAAGCCCGCCCCTGCTGCAGCGCAAAAAGCAAGCGGCTTGCCCCTCAAGTCAGGCCAATCTATAATCGGCCGCACATTCTGTCTGTTACCCTCGCTCGAGGCAGAACAGGCAAAGTGACCAAAACAAGACCGATACTGCATACGCGTCGGGCCGGGAGCGCCCCAAACGCGAGCCACCTGCCATTCGAGCAGGCTTACGTCCCACACTAGGCTGAGAGGAAATCTGAACATGCGTGTTACCCCCAAACTGCTGTCCACCCTGGTACTGGCTGCCTTCATCGCCCAACCGACCCTGGCTGAAGAACTGACCGGCACCCTGAAAAAGATCAAAGACAGCGGCCGTATCGTCGTCGGCGTGCGTGATGCATCGCAACCCTTTTCTTACCTGCTGAATGACAAGCAGTACGTGGGCTATTCGGTAGACCTGTGCAACAAGGTCGTGGACTCGGTGAAGAAGCAGCTCAAGCTGAGCGCCCTCTCCGTGATTTACCAGCCGGTGACCTCGCAAACCCGTATCCCGTTGATGCAGAACGGTACCATCGACCTCGAGTGCGGCTCCACCACCAACAGCATGGAACGCCAGAAGCAGGTGGCTTTCGGCAACAACATGTTCTGGGTCAACGTGCGGATGGCGGTCAAAGCCAACTCCGGCATCAAGGGTCTGGCTGACCTGAACGGCAAGCCGGTAGTGACCACCACCGGCACCACCTCTGACCGTTACATCAAGCAGCACGAAGTCGGTTCCAAGATCGACGTGAAGAACCTGTACGGCAAGGACCATGATGAGTCCTTCCTGATGCTGGAAACTGACCGTGCCGCCGCCTTTGTGATGGATGACACCCTGCTGGCGGCCAAGATCGCCAACTCGCGTAACCCGGCTGATTTTGCCATCGTTGGTGAAATCCTGTCCGGCGAGCCGTACGGCATCATGCTGCGCAAGGACGACCCGCAGTTCAAGAAGGCGGTGGATGACGCGCTGAATGCCGTCTACAAGTCCAAGGAAATCTACAACCTCTATGCCAAGTGGTTCCAGTCCCCAATTCCGCCGAAGGGCCTGAACCTGCGCATGCCGATGAGCGACAAGCTGAAGGCGTTGTTCGACAACCCGAACGACAAGGGCGCCTGATTCCCGTAGTCGCTACGGAAGCAGCAACGGGGGGCTGATGCCCCCCGTACCTTGTCTGCAACGCACCTGCTGACCAGCAATGCTGGCCCGGCAGGTGTACGTGCATCTGTTGTGGAGGTCTTATGGACATGAACTGGGGAGTATTCCTCGAAGAGTCCCCCACCGGAGATGGCCCATACTGGAAGCTGGCGCTGGATGGTGCCAAGTGGACCGTACTGGTCAGTCTCGGTGGCTGGGCGATTGCGCTGCTGGTCGGCTCGCTGATCGGCATTCTGCGCACCGTACCCAATAAACTGCTGGTCTGGCTGGGCGATGCCTATGTGGAGTTATTCCGCAATATCCCCCTGCTGGTACAACTGTTCCTGTGGTTCTTTGTGTTGCCGGAAGTACTGCCGGAAGCGGTGGGCCGCTGGCTGAAACAGGACCTGCCCTATCCAGAGTTGACCACGGCCATCATTGGCCTCGGTCTGTTCACTGCCGCACGGGTTGCGGTGCAGGTCAGCGCGGGTATCAAATCGCTGCCCCGTGGCCAGGCGGCGGCTGGGCTGGCTCTGGGATTCACCCGCACCGAGGTGTACCTGAAGATTCTGCTGCCGCAGGCGTTCCGCATCATCATCCCGCCGCTCACCAGTGAGTTCATGAGCATTTTCAAAAACTCCTCGGTGGCACTGGGTATTGGCCTGACCGAACTGGTCTTCCAGATGCGGCAAATGGTGGAGTATTCCAGTGTGGTGATTGAAACCATCGCTGTGTATACCCTGATCTATATTGCCCTGGCCTTGATCGTCAACCGCTTCATGGCCTGGCTGGAACGGGCGGTGCGGATTCCGGGCCTGATTGCCGGAGGTGGCAAATGAGCATGCCCTTGATTGACTGGGAACTGGTAGTCGCCAACAAAGGCCTGATCGTTGAAGGCCTGCTGTTCTCCCTGAAACTGACCTTGATTGCCAGCGTGATCGGCATGATTGGTGGTGCCTTGCTGGCAATGGCACGGCTGTCCTCCATCAAGCCCCTCTCCTTCCTGGCCTCCAGCTACGTCAACCTGTTCCGCTCGGTGCCTTTGCTGCTGGTGCTGTTCTGGTTCTTCTTCCTGCTGCCGTTTTTCGGTATCCGGCTGGAGGTGGGCAATATCGCCATTGTGACGTTCTCGGTGTTTGAGGCGGCGTACTTCTGCGAAATCATCCGCGCCGGCATTCAGAGCATTTCTCGCGGCCAGGTTTCCGCCGCCAGTGCACTGGGGCTGACCTATGGGCAAACCATGTCGCTGATCGTGTTGCCTCAGGCTTTCCGCAACATGCTGCCGGTGCTGGTGACCCAGGTGGTGATCCTGTTTCAGGATACCTCGCTGACCTCGGTGATCGGCGTCTATGATTTCTTCCATGCTGCCGAGGTGGTTGGCAAGAACAATGGTGCGCTGCCGCCGATGATCATGTTTATTGCCATGATCTATTTTGGCATCTGCTTTTCGATTTCCATGGCAGCCCGCACGCTGCTGAAACGCTACGCCGTGCTGCGTTGAGCGCCCAGGAGAATCCTCATGATTGATATCAAGAACATTTCCAAATGGTATGGCCAGTTTCAGGTACTGACCGACTGCACCACCAGCATCAAGAAAGGTGAGGTGGTGGTGGTCTGCGGCCCCAGCGGCTCCGGTAAATCGACCCTCATCAAGTGCGTCAATGCGCTCGAGCCTTTCCAGAAGGGCGAGATCATTGTGGACGGCACCTCGGTCGGCGCCAAGGGGACTAACCTGCCGAAGCTGCGCAGCCGCGTCGGTATGGTGTTCCAGCACTTTGAGCTGTTCCCGCACCTGACCATTACCGAAAACCTGATGCTGGCACAGGTCAAGGTGCTGGGCCGCAGCAAGGATGAGGCCAAAACCAAAGGCCTGGCCTTGCTGGAGCGGGTGGGCCTGAGCGCCCACGCCGCCAAGTATCCGGCGCAGCTGTCCGGCGGGCAGCAGCAACGGGTGGCGATTGCCCGCGCCTTGTCGATGGACCCGATCGTCATGCTGTTTGACGAACCGACCTCCGCGCTGGACCCGGAAATGGTGAACGAAGTGCTGGACGTGATGGTTCAGCTGGCGCAAGAAGGCATGACCATGATGTGCGTGACCCACGAAATGGGCTTCGCCAAAAAGGTCGCCAGCCGGGTGATCTTCATGGATCAGGGCCGCATCATCGAAGATTGTGCCAAAGATGAGTTCTTTGGCGACCTGTCAGCCCGCTCCGAACGGGCACAGGGCTTCCTGTCCAAGATCCACCACTAAGCCTCTGTGTTGCATCCCGACGGCCACCCTCGCGGTGGCCGTTTTGCTTTCATGGCGGCTTGGCGAAATCGGTCATTGACGCCAACGGGGCAAGGTGATGTGATGCGGGTTCTGTCCCGAATCCGGAGGTGTGTGGTGAACCGTCCTGTCCGTTTCTTCCAGCTATCCTTGATCAGTGCCGTGCTCGGCAGCAGCCTGCTGTGGTCTACCCCGGCGCGGTCTGACGCCGTTGCCCCCGAAGCCGCCTCTGGCTGGACCAGTAAAGCCCCGGTCACCGGCCAGAAGATGATGCTGGTCACGGCCAACCCGCTGGCGACCGAGGCCGGCATGGCCGTATTGCGCCGTGGCGGCAGTGTGATTGATGCCGCCATCGCGGCACAGGCCATGCTGGGCCTGACCGAGCCGCAATCCTCCGGCGTCGGTGGCGGTGCCTTTCTGGTGCATTTTGATGGCGGCAAGGTGACCACCTTTGATGGTCGCGAAACCGCCCCCGCAGCCGCCAAGCCGGAGCGTTTTCTCGACCAGACGGGCAAGGCGATGTCCTTCTACGATGCGGTAGTGGGTGGTCGCTCGGTTGGCGTCCCCGGTGCCATTGCGGCACTGGAGCTGGCGCACAAGCGCTATGGCAAGCTACCGTGGAACAGCCTGTTTGACGACGCCATCCGCCGCGCAGAAGAAGGCTTCCCCATCTCGCCGCGCCTGTATACTCTGCTGAAAGGGGAAAACTACCTCAAGCTGGCGGAGCCCGCCCGCAGCTATTTCTATCAGGCCGATGGTAGCCCCAAATCTCAGGGCAGCCTGCTGCGCAATTCGGAATATGCGGCCACCCTGCGCGAGATTGCCAAGCGCGGCTCGGCTGCGCTGTACAGTGGCCCGATTGCCGAAGACATGCTCAAGGCCATCAGCAGCCACCCGAGCAACCCGGGCGACATGACGCTGGCCGACCTGCAAGCTTACCGCGCCAAGGAGCGCGCGCCAGTATGCGGCAGCTACCGCAGCTTTAGCATTTGCGGCATGGGCGCACCCAGCTCCGGTGGCATTGCGGTGCTGCAGATGCTCAAGCTGATGGAGCGCTTCCCACTGGCCAGCCAGCAGCCGCTCTCCGTCGAATCCGGCCACCTGTTTGCCGAAGCCGGGCGGCTGGCGTTTGCGGACCGTGGCAAGTATCTGGGCGACCCGGATTTTGTTCCTGTTCCGACGGCAGGCCTGCTGGACCCGGCTTACCTGACCCAGCGCAGCCAGCTGATTGACCCGACCAAGAGCATGGGCAAGGCCAACCCCGGCACTCCACCCGGCGCAGTGGTGGCGCTGGGCAAGGACAATGCCATCGAGCTGCCCTCTACCAGCCATATTGTGGCGGTAGACAAGGAGGGGCATGCCCTGTCGATGACCACCACCATTGAGGATGCCTTCGGCAGCCGCATCATGGTGCGTGGCTTCTTGCTCAACAACCAGCTGACCGACTTCTCCTTCAGCCCCACCGACAACGGTCAGCCGGTCGCCAACCGGGTAGAACCCGGCAAGCGCCCACGCAGTTCGATGTCGCCCGTGCTGGTGTTCGATTCGTCAGGACAGCTTTACGCAGCAGCCGGTTCGCCCGGCGGCTCCAACATCATCAACTATGTCGCGCAGACGCTGGTCGGCCTGCTGGACTGGAAGCTGGACCCGCAACAAGCGGTTTCCATGCCGCACTATGGCAACCGCAATGGCGCCACCGAGCTGGAAAAGGACCAGAAGCTGGAAGGGCTGGCCGAGCAGCTGAAGGCCAAAGGCCATGAGGTCAAGCTGATCGAGATGACCAGTGGCCTCTCTGCCATTGTCCGTACCAGCAAGGGCTGGGTTGGTGGTGCCGACCCGCGGCGGGAAGGCGTAGTCGCTGCCGAGTAAGTGAACCCGCCCGCCGGGCCTCGCCTGGCGGGCGGGTACCTCAGCCTTGACTCAGGCTGGTCCAGTCACAGCGCGCACCCAGCTTCTGCAGGCTGCGCGCCAGCCGTTCGATCACCTGGAAATTGGCTTGCTCGGCCTGCAATACCACCGTGAGCTCTCCCCGCTCGGCATCACTGCTGTCCTGCAGGGAAAGGATGCGCAGCTGCAGTGTCTCGGCCTGCCGCAGCAATTGCTGGCGGCATTCGACCAAGCCCGTCAGCGGCAGCCGTACCCTCAATTGGTAACGGCTGTTGCTGGCTTCACTCAGCCCCATCGACATGTCCATCTGCACCGCGACCCGGTGCAGCACAATATTGGCCAGCACAATCACCGCCGTGGCAGCCGATGCCTCACGCCAGGCACCGCTGCCGCACAGCACACCGACGGCAGCGGCACACCACAGCGTCGCCGCGGTGTTCAGCCCCTTGATGGTGATGCCGTCGCGGAACATCACCCCGGCCCCCAGAAAACCAATGCCGGTCACCACTTGCGCCGCAATGCGGCTGCTACCCGGCTCACCGCTGAAGAACGGCGTCGCACCGACAAACAGAGTTGCGCCGACACACACCAGCGCATTGGTTTTCAAACCGGCCAGCCGGTGCCGCCACTGCCGCTCGGCACCAATCAGGGAGCCCAGCAGCAAGGCCAGCAGGGCGTGCAACAAAAAGGTCATCAGGTCCATATGTGCAGTGTAGCGTCTGTCATGGCGCACGTCAGGCCAGCATCAGCACCGTGTGAGGCAGATCAAAGCGCTAGCTTGCGGTGCCCCAGCCAAACTGCCGCAGGTCGATGCGGCCACTGGTGGAGAACACCACCCCTTCCGCTTCCAGAAGCACGCGTTGCAGCTCGTCACTGCCGTCCAGCCCGCGCGGGCTGATGCGGCCTGCCGCATTGACCACCCGGTGCCAGGGCAGGTCTGGATCACAGGCATCCTGCAACACCTTGCCGACCAGGCGAGCACGCCGCGGCAAACCGGCGAGCAGGGCGACCTGGCCATAGCTGGCCACTCGCCCGCAGGGGATGGTGGCCACCACCTGCAGGATGGCCGTGTGAGGCGTCAAGGCCGGCTTATTTTTCGACCTGGGAGACATCGCGCACCGCGCCAGTCGCAGCGCTGGTGGTCATCGCCGCGTAGGCGCGCAGCGCAGCCGAGACGGTACGCTCACGGTTGAGCGGTTTCCAGCCCGCCTTGCCCTTGGCGTCCATCGCTTGTCGCCGCGCCGCCAACGTGGCTTCCGGCACGGCCAGGTGTATGGTCCGCTGCGGAATGTTGATCTCGATGGTATCCCCCTCTTCCACCAGACCAATGGCGCCACCTTCGGCGGCTTCCGGACTGGCGTGACCAATGGAGAGACCCGAGGTCCCGCCCGAGAAGCGGCCATCGGTCAACAGCGCGCACGCCTTGCCCAGCCCTTTGGACTTCAGGTAACTGGTCGGGTACAGCATTTCCTGCATGCCGGGGCCACCCTTGGGGCCTTCATAGCGGATCACCACCACATCACCGGCCACGATCTGGTCACCCAGAATGGCCGCCACTGCCGCATCCTGGCTCTCGAAAATACGGGCACGGCCGGTAAAGCAGAGGATGGACTCGTCCACCCCGGCGGTTTTGACGATGCAGCCGTCTTCCGCAATATTGCCGTACAGCACGGCCAGACCACCGTCCTGACTGTAGGCATGCTCACGGCTACGGATACAGCCGTTAGCACGGTCATTGTCCAGATCGGGGTAACGCATCGACTGCGAGAAGGCGATGGTGGTCGCCACTCCGCCCGGGGCAGCACGGTAGAAGGTACGGGTGTCGTCACTGCAGCTGTCACGCATGATGTCAAAGCGGTTCAGCGCCTCGCCCATGCTCGGGCTGTGCACGGTTGGCACCTCGCGCTGGATCAGCCCAGCGCGATCGAGTTCACCCAGAATGCCCATCACGCCACCGGCACGGTGCACATCTTCCATATGGTACTTCTGCGTGGCAGGGGCCACCTTGCTCAGGCAGGGCACCCGGCGTGAAATGCGGTCAATATCCTGCATGTTGAACGGCACACCGGCTTCATGAGCCGCCGCCAGCAGGTGCAGCACGGTGTTGGTGGAGCCACCCATGGCCACGTCCAGGCTCATGGCATTCTCGAACGCCGCCTGGGTGGCGATATTGCGCGGCAGTACCGAGGCATCGTCCTGCTCATAGTAGCGCTTGGCCAGCTCCACAATCAGGCGACCCGCCTGCAGGAACAATTGCTTGCGGTCGCCGTGGGTGGCCAGCGTGGAGCCATTGCCCGGCAGGCTGAGGCCCAGCGCCTCGGTCAGGCAGTTCATCGAGTTGGCGGTGAACATGCCGGAGCAGGAGCCGCAGGTCGGACAGGCCGAGCGCTCGATGCTGGCCACGTCGGCATCGCTCACCTTGCTGTCGGCAGCCTCGACCATGGCATCCACCAAGTCCAGCTTGCGTACACCTCCATTCCAGTTGACCTTGCCGGCCTCCATCGGGCCGCCTGACACGAACACCACCGGAATATTCAGCCGCAGCGCCGCCATCAGCATGCCGGGGGTGATCTTGTCGCAATTGGAAATACACACCAGCGCGTCTGCGGTATGCGCATTGACCATGTACTCAACCGAGTCGGCAATCAGGTCACGGCTGGGCAGGCTGTACAGCATGCCGCCATGGCCCATGGCAATACCATCATCCACGGCGATGGTATTGAACTCTTTGGCGACCCCGCCTGCTTTTTCAATCTCGCGCGCCACCAGCTGACCCAGGTTCTGCAGATGCACATGACCCGGCACAAACTGGGTAAAGGAGTTGGCGATGGCGATGATCGGCTTTTCGAAATCGGCATCCTGCATGCCGGTGGCGCGCCACAGGGCACGTGCTCCGGCCATGTTGCGACCAGCGGTGGAAGTACGGGAACGGTATTGCGGCATGATGATTCACTCTGTCGTAGCACGGATATGCAGCAGCACGCCGAAGGCGGCTGCCAGCCGGAAACCGGATACTTGTGGTATCCGTGGCGACGGTCACATGCCGTACACCGAGAAACGGGTATAATCCCCCGATTCTAAAAGAAAAGCGACTTGCACGCATGCTCAATCACGCCGACCTCGGATTCCAGCCGATCGCGTTTCAGGTAGGCCCGCTTGCCGTTCACTGGTACGGGCTGATGTACTTTACAGCTTTCCTGCTATTTCTCGGCCTCGGGCGGCTACGCCTGCGCCAGATGAAGCATCTGGAGCTGACATCCCGCGACCTGGACGACCTGCTGTTCTACGGCGCGCTGGGAGTTATCCTCGGCGGGCGGCTGGGCTATGTGCTGTTCTACAAGTTTTCCGACTATCTGACCCAGCCCCTGAATATTTTCAAAGTGTGGGAAGGCGGCATGTCTTTCCACGGTGGCATGCTGGGTGTGTTCCTCGCCACCTTGCTGTTTGCCCGCAAGAAGAAGCTGACCTGGCTGACGGTGACCGACTTCATCGCCCCGACCGTGCCCATGGGCCTGATGGTGGGGCGCTTTGGCAACTTCATCAATGGTGAACTGTGGGGCCGGGTGGCGTCGGCAGAGCTGCCCTGGGCGATGTTGTTCCCCGGTGCGCGCAGCGATGACGCCAGCTACCTGATGGCACACCCGGAGTGGAATACATTCTTTGCGCAATATGGCAGCCTGCCGCGCCACCCCTCGCAACTGTATGAAATGGCGCTGGAAGGCCTGCTGCTGTTCATCCTGCTGTGGCTGTACGCCCGCAAAGCACGTCCGACTGGTGCTGTGTCCGCACTGTTCATGATCGGCTATGGCAGCTTCCGCTTCATTGCCGAGTTTGCCCGTGAACCGGACAACTTCCTTGGCCTGTTGCGATTTAGCCTGTCCATGGGCCAATGGCTGTCCTTGCCGATGGTGTTGATCGGCCTGTGGATGTGGTGGGCGTCACACAATCAGAAGCCGGGACGACGCATGGTCCGGTGAACACGGCAAAGACAGACTCGCAGGGGGCTGCCCCTGGACATCTTGGGAGCGGAAGTTGACATCTTCACCGACGCCTGGCTATTTCAGCCGTTATGGGCGTGGCATCGTGACCACGCTCGTCTGCGGCGCTGCCTTGCTGCTTGCCGTACTATCACTGCTGATAGCGCACTTCACCGTCCCGGCTTTTGCGGAGCTGTTCCAGTCCTTCGGCAGTGACCTGCCCGCCATCACTCGCATCGTGTTTGCCTACGGCAAGCTGATTGCGCTGCTGCTGGTGGTTCTGGTGCTGGCCGGCGGGCTCAATGTGCTGCTCTCGCGGCAACAGGAGAAAACGCAGCAAGATCAGGCGTTTTACCTTGCCTGTGTCTTGCTGGTGCTCACGTTTCTGTGGGTCGGCCTGATAGGGGTGGCGTGCTATGCCCCGATCTGGGCAATGGGGGCAGTGGTCTAAGGACGGGCATCGTACCGCATGGCTGGCGGGAGACACCGCCTCATACTGTGGGGATGGAACAACAGGGGCCAGGCCTCATTGCCTATTTCTTACCCTGCTCAGTCGTCGTCTTGAGTATGTACTTGCAAGGTCACGGCCGGATTCACGAATTGCGCCCCGGCCAACAACTTGTCGTAAAGCTGCGGGTCATGCCATTCGGCTTTCACCTGGTCTGAGAACACGATGTCCTGCAGGCGGATGGTGCCCATGCGCGGGTTGTAGGCGTCTTCACGGAAGCATTGTGCATAGCCAGTTTCCGTCTCATGGGCGATGATGGAGTGCAGCTTCACATCGGCCTCCCCGTTGACCATCACCGTCTGCTGCAGCAGCGCATCAATCATCACGAAAAACACCCGGCTGAACTGCTCGGCGCTCGGCGATACCGGCATGGCAATCCAGCGTGCCGAGAAGCGCTGGCACAGGTCGATGTAGTCGGCCTCGTCACGATCCCAATAGGTGACCGCGTGATCAAACGCATCCACCAGATCACGGATACTGCCCTTCATCAGCCCGAAGTCGTACACCATCTGGCCATGATCCAGCGCGTGCGCCTCCAGCAGCACTTCCACCTTGTAGCTGTGGCCATGAATGGAGCGACGGCAGCGGTCGCTGGAACAATTGCGCACGATGTGCGCACTCTCAAAACCGAATTTCTTGCGTATCAGCATGATGCCTCCTGCGGTCCGCGCCGCACCCAGCCGACCCGGGTCAGGGCCGCAATATTTCGCACCACCGCATCGACAAAGGCCGGGCGGTGACGGGCGCGGCTGATCCACACCGTGCGCATGCCCAGCCGCTTGGCGGTGCGCAGGTTATCCAGACTGTCTTCCACCATGATCATGCTGCCAGGTGATACCGCCAGCTGCTGCATGATGCGGCGATAGCCCGACGGCGCAGGTTTGGGCTGCAGCCGCACATCCTCAATGCCCCACACCGACTCAAACTGCCGCTCGATTCCAGCCCGCTGCAAGATACCATCCACATAATGCCGGGGCGCATTGCTGAACAGCACCTTGCGTCCGCGCAGCCGCGCCAGGTGGCGTGGCAGGCCCGGCTCATGCTGCAGGCAATCCAGCAGCTCGTGCAAGGGGTGGGTTTCGCGCAGAAAATGCGCCGAATCCACGCCATGATGCCGGATCAGGCCACGCAAGGTCGCCCCATAGTGTTTCCAGTAGCGGTCACGCAGGGCCTGCGCCCCTTGCTCATCCAGCCCCAGATGGCGCTGCAGGTAGCGCGACATTTCCAGACTGATGCGCGGGAAAATCTGGCTACCGGCATCATGCAGGGTATTGTCCAGATCAAAGATCCACAACCACTCTGCCATTCAGCGTGCCCGGATCATGGTGCCGACCCCGGCGTCGGTCAGGATTTCCAGCAGCAGCGCATGTTTCACTCGGCCATCAATGATGTGCACCGAGGGCACACCCGCACGCGCCGCGTCCAGTGCCGAGCTGATCTTCGGCAGCATGCCGCCGGACAGGGTGCCATCCGCCACCAGCTCATCCACGCGTGATGGCGTCAGGCCGGTCAGCAGATTGCCCTGCTTGTCGAGCACCCCTGGCGTATTGGTCATCAGGATCAGTTTTTCTGCGCCCAACGTTTCCGCCAGCTTGCCCGCTACCAGATCGGCATTGATATTGTAGGCTTCGCCTTGCTCACCCACCCCCACCGGCGCAATCACCGGGATGAAATCGCCGCTGTCTAGCAAGGCCACCAGTTCCGGATTGATATCGGCCACTTCGCCCACCTGACCAATGTCCAGCGGGGTGTCGTTTTGCTCATCCGGCAGGTAAAGCTTGCGGGCACGGATCATGTCGCCATCCTTGCCGGTCAGGCCGACTGCACGTCCACCATGCTTGTTGATGAGGCTGACAATCTCTTTATTGACCAGTCCACCCAGTACCATTTCCACAATGTCCATGGTCTCGGCATCGGTCACCCGCATGCCCTGCACAAACTCGCCCTGCTTGCCCACACGCGCCAGCAGATCGTTAATCTGCGGCCCGCCGCCGTGCACCACCACCGGGTTCATGCCCACCAGCTTCAGCAGTACCACGTCCTGGGCAAAGCCTTCTTTCAGCTGCGGATCGGTCATCGCATTGCCACCGTACTTAATGACAATGGTCTTGTCCGCAAAGCGGCGGATATACGGCAGCGCCTCTGCCAGAATGCCGGCTTTTTGCTGGGCATCAATGTTCGGGGTGTCCATGCGTCCTCCATCAAGTCATGCCCGCATTGTACCGGAAGCGTGCGTAGCGTGCCGGTTCGCCCCCACTTGTCAAGCGGCGGATATTCGGGTTATGTTGAAAAAACCATGTGTGCCTTTTCCCGCCACTTCCTGCTGATTTCCCTGCGCGCCAGCCTGCTGCTGGCGCTGCTGCGCTGCGCGCGCACATAACTCCCCCTCCCCACAATTTGTGCTTTACCTCCGGCCCGACCTGACCGGTCTGGCTGGTTTTTGCTGTGTTGTTCCATGACCTGGAGAACCCACCATGCAGTCTGCTGTACACAAGTACCCCCCCCAACCCGTCTTGGCCTTACCGGATCGGCAATGGCCCAACCGCCAGCTGACCCACCCGCCGATCTGGTGCAGTTCTGACCTGCGCGATGGTAATCAAGCGCTGGCCAACCCAATGAACGGCCACACCAAACTGCGGCTGTTCCGCCTGCTGGTGGCCATGGGTTTCAAAGAAATTGAAGTGGCGTTTCCCAGCGCCTCGCAGACCGATTTCGACTTTGTCCGCCAACTGATTACCGAGGGCGAAGTGCCGGACGATGTCACCCTGATGGTAATTACCCAAGCACGAGGTGAGCTGATCGAACGCACTTTCGACGCGCTGCAGGGTGCGCGCCGCGCCATCGTACACCTGTACAACCCGACCGCCCCGCTGTGGCGCAAAGTGGTGTACGGCAAGGACAAGGGCGGCATTCTGGATCTGGCGGTAACGGCGGCGCAGCAGATCCACCAGCGCGCGTCCCGTCACCCGGAAACCGAGTGGGTGTTCCAGTACTCGCCAGAGACCTTCAGTGCTACCGAACCCGAATTTGCCCGCGACATCTGCAATGCGGTGCTGGACATCTGGCAGCCCACCCCGCAGCACAAGGCCATCATCAACCTGCCCGCCACGGTGGAACTGAGCAGCCCCAATGTCTACGCCGACCAGATCGAGTGGATGCACCGTCATCTGCACGGGCGCGACAGCGTGGTGCTGTCGGTTCACCCGCATAATGACCGGGGCTGCGCGGTTGCCGCCGCCGAACTGGCCCAGCTGGCCGGGGCCGAGCGGGTGGAAGGCTGCCTGTTTGGCAATGGTGAGCGCACCGGCAATGTCGACCTGGTGACGCTGGCGATGAACCTGTACAGCCAGGGCATTGATCCCGGCCTCGATTTTTCGGACATCGACCATATCCGCGACACGGTGTCCGATTGCATCCAGCTGCTGGTGCATCCGCGCCACCCCTACGCCGGCGAGCTGGTCTACACCGCTTTTTCCGGTTCGCATCAGGACGCCATCAAGAAGGGATTTGCCGCGCAGGACCGCGAAGGGCCGTGGGCGGTACCGTATTTGCCGATTGACCCACAGGATGTGGGCCGCAGCTATGAAGCGGTGATTCGAGTCAACAGTCAGTCCGGCAAAGGCGGCAGCGCCTGGCTGCTGCAAGAATGCCACGGTCTGCAGCTACCCCGTGCCTGGCAGGTGGAATTCAGCCAGACGGTACAACAGCACAGCGACCACAGTGGCGTGGAAGTGGACAGCCATACACTGTGGCAATTGTTCCAGCAGCAGTATCTGTCCGCCGGACGCTTCCAGCTGCTGGGCAGCTCGCCCGCTTTGCTTGCGGGAGCGGCAGGTGAACCGCTGCTGCAGTTTCAGGTGCAAGATGGCGAGCAGCCCCTTAGCCTCAGCGCTGAAGGCAATGGCCCGCTCGACGCACTGGTGAACGCCCTGTCCCGCCATCTCGACTGCACACTGGACATCCTCGACTTCCACGAGCATGCCCGCAGCGAGGGTCGTGCAGCGGACGCGGTAGCGTTTGTGGCCCTGTCGGTGGATGGACAGCAGCGCCTCGGTGCCAGCATTCACAGCGACAGTCTGCAAGCGGCCCTGCGGGCGGTTTTCAGTGCGCTGAACCGATGCTGAGGTGACCATGTCGCCATCAAATTCTACATTTTGTCCAATCTTGTGAATGCATCTAGACAATCTTGCAAGTTAAATTTGACAAAATGTCTAACACCCTCTACAGTGGGAACAGCTTTTTGACAGGACAGCACCGTGCAATTGGACATCGAACGTCTGATCAGTGACTTTGGCGGACCGGCCGCATTATGCGAGGCATTTAACCAGGCCTTCCCGGACGATCCTTTGTCACGCGCCGCCATCTACAAATGGCGCGAGCGCGGCAGCATCCCGCTGGCGCAGGTCAACCGCCTGAGCGTGGTTGCCCAGCAACAGGGGCGCAGTTTCAGCATTCACCATTATCTGGCTGCCGAAGGCAGCCCTGCCGTGGCCACCCCGGTGGTCACAGCATCCCAGCCACAGGTATCGAACATGAGCGACCGCCTCTATATTTTTGACACCACCTTGCGCGATGGCGAACAGAGCCCCGGCGCGGCCATGACCAAGGATGAGAAAATCCGCATCGCCCGCCAGCTGGAAAAGCTGGGGGTGGACATCATCGAGGCCGGTTTTGCCGCCGCCAGCCCGGGCGATGCCGATGCCATCCGCGCCATTGCCGAAGTGATCAAGGACTCCACCGTCTGTTCGCTGGCCCGCGCCAACCCGAACGATGTGCGTGCCGCCGGTGAAGCCATCCGCCCGGCCGCACGTGGCCGCATCCACACCTTCATCGCCACCAGCCCGATCCATATGGAGAAGAAGCTGCGCATGACACCGGATCAGGTGGTGGAAGCCGCCGTGGCCGCCGTGAAACTGGCGCGTGAATATACCGACGATGTGGAGTTTTCAGCCGAAGACGCGCTGCGCTCGGACATCGACTTTCTCGCCCGCATTTTCAGTGCCGTGATCGAAGCGGGTGCCACCACCCTGAACGTACCGGATACTGTTGGCTATGCCGTGCCGCAACGTACCGAAGCCTTCTTTCGCGAGCTGATCGGCAAGACCAAAGGGGGCGACAAGGTGATCTGGTCCGCCCACTGCCATAACGACCTCGGCATGGCGGTGGCCAATTCACTCGCTGCGGTACTGGGCGGCGCCCGTCAGGTGGAATGCACCATCAATGGCCTCGGCGAGCGGGCCGGTAACGCCAGCCTGGAAGAAGTGGTGATGGCGGTGAAAACCCGACAGGACATCTTTGGTGTGCACACCGGCGTTGACGCTACCCAGATCGTGCCCAGCAGCAAGCTGGTCTCTACCATCACCGGCTACCCGGTGCAGCCGAACAAGGCCATCGTCGGTGCCAATGCCTTTGCCCACGAATCCGGCATTCATCAGGATGGCGTGCTGAAGCACCGTGAAACCTACGAGATCATGAGCGCAGAGTCGGTCGGCTGGAGTACCAACCGCCTGACGCTGGGCAAGCTGTCTGGCCGCAACGCGTTCCGCACCAAGCTCGAAGCACTGGGCATTGTGCTCGACAGCGAGGAAGCACTGAACACCGCCTTCGCCCGCTTCAAGGAGCTGGCCGACAAGAAACGGGAAATCTTCGACGAAGACCTGCAAGCCCTGGTCAGCGATGAAGCCACCCAACACGAGCACGATGCGCTGAAACTGGTGTCGATGCGTGTGCATACCGAAACCGGCGAAGTGCCGCAGGCTGAGATCGTCATCAGCCAGAACGGCAACGAGCAGCGCGCCGCCAGCAGCGGCTCCGGCCCAGTCGATGCCGCGTTCAAGGCGATCGAGAACCTGATGCAGTCTGGCAGCGAGCTGCTGCTGTACTCGGTCAACGCCATCACCAGTGGTACCGACAGTCAGGGCGAAGTGACGGTACGACTATCCCGCTCGGGACGGGTAGTCAACGGACAAGGCGCAGACACCGACATCGTGGTGGCCAGCGCCAAGGCTTACCTCGACGCACTGGCTCGCCTCGCGGGTCAGGAGCAGAAGGTCAACCCACAGGTTTAGCGGGTTCAGGCCACAAGCCTACCGCGGGCCGGCCACAAGCCGGCCATTTGCTTTTGGGGGACCAGGCACCCGCTCGCTTGAGCGTAGCTCGCAGCCCCGTTACCATGGGGTGAAACGGAGCCACCATGCCTAGCCTGTCACAACTGCCCCACCAGAATCGTTTTGCCCGCCTGCCAGAAGGCTTTTTTGCCTGGCAAGCACCCGATCCCCTGCCCGCCCCCTGGCTGGTCAGCGCCAATCTGGCTGCCGCCCGTTTGCTGGGGCTGGATGAGACAACATTCACCGGTCAGGAATTACTGAATTTGGCCAGCGGCAATCAGCTGCCTGATTGGTGTCAGCCCTTGGCCAGCGCCTATGCCGGCCATCAGTTTGGCGTGTTTGTACCGCAACTGGGTGATGGCCGCGCGCTGTTGCTGGGCGAGGTTCTAGGGCCGGAGGGTCACTGGGAGGTGCAACTGAAGGGCGCAGGCATGACGCCCTTTTCCCGCCATGCCGATGGCCGCGCGGTGTTGCGCTCGTCGATACGGGAATACCTGTGCAGTGAAGCCATGCACGGGCTCGGCATCCCGACCACCCGCGCACTGGCGCTGGTAGGTAGTGACCTGCCGGTCTATCGGGAACGAGCAGAACCTGCTGCCGTGGTGGTGCGGCTGGCCCCCAGTTTTGTCCGCTTTGGCCACTTCGAGTGGTTCTACGCGCGCCAGCAGCACGACTTGCTGCGCCAATTGGCAGACTACGTGATCGACCATGATTGGCCTGACCTGCGCGACACCCCCGCCCCCTACCTGGCCCTGCTGCAACGGGTGATCCAGCGTACCGCGGAGCTGATGGCGGCGTGGCAGGCGGTGGGCTTCTGCCACGGTGTGATGAACAGCGACAACATGTCCATTCTGGGGCTGACGCTGGACTACGGCCCTTTCGGTTTTCTGGACCGCTACGACGCCGGGCACATCTGCAATCACTCCGATCACAGCGGGCGCTATGCGTTTGACCAGCAACCGGGCGTGGCGCTATGGAACCTGCAGATTCTCGCCAGCGTCATGCTGCCACTGTTGGACCGGGACGCCGCCATTGCCGCGCTGGAAGACTATGCACCACAGTTTGAAGCGGCCTGGCTGCAGCGCATGCAAGCCAAACTGGGGCTGGCGGGCAGCCAGCCAGTTGAGCAGGATGCCCCGCTGATTGAGGCCACCTTGCAGCTACTGCAGCAACAGCAGGTGGACTACACCCGGTTCTGGCGCCAACTCAGCCATGTCGGGCGGCAAGCCGGGACGGCGGACTTGAATCTGCGCGCCCTGTTTCAAGACCCAGCCGCTTGCGACGCCTGGCTGCAAGGTTATCGGCAACGGCTGGCCTTGACGTCTGGCCTTGATGACGAGCGACAAGCGGCCATGTGCGCCGCCAATCCCAAGTACATCCTGCGCAATCATCTGGCGGAGCAGGCGATCCGGCAGGCCGAAGATGATCGGGATTTCAGTGAAGTAAACCGCTTGCTGGGCTTGCTGGCCAAGCCGTTTGAGGAACAGCCAGAGCTGGCGCACTATGCAGAGGCACCGCCGGACTGGGCCGCACAAATCTGCGTCAGCTGCTCCAGCTGATCAACGGACAAACAGCTCCAGTGCGCGGTCGGCCACCCCATCAATATCCAGCCGCAGATTGGGGTCGTACCACTGCGCGGTCCAGTTCAGCGCACCAAACACGAACAGGCGGGTGATGCGCACTGAGGTGGGGATCGCGCCTTCGTCCTTCAGCGCCTGCAGGGTTTCATTCCACGACTGCTCATAGCGGTCCCGCAGGTTCACAATGCGAGCCTGCGACTCTTCGGACAGCGATTTCCACTCATACAGCAGCACCGGGATGAAATCGCTGCCCCGCTCGAGCAAGGTCTTGAGATGAGCACGCATCAGCGCGCGCAGCTTCTCACGTGCGGTGTTCACCCCTTGCAGGGCCGTTTCCTGGTCTTGCAATGCCAGTAACAGCCCTTCTTCCATCACCACGAGCAGGATTTCTTCCTTGCTCTTGAAGTAATAGAAAATACTGCCCGATTGCATGCCTACCGCGTTGGCGATGTCGCGCACCGTGGTCCGCTCGAACCCTTTCTCGCGAAACAGGCGGGCGGCAGCACGCACCAGATCGGTACGGCGGTTGGCTTCTTCGTGTGTTTTGACTTTGGCCATATGGTCACGCTGTCAGTGCAGCGCTTGCTTTATCCGGAATATGAGACATGATACCGTAACGTCCGCCGCAACACATGACACAATGCAGCACCAGCCGACACCCGGTCGAACAGACTGGCAGCCAGAACGGGGCAGCTTGTGCAATAATTCCATCAGGTTCACCTGCCAATGTGCCGCTTGCGGTTGAAGAGGAAAAATGACCGACAGCCCCGAAACGGAAAACCCCGTCCCCCTTGCGACCAGCGATGATCTGGCCCGCTATACACTGCATTCCGCCGTGGAAGTGGTGTACGTCCTGCGCACGCTGATCAAGAGCGGACAGATGGTGGCGGTGTATTTCAACCATGGCAAGGATTTCATGCTGACCACCCTGCTGGATGTCGATCCGGCCAAAGGCCAGCTGATTCTGGATTGGGGCGGTAGCGAAGCGACCAATCAGCGTTTCCTCAATAGCGAACGTAATGTGTTTGTCACCTCGCCCGGTGGCGTGAAAATCCAGTTCGTCACCACCCAGGCTCAGCAGGTCAGCTTTAATGGCCGCCCGGCATTTGCCGTTGCGGTGCCGGATACCGCCATCAAATTGCAGCGGCGAGAGTTTTTCCGCTTGGAAACGCCCATCAGCAATCCCTATCTGCTCACGGTGCATGGTCATGAGTCAGGTGAGCAGGTGTTACCCTTGCACGACATCAGCCTGGGGGGCGTCGGTCTCACCGTCGGCAACCCGACCCAGTTCAACTTCCTGGAAGAGTTGCCCGATTGCAAGCTGGACCTGCGGGAGTTCGGCATCCTGCCGCTGGCCTTGCAAGTGCGCAATGTGGTGACCATCGAACATCGCGGCGGTGGCATCAGCCATCGCATGGGTTGCCAGTTCATCTCCCCCCGCTCCAGTGTGCAGAATATTCTGCAGCGTTTCATTGCCCAGCTGGAACGTGAGCGCAATGCCCTGCTGAAACGCTGAACGGGCGGTTTCCCGCCCGCCTCATCAGCTTACATTTCTTGTTAGATCTTGAACTGGGCAATCAGTCGGTCCTGCTCAGTGGCTTGGGCCGACAGCTCATCGCTAAGCCTGCGTACTTGAGTCATGGCCTCATGATTGCTCTCGGTCATGCTGGCGATCTGCTCCACATTGCGGCTGATGATGTCACTGGCCACCCCCTGCTCGGAGATTGCGGTGGAAATATCCGACGCCTTGACCACCGACTGCTCGGCCAGACCACGAATCTGCTGCAGTGAATCCGCCACCGAGGCCGTCAACCCAACACCATGCTGTACCCGGCTGCTGACCTCCTGCATGGAGCCCACCGCCTGGCGGGTATCATCCTGCACCGCAGCGATGATACGGGTGATTTCATTGGTGGCCTGCCCGGTCCGCTCTGCCAGCTTGCGCACCTCATCCGCTACCACCGCAAAACCACGCCCCTGCTCACCGGCTCGCGCAGCTTCAATGGCGGCATTCAGGGCCAGCAAATTGGTTTGATCAGCAATTTCCTTGATCGACTGGGCAATGCCACCGATCTCGATCGAACGCTGGCCGAGTTGATCCACCCCGCGCGACGCATCGGTCACCACCCCGGCAATACCCTGCAGAGCATGGGCGGCCTCGGTGGCCACCTGGCTGCCACTGCTGGCCGCATGTTGCACCTGCTCCACATCGTTGGCCACGCCGCGTGCATTGTCCGACACCACCCGGATACTGACTGACAGCTGCTCCACTGCTGAAGCCGTGGATGCGGCGGCATCCGCCTGCTCGGCGGAAACCGTCTCAACCTGCCCCGCACGCTGGCTCATGCCACCAGCGGCCTGCTTCACCTCCGCTGAGATGCGCTGGCTTTCCTGCAAGGTATTGCGCAAAGCCTGCATCAGGCTACCCAGCGCCTGGGTCATCCGGCCAATTTCATCCTGCGCTTTGGCGATCCACTGGTGGCGCAGGTCGCGCTGGGCTGCGGCCTGTTCCAGATCCGCTTCCATACGCCCCAGCGGCGTACTGATATCCCGGGATATCTTCCAGGCCAAACCCGAACCCAACACCACCGCTGCCAGCAACACCAGCAGGCTCCAGCGGATCGCGGCCTGCTGGCCTGCATTGCGCTCTTCCGTATTGGCTTCAATCTCCTTGAGGGCTGCAGCATAGGCCTTGGTCGTTGCATCTTCCAGCTGGTGGGTCGGTTCACGAACCTTCTTCACCGCCTCATACAGCGCTTTCAGGTCACCCCCCGCACCCATGCCATCTGCCACGCCGCGCATCCCGCCGGCGTAGGCCGACAGCAAGCCACGGAACTGCTCGGCTTGCTGTTTCAGTTTGTCCGCATCGTCTTGCAGCATCGGGTCAGCACTGCTCAATACATTCAGCTGTGCTTCTGCTGCTTTGACCGAATCCTCCCACTTGCCGCGATATTCCTTGACCTTGCCCGCATCCCCCAGACCAGCGTTGATGAGCATGTCTTTCTCAAAGCGGCGCAGATTGCCAACTTCTGCCCTGAAATTCGCCAAGGAGGTCAGCATCACCCGCACCACAGCATCGCTGTGCCCTGCTGCCGCGCCCTGCACCCGCAAACCGCGCCAGCCCAGCAGCCCTACCACCACCAGCATCACCAGCAAGCCCACAAAACCCAAACGTATCTTCTGCCGCAACATGACTGGCATCATGATTATTCCCTCGCCCCGTTATTCCTGCCTGCTGCAGGTTACTTTTTTATCCTAGATGCCTTTGGGAAAAACGAAAGCCTATTTAGTGATCGTGTTTTCCCGTCAAAACCACACTGTGTTCCAGCTGGCAGCTGGCTTCTGGTGCTGACCGCAGCGCCAGGCCGCGCTGCATTGAGTAAATCTCTCATTTGTCATTATTACATTTTTATTAAAACGTTACATTTGAATATTGTATGCAATAAACAGAGGCGAAGGAAGCCGCAATGCCCCAGGCCGAAAGCGCGCGCACTGCAAGCTTGCAAGCACGGCACACAGTGCTGCACCACAGGAGGGGGATAAGGGGATCGGTGACGGGGCTACCCCGATGGCAAAGGTGCGGACACTGCGAAACCGTGCCTCGCGTTACACCGTCCGGCGCCAGCGCCCAGCTGTCAGAAACAGCAGCAGTGCCAGCCACAGCCAGTGGTCCCCCCATCGTAGATAGGGGGTCATTCCGCTGCGAGGCTGCACAGTCGCCTCCACCACTGCTGCGCGGAAGGGCGCAGCCTGCGCGACGACCCGGCCATCAAACTCAATGGCTGCCGTCATGCCGGTATTGGTGGCACGCAGCATGGGGCGGCCCGTCTCCAGGCTGCGAAAGCGGGCAATCTGCAAATGCTGCGGCAAAGCCACTGAATTGCCAAACCAGGCCAGATTGCTGCCATTGACCAGCAGATGCGCATCACGCGCCCCATTGCGCAGTTCATGGCCAAACAGGTCTTCGTAGCAGATGTTGCCTGCAATGCGCAGCCCCCCCAACGTAATGGGTGGCTGCGCAGGCTGACCGGGGGACATGTCCGCAAGCGGAATATGCAAAATGCGCAGCACCCAGCTGCTGAACGGCTGCAGTGGCAGGTATTCGCCGAACGGCACCAAATGCACCTTGCGGTACCACTGTGGCCGCTCGTCTGCTGCCAGCAGCAACATGCTGTTGTAGTAATCCCCGCTCGGCCCACGCTCTGGCAAGCCCAGTAACAAGGCAGCGCCTTTTTGCTGAGCGGTACGCTGCAAGTCCTGCAGATAACCCTGCGGCAGCTGTTCCATCAATAGCGGAAAGGCCGTCTCGGGCAGTATCAGCAAGCGACCGCGCGCTGCATGGATCTGCGACTGATAGACCTCCAGCGACAACCGGGTATTGTCCGGATTCCACTTCAGGTCTTGCGGGATATTGCCTTGCAGCAGGGACACCGAGAGAGGTGCGCCAACTGGCGTGGTCCAGGCAATGTGTTGCCAGCCCCAGCCACTGCCGTAGATCAGCGCAATGAGCAAACCACCGCGACGCCACACCGGGCCGCGCCGGCAGCTCCCCATCCATAGCAGGCCGCCGGCCACCAGCGCCAACAGCAAGCTCACCCCATGCACCCCCAGTACCGAGGCCCAGCCTGCCAGCAGGGTGTCGGTCTGGCTAAAGCCCAGCGACAACCAGGGAAACCCGGTCAATAACACACCACGCAAGGCTTCACACAGGGTCCAGGCCAGCGGCATCAACAGCAGGCAACGCCAGCCAAGCGGCGCTGACTGAGCGGCACGGGCCTGCAACCACCCGGCCAGCGCCGGGTATACCGCCAGATAGACGCAAAACAGAAAGGTACTCAGCGCAGCCAGTGCCGGTGGCATGCCACCATACACCGACATGCTGACATACACCCAGTGCACCCCGCCGAGAAAACTGCCAAGGCCAAACAGAAAACCCAGCCAGGCTGCCCGACGTGGGCTGGGGGCGTGGTGCAACCACAGCCCGAACAGCACGAACAGGGGCAGCGGTGCCAGCCAGCCCACCAGGAAGGGTGCGAAGGTAAACACCGTTGTGCCCCCCGCCAGCAAGGCGAGCAGGGAGGGCATACCGCGGGGCAGTCGGGGCGGTGTCATGGACACCGCGTGATCACGCGGCATCCGGCCCGCCATGGCGCGCACGGCTCACCTGCAGCGAGTACAGGCGACGGCTATCTGCCCGCAACACCTCAAACTGCAGCCCGAACGCCTCAACGCGCTCGCCCCGCTTGGGCAGGTGCCCAAACTGGTGCACCACCAGCCCGCCGATGGTGTCAAACTCGTCGGTGGGCAGGTCAACCCCCAGGGCCTCGTTAAAATCGGCCACTTCGGTGACGGCCTTGACGCGCCAGCTGCCATCACGGTCTTGCAGCAGGTGGTCTTCGGTTTCATCGAAATCGTACTCGTCTTCGATATCACCGATGATTTGCTCGATCACGTCTTCGATCGTCACCAAACCCGCGACACCGCCGTACTCATCCACCACCACCGCCATATGGTTGCGGTTGGCGCGGAACTCCTTCAGCAACACGTTCAGCCGCTTGGATTCCGGGATGAATACCGCCGGACGCAGGCTGTCGCGCAGGTCAAAGCTGTCCGGGTCGACGAAGTAGCGCAGCAGGTCCTTGGCCAGCAGAATGCCAATCACCTGATCGCGGTTGCCTTCGTACACCGGAAAACGGGAATGCCCGGTTTCCAGCACCATCGGCATGAAGCGGGCAATCGGCTCCGCCACGTTAATCGTGTCAATCTGCGCCCGGGGCACCATGATGTCACCTGCGCGCAGGTCGGACACCTGCAGCACCCCCTCGATCATCGACAGGGCGTCAGCATCCATCAGGTTACGTTCAAAGGCAGCGTGCAGCAGTTCGACCAGTTGTTCACGGTCTTCGGGTTCGCGCATCAGGAATGCGGAGAGCCGTTCCAGCCAGGAGTGTTTGGCCGGTGGCTTGGGGGAACCTTCCATTGGGTTGGACAAGCAGGAATGCAGATGTGGCTGATTATACGGTGTAACCTTGCGCGGCGGGCAAGCGATATTTTCATGACAGCGGGGCAGGGACCGCTTCGTACAGTTCGATCGGCAAGCCATCCGGATCGGGCAGGAAGGTAAAGCGGGCACCGGTATAAGGGTCCACCCTTACCGGTTCGCACGACACGCCAGCGGTAGCCAGGTGCTGAATCAGCCCATCCAGATCGCCAACCCGAAACGCCAGGTGGCGCAAACCCAGCGCTTCGGGCCGGCTGGGACGCGCCGGGGCCTGCGGAAAGGTAAACAGCTCCAGCTGGCGACCATCCGGCAGCTGCAGATCCACCTTCCACGAATCGCGCTCGGCACGGTAGTGCGCGGCCCGCTCCCGTAGCCCCAGCAGCTCGACATAGAAATGCCGGGCTGCCGCCAGATCGCTGACGATCAGCGCCACATGGTGGATGCCGCTGAGCCACTCAGTCGTCAATGGCGCGCCCGCCGGATTCGACATAAGGATCGGCAATGCCCAGACCGGCCAGCAGGCGGGTTTCCAGTGCCTCCATCTCCTCGGCTTCGTCGTCCTCCAGGTGGTCATAACCACGCAGGTGCAGCATGCCGTGGATCAGCAAATGGGCGTAGTGGTCGTGCAGGGCCTTGCCCTGTTCTGCCGCTTCACGCGCCACCACCGGTGCACACAGCACAATATCGCCCAACAGCGGCATGCCGTCGATGAGCGGGCCGTCATCGTCGAAGGTAAAGGTCAGCACATTGGTGGCGTAATCCTTGCCCCGGTACTCCCGGTTCAATTGCTGGCCTTCCTCCGCATCGACAATGCGCAGGGTCAGCTCAACTGGCACCGTCTCCGGCAAAGCCACCGTGGCCCAGTCTTGCCACTGCTTGCGGCTGGGCAGATCACGGGCCTTGCTCTCGCACTGCACCGTCAGGTGTAACTGCTTGCGGCTCATGCGCCCTCTCCCTGCCACTGGTCATAGGCGTGGATGATGCGTTGAACCAGTGGGTGGCGCACCACGTCTTCTGCCTGGAAGTGATGGAAGGACAGCCCGCGCACATCCTGCAGAATCTGCTGCACCTCCACCAGGCCACTCTTCTGGCGGCGGTCAAGGTCCACCTGGGTCACGTCACCGGTCACCACCGCCTTGCTGCCAAAGCCAATGCGGGTGAGGAACATCTTCATCTGCTCGGGCGTGGTGTTCTGGGCTTCGTCCAGAATGATGAAGGCGTGATTCAGGGTACGGCCACGCATGAAGGCCAGCGGGGCAATCTCGATCTGGTTGCGCTCAAAGCAGCGCTGCACCTTGTCGAAACCCATCAGGTCGTACAGCGCGTCGTACAGCGGGCGCAAATAGGGGTCGACCTTCTGCACCAGATCTCCGGGCAGGAAGCCCAGCCGCTCGCCAGCCTCCACCGCTGGGCGCACCAGCACCAGACGCTTCACCAGATCGCGCTCCAGCGCGTCCACCGCGCTGGCCACCGCCAGATAAGTCTTACCAGTCCCGGCCGGGCCGATGCCAAAGGTGATGTCGTGCTGCTGGATGGCTTGCAGGTAGCTCACTTGCCGTGCCGTGCGCCCACGCAGGTCGGGGCGGCGGGTGAGCAGAATCGGCCCACGGCTGTCTGGCCCGCCCGCATCCGGGCGCAGCGTTTCCAGTACCCCCAGTTGCACCTCTTCGACCTCGATGGGCCGATTGGCACGGCCATACAGGGTTTCCAGCAGTTCGATGGCCCGCGCGGTTTTATCCGGCGCACCCTCAATGCGGAATTGTTCGGCGCGGCGGTTGATCTGCACCCCCAGCCCGCTTTCCATCTGTCGCAGGTTTTCGTCCAGCGCACCACACAGATTGGCCAGCTTCTGGTTATCGACCGGGGTAAACGCGGTTTCCAGTACCGTCACACACACTCCTTCATGCCGCTTCGTGGGTCACCACCTCACCACGCAAGGTGTTAGGGTTGACCGCCGTGATGCGGATATCGACAAACTGGTTGATCAGGCGCGGGTTGCCGGGGAAGTTCACCGTGCGGTTGTTCTCGGTGCGGCCAAACAGCTCGCTGTCGCTCTTGCGGCTCACCCCCTCCACCAGCACCTTCTGCACGGTGCCCAGCATGCTTTCACTGATCGCACGCGCCTGCTCGTTGATGCGGGCCTGCAGGCGCGCCAGCCGCGCCAGCTTGACCTCTTGCGGGGTATCGTCGGTCAGGTCTGCCGCAGGCGTGCCGGGGCGCGGGCTGTACACGAAGGAGAAGCTCTGGTCGAACCCCATCTCTTCGATCAGCTGCATGGTCTTCTCGAAGTCCGCCTCGGTTTCTCCGGGGAAGCCCACGATGAAATCGGATGACAGGCTGAGGTCCGGCCGCGCCGCTTTCAGCTTGCGTACCAGCGATTTGTACTCCAGCGCGGTGTAGCCCCGCTTCATGTTCATCAGCACCCGGTCCGAACCCGCCTGTACCGGCAGATGGAAGAACGAGGCCACTTTGGGCAGACGGGCAAAGCAGTCGATCAACCGTGGCGTCACTTCCTTCGGGTGGCTGGTGACAAAGCGGATGCGCTCAATGCCGGGGATTTCGTGCACATACTCCAGCAGCAAAGCAAAATCAGCAATCTCGCCATCGCTCATCAGCCCGCGATAGGCGTTGACGTTCTGCCCGAGCAGGGTCACTTCCTTCACCCCTTGCACCGCCAGACCGGCAACTTCGGTCAGCACATCATCAAACGGGCGCGACACTTCTTCGCCACGGGTGTACGGCACCACACAGAAGCTGCAGTACTTGCTGCAGCCCTCCATGATCGACACCATGGCCGTCGCGCCCTGCACCTTGGCCGGTGGCAGGCTGTCGAACTTCTCGATCTCGGGGAAGCTGATGTCCACCTGCGCTTCACCGCTCTGTCGCCGCGCCGCCATCATTTCCGGCAAGCGGTGCAGGGTTTGCGGGCCGAACACCACGTCGACAAACGGCGCACGCTTGACGATGGCCTCGCCTTCCTGCGAGGCCACACAGCCGCCGACGCCAATGATCAGGCCCGGGTTCTGCTGCTTGAGGTGGCGCACCCGCCCCAGATCGGAGAACACCTTTTCCTGCGCCTTTTCCCGCACCGAACAGGTGTTGAACAGGATCACATCGGCTTCGTCCGGATTGTCGGTGGTCGACAAGCCCTCGCTGATGTTCAGCAGATCGGCCATCTTGTCCGAGTCATACTCGTTCATCTGACAGCCAAAGGTCTTGATATACAGTTTCTTGCTCATGCTGCGGACCCTACCCACCAAGGGCGGGCAAATACTTGATTAAATGGGGCGATTTTATCACAAAGCCCCAAGGCGCGCCGTCCGTTCACCCCGCGCGTCGCCCCAATACAGCAAACCACAGCGTCGCCAGCACCCCGGCCAGCACCGAGGCCAGCAGAATGGCGCCCTTGGCCTGCTCCAGTTGCTCAGGCAGCGGATAGGCCAGGCTGGCGATGAAGATCGACATGGTAAAGCCCATCCCCGCCAGCAAGCCAACACCAAACAGGTCACGCCAGCGTGCACCTTCGGGCAGCCGCGCCAAACGGAGCAGCCGCGCCAGCCCGCACAGTAGCAGGATGCCCAAGGGCTTGCCCAGCACCAGCCCGGCGACAATGCCGAGTGCTAGCGGTTGCTGCAGGGTGGTCAGCAGGCTGGCATCCAGATGGATGCCAGCATTGGCGAAGGCAAACAGCGGCATGATCAGAAACGCGACCACGCCGTGCAAGCCATGCTCCAGCCGTTGCAGTGGGGCCTGGATAGCTTCGCAGCCCGCCTCCAGTCCATGCACGATGTTTTGTGCTTCCTGATCGGTGAGCAACAGCGACAGGCGGTTGGGGTCACGCTGTGCCAGATCGTTCAGCAGGCGCTGTGCATCCTTGAGAAACAGCCCCGGCGCCACCTGCGGGCGGGCCGGAATGGCAAACGCCAGCAACACGCCTGCCACCGTGGCGTGCACCCCGGATTGCAGCACCAGATACCACAGGGCCACCCCCGGCAACAGGTAAAACCACAGGCTGCGCACCCCCAGCCGGTTGCCCAGCAGCAGCACCACCCACACCCCACCTGCAGCCAGCAGCATGTCCCACTGCAAGGCACCGCTGTAGAACAGCGCGATGACCAGCACCGCACCCAGGTCATCGGCAATCGCCAGTGCCGCCAGAAACACCCGCAGTGATGGCGGCACCCGGTTGCCCAGCAAGGTCAGCACCCCCAGCGCAAAGGCAATGTCGGTGGCCATCGGCACCCCCCAGCCGTTGGCAGCCGGCGGGTGCGGGTTGAAATACAGATAGAGGGCCGCGGGGACCAGCATGCCACCAATGGCCCCCACCACCGGCAGCGCCGCTTGCCGCAGGCTGGCCAGTTCGCCCACTAGCAACTCTCGCTTGATCTCCAGCCCGACCAGCAGGAAAAACACCGCCATCAGGCCATCATTGATCCAGGCATGCAGCGGCAACTGCAAGCCAAGCCCGGCCAGACTCAACCCGGCCGGCAGCTCCCACAAGGCATGGTAAGCATGCTCCCCACCCAGGTTCACCCACAGCAAGGCGGCGGCTGTCGCCAGCAACAGAACAATACCACTGGCGGCAGACAGCGCCGTGAAGCGTTCGATCGGGGCCACGATGAATCGCAGAATGGTGTGTCGTGTGTCAACCGTCATCACGGCTCCTTTAAATTTCGGGGAGTAGCTTGCCCGTTTCGGCCGCAAACTGTGGCCAGCATTGCATTTCCCTGATCATGGACTAGGTTGAAAAGAAAGTGGTTCCATCTGACTGAATCCCTGTCCGGAGGGTGCAGCATGCTCAAACGTCATATCGCTTCCCGATTGTACTTGCTGGGAGGCTGTCTATTGCTGTTGATTGTACTCACCGGATTGGTCAGCCTCTATAACATGCGCGCCATCAATCAGGATTTTGCCAGCACCTACAATGACCGGGTGGTTCCACTCAAGCAGCTGAAAGTGGTGGCCGACATGTATGCGGTCAACATCGTTGATACCACGCACAAGCTGCGCAATGGCAACCTGAATGCCACGGCAGCCCAGCAAAGCATCGAAACCGCCCGGGCAACCATCGCCAAGGAATGGCAGGCCTATCGCAGCACCTATCTGACGCCAGACGAAGCACGTCTGGCCGGTGAGGCGGACACCCTGATGAAACAGGCGGATACCTCAATCAGCCAGCTGCTGGGCCTCATTCGGCAGAATAATGCAGAGGCTGTGGCTCAATATGCCGCAAAGAACATGTACCCAGTCATCGACCCGGTATCTGGCAAAATCTCTGAACTGATAGACCTGCAGTTACGCGAAGCTCAGCGACTCTATCAGGACGGCGAGCAGCAATACCAACGCACCCTCACCATCAGCATCGGACTGCTGCTGGCAGCGATTGCCATCAGCCTGTTGCTGAGCCGCTGGATCGCCCGCAGCATTGTTGTGCCGCTGAGAACCGCCGTGCATTATGCGCAGACCATCGCACAAGGTGATCTGAGTGCCTTGCCCCCTGCCGCTGGCCAGGATGAAACCGGCCTGTTGCTGACCTCGCTGGGGGTGATGCGGCAACAGCTTCATGCTCTGGTAGAACAGATCAGTAGCTTGGCCAGACAATTGAACGACCAATCCCGACATATGGGCGAATCGGTCAATCATGCCGTCTCGGCTACCGATACCCTGGACGAAGCCACCAGCTCGATTGCGGCAGCGGTTGAGCAGTCCGCCACCAGCATAGCCGTGATCAAGGACAACGCGACACATGCCCGTGAAGGGGTTCAAGCTACCGATAGCGCCGCCCGGCACGCCCTGACCCGGATCGGGGACATGCATCTGGAGCTGGAGCGCTTGAGCCACTCCATCCAGGACTCTGCACAACAGGTACATACCTTGGCCGAGAGCAGTACTGAAATCAATGGCATGGTCAAGGTGATTGCGTCCATCGCCGAGCAAACCAACCTGCTGGCGCTGAATGCCTCCATTGAGGCTGCGCGTGCAGGCGAAATGGGGCGAGGCTTTGCGGTGGTTGCGGACGAGGTTCGCAAACTGGCTGAGCATACCTCCACTGCCACCAGTGACATTACCCAAGTGGTCTCTCGCATTACGCAGCAGACAGGGCAGACCGTGGAACGCATGCAAAACAATGTTCGTCAGGTCAAGGCCACCATGGAAACTGCCACCACCACTCGAGAGCAGTTGAATGCGATTGGCAGCCATGTGCAGGCGGCCTTGAGTTCAGTGTCAGAAATCACCATCGCACTGCAAGAGCAAGTCCAGGCCAATCATCTGGTGGCACAGGATACCGAGCGGGTCGCTGACATGAGCAGCACCAACCATTCCACCCTGCTGCAAGCCAGCGCCACCAGCCACGCCCTTGAGCAACAAAGCACCGCCTTGCTGCAGGCGGTTCAACGATTCCAACTCAGCCGTACTGAATCGTGAATAAGGTTACAAACCTCGCCGGTACTGGATGGCTTCCGCCACATCGGTGACCTGCAAAGCATCCCGCCCGGCCAGGTCGGCCACGGTGCGGGCTACCCGCAGAATGCGATGGTAGGCACGGGCCGACAGGTTCAGTCGCTGGCTGGCCTGGGTCAGCATGTTCTGTGCAGTCGGGTCCAGTACGCAGAACTGTTCCAGCTCACGGCTACCGAGGCGGGCGTTGGGCATGCCTTGTCGTTGCTGCTGCCGAGCATGCGCCTGCGCCACCCGCTGCTGCACCGCCTCGCTGGATTCGCCATCCGGCATGGCTGCCAGTTGCTCTGGCGGCACACTGGGCACTTCCAGCGTCAGGTCAATGCGGTCAAGCAGCGGGCCGGACAAGCGCCCGCGATAGCGTTGCACCTGATCCGGCGTGCAGCGGCAGCGCCCAGACGGATGACCATGGTAACCACAGGGGCAAGGGTTCATGGCGGCCACCAGCTGAAAACGCGCCGGGAAATCGGCTTGCTGCGCCGCACGTGAAATGGTGATGCGCCCGGCCTCCAGCGGCTCGCGCAAGACCTCCAGTACCTTGCGGTCAAACTCGGGCAACTCGTCCAGAAACAGGATGCCGTGATGGGCCAGGCTGACCTCACCGGGGCGCGGTGAACTGCCACCACCCACCAGCGCCACACTACTGGCACTGTGATGCGGGTCGCGGTAGGGCCGCTGCCCCCAGTGCCGGGCTTGCCAGCCGCCGGAGCCCAGCGACTGCACCATGGCGGCTTCCAGCGCTTCCTGCTCGCTCATCGGTGGCAACAGGCCGGGCAGCCGTTGTGCCAACATGGACTTCCCGGTTCCCGGCGGACCAAACAGCAGCAAGGAGTGCTGTCCTGCCGCCGCCACTTCCAGCGCCCGCTTGGCCTGGGCCTGGCCTTTGATGTCGCGCAGGTCCGGATAGTGTCGCGCGACACCTTGCGCTTGCCCCTGCCAGCCCGGCAACCGCTCACGGCCATTCAGGTGCGCGCACACTGCCAGCAGCGTGTCGGCGGGCAGAATCTGTGCTTCGCGTACCAGCGCGGCCTCATCGGCGTTGTCGCGCGGCAGGATGAATTGCCGTCCGGCCGTCTGGGTGGCCAGTGCCATGGCCAGCGCGCCTCGAATCGGGCGGAGCTGACCGGTCAGGGCCAGCTCACCGGCAAACTCGTAGTGCTCCACCCCATCGGCCTGCAGCTGGCCACTGGCCAGCAGGATGCCGAGCGCAATCGGCAGGTCGAAACGGCCCGATTCTTTGGGCAAGTCTGCCGGCGCCAGATTAACGGTAATGCGACGCGCTGGCAGTTCAAAGCCAGCAGTCTGCAGCGCAGCCCGCACCCGGTCGCGGCTTTCCTTGACCTCGGCTTCCGGCAAACCCACCAGGGTAAATGAGGGCAAGCCATTGGCCAGATGCACTTCCACCGTCACCAGCGGGGCGTGCAAGCCCGCCAGCGCCCGGCTGTACAGCACCGCCAGCGCCATTAGTCCTCCTGTGCCTTGAGTTCCAGCGCGCGGCTGTACAGCAGGTTACGCGGCGCACCGCTAATGCGGGTGGCCAGTGCCACTGCCTGCTTGACCGGCAGCTCGGCCAGCAGAATCTGTAACACCCGCTCCTGCTCCTCTTCCAGCCCCTCACTGACCCGCTCCGGCGCACCATCCAGCACGATGACAAACTCGCCGCGCTGCTGGTTGGGGTCCGCCTGCATCCAGGGCAGCAGCTCGCCGAGCGTGCCACGGCGGATGGTTTCAAACGTCTTGGTCAATTCGCGGCACACCACCACTTCCCGCGCCGCACCCAGCCCGGTCAGCAGGTCCTGCATGCAATCCAGGATACGGTGTGGTGCCTCGTACAGCACCAGTAGCTCGGTGGCATCGCTGAGCGCCCGGATCGCTTCCAGCCGGGCGTTGTGTTTGGGCGGCAGAAAGCCGATAAAGCGGAAGGCGGTACGCTCAAAGCCGCTGGCCGAGAGGGCGGTCACGACGGCGGAGGGTCCCGGCAGGGGTTCAACCCGAACCCCGGCCTGATGCATGGCAGCCACCACCCGCGCGCCGGGGTCGGAAATACCCGGCGTGCCGGCATCCGATACCAGCGCCACATCTTCACCGGCTTGCAGATGCTGCAACAGCTTTTCCGCTGCCGCACGCTCGTTGTGCTCATGCACCGCCAGCATACGGGGCTGGGCACCGATATGGCGCATCAAACCGCTGCTCACCCGGGTATCCTCGGCGGCCAGCAAGGTCACCCGGCTCAGCACATCACGCGCGCGAACGGTCAGGTCTTGCAAATTTCCAATCGGGGTAGCGACCACATATAATGTGCCGACTGTTCTGTTATCAGGTTGCGCCATGCGCCTTTCTGCCTTGTTTCGTGTTGCTGTCGCCTTACTATACGGCCTCGGCCTGTCCCTCGCCAGTCAGGCCGAGGAGAATCCGGCCAGTGCGCCAGCGGCCACCCCGCAGACGCCACACATCGCCTTGCTGCTGCCCTTGCAGTCCAAGGCGCTGGGGCCGTCAGCCGACGCCATCAAATCCGGCTTCATGGCAGGCTTCGAGCGCGCCAGCAGCAACGCGCTGCCGTATGTGGTGTACCCGATGGCGGACGAAGGTGCCGAGGTGGTGGATACCTACCAGCTCGCCGTACGTAGTGGCGCCCGCGTGGTGGTAGGCCCCTTGACCATCCCTGCCTTGAAAACACTGGTGGATCGTCAGGCCATCAGCGTCCCGACCTTGGGCTTGAACACCCTGAGCAGCGAGCAGCCCGCTCCGGAAAAACTGTATCTGCTCAACCTGTCTGGGGCCGCTGAAGCCCGTCTGGTCGCACGCAAAGCCTGGCAGGCTGGCCTGAAGCGCGCCACCACGCTGGCCCTGGATTCGGCCGTAGACCAGCGCATGCAACAGGCGTTTGTGGCGGAATGGGAGAAGCTGGGTGGCACGATGGTGAGTCAGGTCAATGTCCCCACGGTCAAGCCCAACTACCCGTCGCTCAAACCGATGCTGGCCCAGTGCCAGTGCGATGTGTTTTTCCTGGCGACCGACGCCACCCGCGCCCGTACCATTCGCCCCTATCTGCCACCGGATGTGGCCGTGTACGCCACTTCGCAAGCCTATACCGGCCAGATCAAGTCGCCCGCCAACTTTGACCTGCGTAACCTGCGTTTCTACGATATGCCGTGGCTGTTGCAGCTGGATCATCCGGCGGTGATGATCTACAGCCGCAGTCCGGTACCGTTGTCACTGAGCAACGAACGCCTGTATGCGCTGGGCATTGATGCCTGGAGGCTGGCCGAAAAGATGCTGACCCACCAAAGCCAACAGCCATTGGAGCTGGACGGCGTGAGCGGGCGTCTGGTATTGCTGCCGGACGGCCAGTTCCAGCGCGAGCTGACCGGCGCCGAAATACAGAATGATGAAGTGCGGCTGCTGCCGTGATCGACGGCGCCAAGGCCGAAGCAGAGGCTGCAAACTGGCTGCAGAAACAAGGCTTGCAGCTGCTGGCACGCAATTACCGTTGCCGCTATGGCGAGATTGACCTGATCATGCGCGATGGCCATACGCTGGTGTTTGTTGAAGTACGCGCCCGCAGCAGCAGCCGGTTTGGAGGTGCTGCCGCCAGTGTGGGCCCTCGCAAGCAGCAGAAATTATGGTTGACCGCCCAGCACTATCTGGCCAGCCAGCCTCAGACGCCGGCATGCCGCTTTGATGTACTGGCACTGGAGGGCACGCACTGGCACTGGGTGAAGGATGCCATCCACGGCCAGTGACACACCGGCCCGCCGGAACTTTTTATGCCAGACCAACCCTTACCCCTATTGCGGATGTCATGGATCTGATTGCCCGTATCAACCAACACTGCGCCGACAGCGCCACGCAGATCCTGCAGCATGGCGAAGAGCTGGCGACACCGCTGGCGCTGGCGGCAGAAAAACTGGTGGAGAGCCTATTGCAGGATGGCAAGATCCTGCTGTGTGCCGATGCGCATGGCCAGGCCTTGGCCAGCTATGCCGCCAGCCGCCTGCTGACACGCCTGCAGCAGGCGCGCCCGGGTCTGGCTGCCCTGCACCTGTCTGGGGATGCCGGCTTGCTGGCCGCCCTGCAAGCGACCGACAGCCTGGACACGGCTTTTGCCCGGCAGATTGAAGTACTGGGCCACCAACAGGACGCCCTGCTGTTGCTGTGCAGCGATCAGCCCAGCCCCGCTTTGCTGCAGGCCATTGCCGCAGCACATGAGCGCGGGCTGATGGTGATTGCACTGGTCGGCCCGGAGGGTGCTGCGCTGGCCGCACAACTGCAGGAACAGGATGTTTTGCTGGAGGTGCACTGTGCCGACCCGGCCCGGGTGCATGAACTGTATTTACTGGCGTTGCATTGCCTATGCGACGCACTGGATTGTCTGCTGCTAGGAGTGGAAGCATGAAACATACGTTTTCCCGTCGTACCTTGGCCAGCCTGCTGCTGGTCACGGCATTGGTGCCGATGTTGAGCGGCTGCCCGGTGGTGGTAGGCGCTGGCGTGGTATTGGGGGCATCGTCTGCGGATGATCGCCGCACCACGGCCACCCAGCTGGAAGATCAGGGCATCGAATTGAAGGCCGAAAACCGGATCGGCGAGAAGTTCAGTGGCAGCAATGTGCATATCAACGTGGTCAGCTTCAACCGGCAAGCGCTGGTGACCGGCGAAGTGCCGGATGCCAAGACCAAGCAGGACATCGAACGCATTGTCAAAACGGTGCCGAATGTGCGGACCGTATTCAATGAGATGGTGGTGGGCCCGACCAGCAGCCTGGGCAGCCGCAGCAATGATGGTTTCATCACCTCCAAGGTGAAAGCGCGTCTGCTGGACTCCGGCAAGGTCAACAGCAATCACGTCAAAGTGTTTACCGAAGATGGCGTTGTGTTCCTGATGGGACTGGTCAAGCGACAGGAAGAGGCGGACTCCGTGGAAGTGGCACGCACCACCTCCGGCGTGAAACGCGTGGTGACTATTTTTGAACATATGGATTGAGTGTGACCAGGGCACCCGGGAGGTGCCCCTCCAGATGACCGCTACAACCTCGGGCGATGCTTGAGCGGATACGACACGGTAACGGCGTTACCGGCCGCATTGTAGTTCAGATCCCGGCAAAGATTGCGCACCAGCGCAATGCCTTTGCCGGAGGGGCGCAGTGCCTGCAGGGCATTGGTCTGCTGCAGCTTGCCCTGGTGATCAAAGCCCTGCCCGCTGTCCGTCACCATGATCTGCAAGACAGGCTCCGCCTCATCCTGCAAGATGGCCAGCTCAATGGTGATTTCGCCCTGGGTCAGGGCCGTGAGCCGTTCGCTGCGTAGCATGAAGTACTCGTCCATGCCATCCGGCGACTCCTTAAGAGAGGATTCCAGCAGCAGGATGCCATGGTCCAGCGCATTGGCGAACAATTCTGTCAGGATCAGGAACACTTCGGAACGCTGCCGCCGCGTAATGCGTACCTGATCCAGCACATGGATCAACAGCGGCACCGTATTCACATACTTCAGTTCTTCCGGCCCCAGCGTCAGCGCCATTCTCCAGCCGCTTTGCACACTGCCGGACACATCATCATGCTCGCGCTGATCCGCGCTGATGCGGTCGGCCAGCTCCTGATCACAGCGGACAATGACCAGGGAAATATCATCATGGTGCGGCTCGCCGGCCAGATGGTCGACCACGGACTGGCGCACCTGCTCGACCTCACCCCCTTGCGGGGCCTGCTGCACGGCTTGCAGCAGCCGTGGATAGCCAAAGGGGGCCCTGTCGTGGTCCTCCGCCTCAACCAGGCCATCCGAGCACATCACCAGCCGTAGCGGCTCTTGTAGCGCAAAGGATTCCGTCTTGGAGTCAAACTGCATTTCCGGCAGGATGCCGAGGGGCAGATGCCGCGACGGAAACAGCAACACCACCTCGCCTTGTGCATTGAGCAGGTGCAGCTTGGGAATGCCTCCATTCCAGACTTCCAGCCGGTTGGTCAGCATGTCCACGGACACCAGCGCCGCCGAGATGAAGCGGTCGCGCGGCAGAATCTGCCTGACCTTGCTGTTGATCTCGCGAGCAATCTCGGCAATGGAGAAGCCCTTCTCGGTCATGGTGTAGAAAGGCTGCGTCACCGGCAGCACATTGAGCGCGGCCGTCAAACCATGCCCTACCCCGTCGGCCAGCATCACATACAGCACGTCACCCGGTGTGCGTGCGGCTGCGAGCAAGTCACCTGAGAGAAACTCGGCAGGAGAAATCCAGGAATCCAGCATCGGATCATCCAGCTTGGCGCTGTTGACGATACGCTCCATCAAGTGCTGCGCCACCCGCTGCTCTTCGATCACGCGATCCTGGTAGCGGCTAAGCTCGATGGCCTGCTCCCGAACCCGCTTGTACAGCATGACACTGCGTTCAAAGGCGCTGATCTTGGCACGCAGGATAGGAAAATTGACCGGCTTGGTCAGGTAATCATCACCCCCCTGGGACAAGGCGGCCACCAGGTCGGCGTCGTTATCCAGTGCCGTCAGGAAAATTACGGGAACCCAGCGTTCGCCCACACGGGTTTTCAGCTCACGAGCTGTCGTGATGCCATCCATGCCAGGCATCACCATGTCCATCAAGACAATATCCGGTGTCTGCTGCTCGGCGATCTGCAGCGCCTCATCGCCACTCCCCGCCTCCAGCACCTGGTGCCCCAGCGACTCTGCAAAACGTCTCAACAACATGCGAATCATGCGGTCGTCGTCGACGACCATCAGGATCATGCCTTGCGTTTGCGGGGTATCCACCGGCAGTCAGCCCTCAGTCCATGACAAACAGTTTGCTGAAATTGGCAATTTCCAGTACCTGCCTGGCAGAGCCGGTGCAATGGCTAAGCGTCACCTGCTTGTGGTTGTTGTCGGCTTTTTCCTTCAACAGCATCAGCATGCCGAGTGCCGAGCTGTCGATGTAATCCACCGCACGAAAATCCAGAACCAGTTGTCGCACCGCAGACTCTGCCAACGCCCGGTCGATGGCATCACGAAACTCACGGTGGGCATTGAAATCAAACCGCCCAGCCAGCGTCACCGTCGCCACGGCCCCATTTACGGTATAACTTGCCTGCATCATGCTCTCCTGCTATCAACCTGTCGCTTCAGGTTACCTGCCGGTAACCCGCCCGTGCATCTGCCCTGATTACATTATGGTCTACACCCGGTTGGTTTGCCGACCAAATCGCGCCAGCCACGCCATCACGCGTTCTGCCATCTTGTTGAGCGGCACGATCTCGTCCACCCCGCCTTGCGCGATGGCTTCCTTGGGCATGCCGAATACCACACAGCTCGCTTCATCCTGCGCAAAGTTGTACGCCCCGCCCTGCTTCATCTCCAGCATGCCCAATGCACCGTCCTTGCCCATGCCGGTGAGGATCACCCCCACCGCATTGGCGCCTGCCACATTGGCCGCTGAACGGAACAACACATCCACGCTGGGGCGATGGCGGTTGACCGGCGGACCCTGATTCAACTCGATCACATAATTGGCCCCACTGCGGGCCAGCAGCATGTGCGAATGCCCCGGTGCAATATAGGCATGTCCCGGCATCACCCGCTCGCCGTGAACCGCCTCGGTGACCTTGATCTTGCACAAGCCGTCCAGCCGGTTGGCAAACGACTTGGTAAACATTTCCGGCATATGCTGCGTGATCAGGATGGCCGGACTGTCAGGCGGAAAGGGCATCAGAAAGTCCCGCAGTGCCTCCGTGCCACCGGTGGACGCCCCCACGATGATCAGCTTTTCAGTCGACAAAATCTTGGGCCGTGTACTGGGCAAAATGCTGTCCGCCGTCAAGCGCGGCGCGATCTCCTGCTTGCGGGCATGCACCCGCGCACCAGCTGCCGCCCGAATCTTGTCGCTGATCTCATCGGCGTAGCCCTGAATACCGCGCTCAATATCCAACTTGGGCTTGGCAATGTAGTCCACCGCGCCTAGCTCCATCGCGCGCATGGCAGCCTCCGAGCTGCGCTCGGTCAGCGTCGAAATCATCAGCACCGGTGTGGGCCGCAGCCGCATCAGCTTCTCCAGGAAGTCGAGTCCGTCCATGCGTGGCATTTCGATATCCAGCGTAATCACATCCGGATTGGTATTGCGGATCACCTCCCGCGCCACGATCGGGTCTTGTGCCACGCCCACCACCTGCATGTCACGATTGCGGTTGATGATCTCGCTGAGCAGATTGCGGATCAGCGCCGAATCATCCACCACCACCACCTTGATCGGGTTTGCCATGCACCCCGCCCCTTCTGTGTCAGAACAGCTCGACCTGACCTTCGGCACTGCCGTAATTGATGCGCGTGCTGTAATCGCGTTCGCGCTGGACAATGGTATTGTTGTGTACTGTCTTCAGTTTCTTGACCAACACCCGACCGGTACGGGCAAAGAAGTATACCTTGCGCGGATAAATGTCCAGCAGGTCTTCGCACAAGATGGGGATATTCTCGATGGACAGGAAGCGCCGCACGAAACTGGCATTACGCTGTCCCACATTTGCCACGGTAAAGCCACGCAGCACATTGCCGCCGCCAAACACCTTGGCTTCCAGATTCTGGCGTCGTGCGCCATTCTTCAACAGCTGATTGATCAGCACCTCCATGGCATAAGCCCCGTAGCGCGCCGATTGCGACAGCGGAGAGTCGCCGTCCCCCTGCCCGTCGGGCAGCATGAAATGGTTCATGCCGCCAATGCCGGACACCCGGTCACGGATGCAGGCAGACACACAGGAGCCCAGCACGGTCACAATCATCATGTCACGCGTGGTTACATAGTATTCGCCCGGAAGGATCTTGGCGGCTTCGATGTCAAAATGCTTGTCGAAGTACAAAGTGGGGGCAATCACCTCCTCTTCCAGGCGTGCACTCATACCACACCCTTCAGGCCATACACCGTCTTGCCACATGGCACAAACAGATCGGACACATGCCCCAGATGCTCGGAATGGCCAACGTACAGCAGCCCATCCTTGCGCAGCAATGGCACAAACTTCTCCAGAATGCGCCGCTGGGTCGGCTTGTCAAAGTAGATCATGACATTGCGGCAAAAAATGGCGTCAAATGGTCCGCGAATCGGCCAGCTGGCGTCCAGCAAATTGAGCTGGCGGAACGTGATCAGCGCCTGCAATTCCTGCCGTACCCGTGCTTCACCGGCATGTGCACCGCTGCCCCGGAGAAAAAACCGGCGCATCCGGTCTGCAGACAGTTTCTCCAGTTTCTCCAGCGCATAGACGCCCGTCCGCCCCTTGTTCAGCACCTGGGTATCCAGATCACTGGCCAGAATACGGGCATTCGGGGTCAGACTCTGAAAATGTTCCATCAGGGTCATCGCCAGCGTATAGGGCTCCTCGCCGGTACTGGCGGCGTTACACCAGATGTTGACCTGATGCCCATCTTTGGCGGTCTTGCTCAGCTGCTCCTTCAGCAGATCAAAGTGATGAGCCTCACGAAAGAACGAGGTCAGATTGGTGGTCAGCGCATTGGTGAACTCCTCCCATTCCGGCGAGTTCGGGTTACGTTGCAACTGCTCGAGATAGGCCTGAAAGCTGGTCAAACCCTGTGCCCGCAGCCGACGGGCCAGCCGGCTGTACACCATTTGCTTCTTGCTGTCTGCCAGCGAGATGCCTGCCTTCTTGTAAATCACCTGACGCACCAGCTCAAAATCCTGGTCGGTGAAGTGGAACTCCCGGCTTTTGTCTTCGCTCAACATGATCTCATCCAGATAGTAGGGAGGGCTCCCGGCCCAAGTCTGCCCTTACACCGGGAGACGCTCATTGAGGCCGCTCAGAACTCCTCCCAGTCCCCATCATCCGAAACAGGCTTGGGCAGGGACGCTGGCCTGCTGCCCCCTCGCGCCGGGCTGGCAGCGCGCGCTGTCGCCATCGCCGTAGGTGCCGGCGCGGCCAGTGCTCGCGAGCTGCTGCCACCCAGCTTGAACACCGAGACCGAGATGGTCAAGCCTTGCGCCTGCTCCTGCAAGCTCTCTGCTGCCGCCGCCGCTTGCTCAACCAGTGCCGCATTCTGCTGCGTCATGTCATCCATCTGGGTGATGGTGGTATTGACCTGCTCGATGCCCGCGCTTTGCTCAGTGCTGGCAGCAGAGATCTCACTCATGATATCGGTGACCCGCTTCACAGCGGTGACGATCTCTTCCATGGTGTGCCCCGCTTCATCCACCAGCTTGGAGCCACTGTCCACTTTCTCCACCGAGTCATTGATCAAGGCTTTGATTTCCTTGGCGGCACCGGCAGAGCGTTGTGCCAGGTTGCGCACCTCGCTGGCCACCACCGCAAAGCCCCGACCTTGCTCACCGGCACGCGCCGCTTCCACCGCAGCATTCAGGGCCAGGATATTGGTCTGGAAGGCAATGCCGTCGATCACGCTGATGATGTCTTCGATCTTGCGGGCCGAGCCACTGATCGCCTGCATGGTGGTCACCACTTCGCTGACCACTTCTCCACCCTTCACCGCGATATCGGATGCCCCACGCGCCAGCTGATTGGCCTGACGTGCATTTTCGGCATTCTGCTTCACCGTACTGGTCAGCTCTTCCATGCTGGACGCAGTTTCTTCCAGGCTGGCCGCTTGCTCTTCGGTACGCTGGCTGAGGTTCTGGTTGCCGGAAGCAATTTCCCGCGATGCCGTGTTGATGGTATCGGTGGCCTCCTTGATCTGCAGCACAATCTCGGTCAGGCGGTCGATGGTGGTGGTGCTGTCTTCCTTCAGCTGACCGAAAGCCCCTTCGTAGTCATTCACCACCTTGACGGTCAGATCCCCTTGCGCCAGCGCACTGAACACCTGCCCAATATCATTCAGGCCACGCTCGCTGGTTTCCATCAGCCGGTTGACGCCGTCGCCCAGGGTCTTGAAGAACCCTGCCTTGCCTTGCATCTCGATACGCTGGCTGAAGTCACCCCGGCCAGCCGCCTGGATGATGCTGTCCACTTCCTGCTCCACCGCCACTTCCTGCGTGATGTCACTCCACTCCACCACACTGCCCAGCCGCTCGCCGGCTTCGCCAAACACCGGGTTGGCAATCAAGGCGAAGTGGCGGCCCCCTACCTGGATCTTGGTACGGTAAGTGGCTTTCAGGTTGGCCAGCATATTCATCTGGTGCGCCGGGTTCTTGTGGAAGGTGTCGATCAGCGCGCCTTGCAAGTTGGCGGTGCTGAATTGTGGCAAGTCCTTGCGGATATCGGATTCTGCCGTACGCAGCATGTCCTGTACCGCGCGGTTCATGTAGATGATCTTGCGGTCGTTGTCCGCAATCATCACATTGCTGGACACCCCATCCAGCGCACTCTTGATGCGGGCATTCTCACCGGCCACCTGCAATTCACGCTCACGGGCAGCCAGCTGCTCGGTCACATCCGCCCACTCCACCACACTGCCCAGACGGCTGCCTTGTTCATCTTTCACCGGGTTGGCAATCAGGTCAAAGGTACGTCCCCCCACCTTGATGCGTGACTTGTAGGTAGAAGTCAGGTTGGCCAGCAGGCTCATCTGGTGGGCCGGGTTCTTGTGGAAGGTGTCGATCAGCGCGCCTTGCAGATTGGCAGTGCTGAATTGTGGCAGGTCCTTGCGGATATCGGCTTCAGCCGCACGCAGCATGTCCAGCACCGCGCGGTTCATGTAGATGATCTTGCGGTCGTTGTCCGCAATCATCACGTTGCCGGATACCCCATCCAGAGCGCTCTTGATGCGGGCATTGGCCACCGCAGCTTCAGCTGCCGTGCGAAGGGTCTGCTGCATTTGCTGCATGCTGGCCAGCAGGCTGCTGCTGTCACCCGACTTCACCGGAATCGCAGTCTGCAAATCGCCCGCCGCCGTACGCTTGACCGCAGCCAGCGCCACGCTCAGCTCCCCGCCCAGGCTGCCGAGAATGCTGCGGGTAATCCAGAATGCCAGCAGCACGCCGATGACCACCGCCGCCACCCCGATCAGCAAAACCATCTTGATGGTGGCATTGCCATCGGCCTCGAGCATCGTGGCATGCTCTTTGACCTGACTGGTTTCAAAGTCGATCAAAGCCGTGATGGCCTCGAGGTAGGCAGTCTGCGACTCACGGGTTTTGGTCAGCAGGTAGGTCTTGGAGGCCACATGGTCGCCACTGTCAAACAGGCGCAGGAACTCGTTGGTATCCGCTACAAATCCGTCTCGAGTGGACTTCACCTTGTCAAGCAGGGCACGCTCTTCCGGCTCCATCTCTGCAGACTCCAGCTGCTTGAGCCGGTCTGCAATGATACTGCGGGCGTCGTTGATCTTCTTGCGCTGCTCATCCACCAGGGCCTTGTCATCCGCCAGCTGCGTGGTGCGGATGGATCGGGCAATGCCGTTGACGGCATCAATGACATCATTGGCCAGTACCGAGCGGGGGAAATGCCTGCGGCTCATTTCCGCCATGTTGCCCTGCATGCTGATGACCTGGTTTCGGGTCAGCAGTGCGGACAGCACCAGAAGCAGCAACAGGATGCCGAAGCCGCCGAGCAGTTTGTTACGTACAGACAGTGCATTCAGGTTCACTTGGTATCTCCCTGCGGAAGTTCAGGCGGGCTGCATGGAGTGGTCCATCAACTCCATTTCGCTGCTGGTCATCAGTTTTTCGATATCGGCGAGGATGATCATGCGCTCATCCACCGTCCCCAATCCCTGGATATAGTCCGTCTTCAACGTAGCCCCGAATTCCGGGGCGGGACGGATCTGCTCATTACCGAGGGTGATCACGTCGGACACCCCGTCCACCACAATGCCAACCACCCTGCGTGCCACATTGAGGATGATCACCACCGTGAACTGATTGTAGGTGGCGGTGCCCACCTGAAATTTGATGCGCAAATCCACCACCGGCACGATGGTGCCGCGCAGGTTGATCACCCCTTTGATGAAGGCCGGGGAGTTGGCAATGGTCGTCACCGTGTCGTAGCCCCGGATTTCCTGCACTTTGAGGATGTCGATGCCGTACTCCTCCTGCCCGAGGGTAAAGACCAGGTATTCACCACTGGCCGCATTGTGCTGATTGACTGTTTCCATACGGACCATTCCTTGCATCAGGCTGCAGCAGGCTGCTGCTGGCTCAGTTTGAACAGGGCTTCCACGTCGATGATCAGCGCCACCCGCCCATCGCCCATGATGGTGGCCCCGGAAATACCGGCCACCTTGCGGTAATTGCTTTCCAGACTCTTGATCACCACCTGCTGCTGGCCCAGCAGGTCATCCACAAACAGCGCCAGCTTGCCGCCATCGGCCTCAAGGATGATCACCAGCCCGCGGTCATAGCTCGCCACATGGTCTTCAATGTTGAACACCCGGTGCAGGCACACCAGCGGCAGGTATTCACCGCGCACATGGATCAGCTCCCCGCGCCCGGCCACGGTGTTGATGTCTTCCATCCTGGGCTGCAAGGATTCCACGATGAAGGTGAGCGGAATCACAAATACCTCCGGCCCGACCGAAACCGACATGCCATCCAGAATCGCCAGCGTCAGCGGCAGCCGGATGGACATGGTGGTGCCCTGATCTCGCGCCGACTCAATGTCGATACGGCCGCCCATGCCCTGGATATTGCGGCGAACCACATCCATGCCGACCCCCCGCCCGGAGACATCGGTCACCACTTCGGCCGTGGAAAAACCTGCCTCAAAGATCAGGCTCCACACTTCCTGATCGGTCATGCTGTCGCTCACCGTCATGCCATTGCTGCGCGCCTTGGCCAGAATGCGCTCCCGGCTGAGCCCGCCGCCATCGTCCGACACCTGAATCATGATGTTGCCGCCCTGATGGAAGGCCTTCAGCGTCAGCGTACCGCGCTCCGGCTTGCCTTTGGCCAGCCGGGCTTCACTGGTCTCAATGCCATGATCCAGGCTATTACGCACCAGGTGCGTGAGCGGGTCGGCCAGCTTTTCGATCAGGCCCTTGTCCATCTCGGTGTTTTCGCCGATGGTCACCAGATCCACCTTCTTGCCCAGTTTGGCCGCGACGTCGCGCACCACGCGCGGGAAGCGGCTGAAGACAAAGGAGATCGGCATCATGCGGATCGACATCGCTGCTTCCTGCAGCTCACGGGTATTGCGCTCGAGCAGGGCTACACCGTTGTACAGGCGTTCATGCAGCACCGGATCAAACTGACCGGCGATCTGCGCCAGCATGGCCTGGGTAATCACCAGCTCACCGACCAGATTGATGATCTGGTCCACCTTTTCCACCCCGACCCGGATCGAGGTGCTTTCCTGTGCCGCCGCGCCTGCGGCCGCGGCCTTGGCAGCAGCCGGTTTCTCGGCAGGCACCTTGGCGGGCGCAGCGACAGCGGCCACGGGCACAATACTCGCATCCGCCTGCTGCTCGGCCTCACTCAGCGGCGTGAACAGGCCAAAACCGTCACTCTCTTCCTGCACCAAGGCCTGGGCCGGCGCGGAGGGAAGTGGCGCAAACAAGCCAAAGCCTTCATCTTCTTCCAGCACATCGCTACTGCTGACAGCGGTCCCCTCCAAGGGGGGGAAGAAACCAAACCCGCCATCAGCATCGTCCTGCAGTCCGGCGTTGAAGTCTGCTACCGTAAACGCAAACTCAGGCAGCAGAAAGCCCAGCATCTCGGAGAGGTCCTGGCAGGACGCAGCGGTGGTAAACACCCATTCGCGCGTTTTGCCACCGTCGCCCTCATCTTGCTCACTCATGCTGCCCAGTTTGCCAAAGCCCGCAAGCCGCTCCTGCAATGAGTCCAGATCCAGCCCGGCCGCCAGCACAGCATCCAGCTTCAGCGTGAGCCGCAGCCGTTGCTCGCCTTCCGGTAGCCCGCCGCCTGCGGTTTCTTGTGCTTCATCTGCCCCCCCGCTCAATGCCGTCAGTCGGTCACAGATCAGCTGGCTGGCCGCATCATCCGCCTCTCCCTGACCTTGGTGAGCCGCCAGCAAGTTCTTCAGCACATCGCCCGCTTGCAGAAACACATCCACCATTTCACTGCTTAGCTTGAGCTCATGCTTGCGAATACGATCGAGCAGGTTTTCCAGAATATGGGTGACTTCAGTCAGGTCATTGAAGCCAAACGTACCGGCGCCACCCTTGATCGAGTGCGCGGCCCGAAAGATGGCATTCAAAGCCTCATCGTCCGGCTGCTGAATATCCAGCGCCAGTAGCAAGGACTCCATCTCTCCCAGGTGTTCCGCCGCCTCCTCGAAGAAGACCTGGTGAAACTGCGACATGTCTATGCTCATCACCCGCTCCGTCTGCCGATGACCCGGTGGGCCGAGGTTAGCCGATGACCTTTTTCACGACATCGAGCAGCTTTTGCGGATCGAAAGGCTTGACCAGCCAGCCCGTCGCGCCGGCAGCACGGCCTTGCTGCTTCATGGCGTCGCCTGCTTCGGTGGTCAGCATCAGGATCGGCGTGGTGCGATAGGTCGGCAGCGCACGCAAAGACTTGATCAGGGTAAGGCCATCCATGCCCGGCATGTTCTGATCGGTCAGGATCAGGTCAAACGGTGTGCCGCGGGCTGCCGCCAGCCCGGCATTGCCATCCACCGCTTCCTGTACCTGATAACCCGCTGTTTTCAGGGTGTATACCACCATCTGCCGGATGGACGCCGAGTCATCCACGGTGAGTATGTTCTTGGCCATATGTGCTCCAGGTGTTGAGTGTTGTCGGCTGGGGTCAGAACAGCTCTATATCGCCGGTGTCCATGGTATTCTGGCTAACCGGGTTGAATTCCACATCTGCATGCAATGCCGCAATCTGCTGGCGAACCTCTTCTGCGATATCCGGAATGCGTTGCAGGAAGGCGGCTTGTTTCAATAACTGGGGCTGCGCAGCCAGCTCCTGCTGCATGCTGGTCAATTGCTCGCAGAGGCGCGCCATGTTTTCCATGCGTCGTGAGGTATGCGTCACCAGCTGGTTGACCAGATCCTGGAACTGCAGAGAGCGAATGGCCTGGTTGGTATCCTGCTCGACCACGCCGGCAATGTCGGAGAGTTGATCCACCGCCTCACCCATGCTGACATTGAGCGCACGAATGGCGGACATGGTGCGCTCCACCCGCATCTTGGACTGCAAGGCAAAGTTCATGTCCTGGGCGGCCAGCTCGGCAATACGGCCTTCGGCATCTGTCACCGAGGAGTGGACCAGGCCAATATTGTCGCGAATCTGCTGGCTGAACTGGTTGGTGCGCAAGGAAAGGTTGCGCACTTCGTCGGCCACCACGGCAAAGCCACGCCCGGCCTCCCCGGCCCGTGCGGCTTCAATGGCCGCGTTCAGCGCCAGCAGGTTGGTCTGCTTGGCAATGGCTTCAATGTCGCCCACAAAGCCAAGTACCAGCTTGACCTGCTTGGCGATGTCATCCATTTTTTCTACCAGCGCCATGCCGATGGTGCTGTTGCGCACCGTGCTGTCCACAAACAGCGACAGGGTGCGCGAAGTATCGTTGGCAAAGTCCTCAAAGGTGATGGACTGACCTTGCTCGGTTTCCACTTCACCCCGGGTCAGCGCCTGGGCAATCTGCTGCTGCGACGCGGCTTGCCGGGTAATGCTGGTAAAGCTGTTGATCAGGGTGTCGATGGCATCACCCAGGATGGTGCGCACCCGCACCATCTCGGACTCGGAAATGGCAAACTGATGCAGGAACTCGTTATCCGCGGCGCACAGGGTTTCAAACACTTGCTGCTCGGCCACTGTGGTGTGGCCACTGTGACGCTCACGTGGCGGAGCCTGCACACCACCTTCGCGCCGTACGCACAGCAAACCCACCCACATCAGCAACTGCAGCAGGGCGATACGCCAGTCCAGCCAGCCCATCTGCCACAACACGGCCTGCAGCAGCACCAGCAGGCTGCCCTGTATCCAGCGATTGTTCAGTTTCTGTAGCACTCCCACCTTGCACCTCGAGGCATGATTATTCGGTCATGGCATATGCCATGCGGGCCATGCTTGATCTGTGCCGCTGCGGCAGCACTTATGTTTGGTGATAGTTGACGTCTCTCGCTTCGTCAAGGCGCAACTCGGACAGGCATGCCCCATTCTTGCTATACTCGGCCAGCCGGTCATGAACCGGATTCCCTGCTTTTTGACGACGTTCCGCATGCCTGCCATTGCCCTGTTGCCCGACCATCTGATCAACCAGATTGCTGCTGGTGAGGTGGTGGAGCGCCCGGCTTCTGCCCTCAAGGAAATGCTGGAAAACAGCCTGGATGCGGGCGCCGATGATATCCAGGTACAGCTGCAGCAAGGCGGCATTCAGCTGATTCGCGTGAGCGACAATGGTGGCGGTATCCCGGTGGCTGAATTGCCGCTGGCACTGGCGCGCCACGCCACCAGCAAGATTCGCCAGCTGGAGGACCTGGAGCAGGTCGGTACCCTCGGTTTTCGTGGCGAGGGGCTTGCCAGTATCGCTTCCGTTTCCCGCCTGTCGCTGACCAGTCGCGCGGTGGGTGCGGATCACGCCTGGAAAGTGGAAGCACAAGGTGGCGAACTCTCCCAGCCCGAGCCCGCCGCACTCAGCGCCGGTACTGTGGTGGAGGTGCACGACCTCTACTACAACACCCCTGCGCGCCGTAAATTCCTCAAGACCGAAGCCACCGAGTACGGGCATTGCGAGGATACCTTCAAGCGCATGGCGCTGGCCTGGCCACAGGTGGCGTTTACCCTCAGCCATAATGGCCGTATCAGCTGGCGCTTGCCACGACAAAGCAGCCACCAGCGCATTGCCGCCATTCTGGGCGAGCATTTTCTGGAAGACGGCCTGAGTGTGGCTGCCGAAAACGGGATGCTGCAGCTCTCTGGCCTGGTCGGCAGCCCGACCCAGTCCCGTGCCGGGCGCGATGCGCAGTATTTTTTCGTCAATGGCCGCTTTATCCGCGACAAACTGGTCAGCCATGCGCTGCGCGAGGCTTACCGCGATGTACTGCATCACGAGCGCCACCCGGTGTATGCGCTGTTCTTCCAGTTGCCGCCAGAGTTGGTGGACGTGAACGTACACCCGCAGAAGAGCGAGGTGAAGTTCCGCGATAGCAGCGCGGTGTACCGCTTGCTGAAATCGACCGTGCAACAGATTCTGGCGGGTACGGTGGCAGGAAGCGGCCACCCGGTTACCGAACCCGGCTTCACGCCCATGCCACCGGTGATGACGGCCAGCCCCGCTCCAACGGCAGGCAATGGCTGGGCAGCCGCGCCGCGCTATGAACAAGCACGGATGCCGCTGGGTGTTGCCGAGGCCGTTCCGAACTATTTTGCCGCCCTGAAGCCGCTGGACGACCTGCCGCAAGCGCCCCCGGCACTCCCTGCCGCCACCGATGCCCCGCCATTGGGCTACGCCTTGGCACAGCTGCAAGGCATCTATGTGCTGGCGCAAAACGAGCATGGCCTGATCGTGGTGGACATGCACGCCGCCCACGAGCGCATTCTGTACGAAAAACTGAAATCCGCACTGGATCAGCACAGTGTGGTCAGCCAGCCCTTGCTGATTCCTGCCAGCTTCCACGCCACCAGCCTGGAGATGGCGACCGCCAGCCAGCAAAGCGAGGCGTTGTCACGGCTGGGCTTTGAGCTGGCCCCCGTTTCGCCAACGCATTTAGCCTTGCGCGCCGTACCGGTGGCCTTGCAGCAGGCCGACAGCATTGCGCTGGCACGGGATGTGCTGAAAGACCTGGCGGAAGTCGGCAGCAGTGATGTGCTGACCGCCCGGCGCAACGAACTGCTCGCCACCATGGCCTGCCACGGCGCCGTGCGCGCCAACCGCCATCTCACGGTGCCGGAAATGAACGCCCTGCTGCGCGAGATGGAAGCCACCGAACGCTCCGGGCAGTGCAACCATGGCCGCCCGACCTGGTTTCAGCTCACGCTGGCTGACCTCGACAAACTGTTCCTGCGCGGCCAATGACACCCGCCTTGCCCCCACTGATTCTGCTGGCCGGGCCGACCGCCAGCGGCAAAACCGCCTGCGCCATTCACCTGCTGGAGCGGCAGCTGCCTGTCGAGCTGGTCAGCGTCGATTCGGCGCTGGTCTATCGCGACATGAATATTGGCACCGCCAAGCCGGATGCCGCCACACTGGCACGCGCACCGCACCACCTGATTGACCTGATCAGTCCGCTGGAGGCTTATTCGGCCGCGCAGTTTCGCAACGATGCCTTGCAGGTGATGGCAGAAATCACCGCACGCGGCAAGATCCCGCTGCTGGTGGGCGGCACCATGCTGTACTACAAGGCGCTGCTGGAGGGATTGTCGGACCTGCCGGAGGCGGACCCCGCCTTGCGCGCGCAACTGGAGGCCGATGCCCGCACAGATGGTCTGGCCGCGCTGCATGCCCGTCTGGCCAGCCTCGACCCGACCACCGCAGCCCGTCTGCACCCGACCGACAGCCAGCGCATCCAGCGGGCGCTGGAAATCTGCCTGCTGAGCGGCGAGCCGATGTCGGCCTTGCTGGCGCGGCAGCAAGCCAGCCCGCTACCCTACCGCACCCTGCAGCTGGCGCTACACCCCTCCGACCGTGCAGTGCTGCATGAGCGCATTGCGCTGCGTTTCCGGCAGATGCTGCAGGATGGCCTGCTGGATGAGGTTCGCGAGCTGCAGCAGCGCTACCCGGCGCTACACCCGGACTTGCCCAGCATGCGCTGTGTGGGTTACCGGCAGGCCTGGCTGCATCTGGCCGGTGAAGACAATCTGCCGACCCTGATCGACAAAGGCATCGCCGCCACTCGCCAGCTGGCCAAGCGGCAGATGACCTGGCTGCGTGGCCTGCCCGGCTGGCAGTTGCTCGACTGTCTGGCGGCCGACCTGCCGCAACAGGTCGAGCAACAGGTTCAGCGCTGGCTGGACGCTGGGCCTGCCCACTGATCAGAGCAGCGCTGCCCGCCAGGCAAAATACGCGGCCAGACCCAACACAATGGTCAGCAGCTGGTTACGCCAGCGCAGGCAGACCGCAATCGCCACCAGCGCACCGATCAGCTGCGGATTACGCCAGTGCAGCTCAACGCCCTGCTCGTGCGGTGCCAGCACCATGGGCACAATCAGTGCGGTGAGCACCGTCACCGGCACAAAAGCCAGTGCCCGCTGCAAGGCCGGGGGGAAGGTGACCCGATCTCCCAGCAGAAAGAAAGACGCCTTGGTCAAGACGGTAATCAAGGCCATGCCCAGAATCATCACGGTGTAGTTCATGCGGCCTCCTGCACGACGGTCGATGTTCTGGCATGCGCCCAAACTCCTGCGGCCACGCCAGCCAGGATGGCCAGCATCAGCCCGCCCTTATAGGGCCAATGTCGGCCCAGCAAGGCCACCGCACCGGCGGTGAGTGCCGCCAGCAGTTGCGGGCGCTGCTTGAGCTGTGGCACCACGATGCCGATGAAGGTCACCACCATGGCAAAATCCAGCCCCCACTGCTGCAAGGCAGGGAATGCCGCACCAAACAGCACCCCCAGCAGCGTCCAGCTTTGCCAGTTGAGATACATGGATCCGGCTGAGCCGAGGAAATACCAGTGGCTGTGGCTGTGCTGCGGATGCAGGCGATAATGGCCCACCATCACGGCAAAGGTCTCATCCGTCAGCAACGCCCCCAACCCTGCTCGCCAACGCAGCGGCAGATGGGCGACGTGTGGCAGCAAGGTGGCGGAATACAGGGCATGGCGCAGGTTCACCACAAAGGTGGTCAGCCAGATTAACAGCAGTGAGGCATGACCGGCCACCAGCCCCACCGCGATGAGCTGGCTGGAACCGGCATAGACGGTGGCGGACATCAGCGAGCCATGCCATATCTGCATGGCCGAGCCCACCGCCAGGGTGCCGAAAATCATGCCAAACGGGGCGGCACCGACCAGCATGGGCAAGGTGTCGCGCACGCCTTCCAGCAAGGCAGAACGTGGGGTATGCATGAGAATGAACTCCTTTCACCCTCAGCATACGTAACCCCTGGGTAGCTGGCTTGTACGTTCTTGCTATGCCGCGCGTCGAGCCTGCTGCCAACGACCCGGTGCCACACCAAACGCACGCTTGAAATGGCGGGTGAAATGGCTCTGGTCGGTGAACCCGGCATCCAGCGCGACTTGCGCCACCGGTACGCCACGCCGCAGTGCGGCAGCGGCACGGTTGACGCGCAGCTGCACCCGCCAGGCGTGGGGTGGCATGCCGACCGTTTGTGAAAACAGCCGTACGGCGTGGTAGCGGGACAGCCCCACCTGATCCGCCAGCATTTGCAGGTTGAGCTCCTGCGCCGGGTCATCCGCCAATCGCAGTAACATCTGTTGGACCCGAGCATCGTCACGGTAATGCAGCGCACGGTCAGAGCGGGTGCCCGCGTGGCGTTGCAGCAGCAGGCTCAGGCCATTGACCAGCAGACTTTCCGCCTGCAAGGGGTCATTCCCCTGCTCCAGTACTCGATGTGCTGCATCCAGCACCCCACATAGCGGCGCATCCTCCACCACCTTGACCGGAAACCAGGGCAGCGGTGCAGGTCGCCCGGCCAACTCATCCGCCAGCTGCTGCATCACCGGAACCGTCGGGTAGAACACCCGGTAGCGCCAACCCTCGGCGGACACCGCCTCTCCCGTATGCACTTCGCCGGGATTGACCACCCCCATCCGCCCCGGCGACACCACCAGATGCTTCCCTCCGTATTGAAAGGCCTCGGCGCCGGTTTCAATCACCGGTATGGCGTAGAAATCATGCCAGTGCGGCGTAAAGCGGTGCTCAATGAAGTGCGCCGTCAGCAGGTCACTGTCGGGCAGCGCCGGGTGGCGAAAGAAATGGGCCCGCTCACGGGGTGCGAGCGGGTGCGGCCCCTCGGCTGTGGTCAGGTGGGGGGCCGGGTCGTCCATGGCTCAGCGCTTCGGTGCCATCAGGCAGCGTTCCAGCTCCTGCTCGATCAGCTCGCGTGGCAATTGCCGCCCGATGAACACCAGCAGGTTGGATTTCTTTTCGCCATCGTTCCAGCGGCGGCCAAAATTGCTGCCCATCATCATGTGCACCCCTTGGAACACCACCTGACGCGGCTCTTTGGCGATGTAGAGCAGGCCTTTGTAGCGGTAGAGGTCGTTGCCATAGGCTTCCAGCAGCTTGCTGAGGGTTTCCTCCAGCTTGTGCATGTCAAATGCCCGCTCGCTGCGGAACACGAAGGACTGCACCGCATCCAGATGCCGATGCGGCGCGTGATGGTGGTGGTGTTCGTGCTCGCAGTGGTCGTGGTCGCAATGCTCGCCATGTTCGTGATGGTGATGATGGGCCGGATCATCACAATGCGCATCGTGGCAATCGTGGTGATCATGCGCCTCGCCAGGGTTGAGAAAATCCGGGTTGATGTCCAGCCGGGCGTTGAGGTTGAAGCCACGGATGTCGAGGATGGTGTCGAGCGGGGCCTCGCCAAAATGCACCGCCTGAATCTGCGCACGCGGGTTCATCTGTACCAAGCGGTGGCTCAGGTCCGCGCGCTCGGCCTCGCTGACCAGATCGGTCTTGGACAACAGGATGCGGTCGGCAAACGCCACCTGCTTCTGCGCGGTTTCTTCACGGTCCAACTGCTGCTGGCCATGCTTGGCATCCACCACCGTCAACACCGCATCCAGCAGGTACAGCTTCTGTACGTCTTCATCAAAGAAGAAGGTCTGCGCCACCGGGCCAGGGTCGGCCAGACCGGTGGTCTCGATGATCACCCGCTCAAACTGCAATTGCCCCAGCGCGCGCTTGCCCGCCAGCTCCAGCAGGATACGCTGCAGGTCGCCCCGCACGGTGCAGCAGATGCAGCCATTGTTCATCTCCACCACCTGCTCGGTGTCCTGCACCAGCAGTTCGTTGTCGATGCCCACTTCGCCGAATTCGTTTTCGATCACGGCAATCTTCTGGCCGTGCTGCTCCTGCAGCACGCGGTTAAGCAAGGTGGTTTTACCCGCCCCCAGAAAGCCGGTCAGAATGGTCACCGGGATCAGGTCGGTGCGGTTCGGGTTGGTGTTCATGCAAAATCCTGTGGCTGAGCGTCAATCATATGAATTGTTGAATATGGGGGAAGCGGGCGCCTTCTTCAAGCACCGTCTGTCTTGGGCAGCTCCAGCGGCAACGTTTGTTGCTGCGGCGCAGGCGGGCTGACCCGCGCCTGCAGCTGCCCTTCTGCCAGCTGAATGAGCAAGGCATCGCCCGTACGTACCTGCCCCGGCTGGCGCACCACTTGCCCGTTGGCCGTGGTCACCAGGCTGTAGCCCCGCGCCAGCACCGCTGTCGGGTCCAGCGCCTGTAGCCGTGCTGCCAGCGTATTCAGGCGGTGCGCATGGTTTTGCAGCTGGCGCTGCAGGCTGGGGCCGAGGCGGCTTTGCAGCTGGCTCAAGCGGTGTGCCAGCCTTGGCAAATCAGGACGGCATGCCTGCCAGCGCCAGCGCAACTGTTGCAGGCGATGCTGGCGCTGTTGCAGCAATTGGCTACCAGCACGCTGCCAGCGTTGTTGCCATTGCTGTAATACCGCCTGCTGCTGGGCAATGCGCTGGCCCGGGTGCAACAGCCGCCGCGCCAGATAGTCGAGCTGCTGCATGCGCGGCTCCAGTTGGCGCGCCACGGCACGCTGCAAGCGGCGCTGCAGCTGCCCCAGGTGCTGACGCATGGCCAGCCCATCCGGCGACACCAGCTCAGCCGCTGCGGTGGGCGTGGCGGCCCGCACATCGGCGACAAAATCAGCGATGGTGAAGTCGGTTTCATGCCCCACCCCGCTGACCAGCGGAATCCGGCTGGCGGCAATGGCATGCGCCAGCGCCTCATCATTGAATGCCCACAGGTCTTCAATCGAGCCGCCGCCCCGGCACAGAATCAGCACCGACACTTCGGCGCGATCGTTAGCTTGCTCGATGGCCCGCCGCAACAAGGGGGCGGCACCGTCCCCCTGCACCGGTGCCGGGTAGAGGATGACCGGAATGTGCGGCGCGCGCCGGCGCAGCGCCGTGAGCACGTCACGCAAGGCGGCGGCTTGCGGTGAGGTGATCACCCCGATGGCTGCCGGATGCGCAGGCAAAGCGCGCTTGCTGTCCGGATCGAACAGACCAGCGGCCTGCAAACGCTGCTTGAGCGCCTCATAAGCAGCAAACAGGGCACCACGCCCGGCTTGCCGCATGCTGTCGACCCCCAGTTGAAATTCGCCACGCGCGGCGTACAACCCTGCGCTGGCATACAGCTCCACCTTGTCGCCATTGCTGACCGGCCACGCCACGTACTGCGCCTTGTGTCGGAACATCACGCAACGCACCTGGGCGTGCTCGTCTTTCAGCACAAAGTACCAGTGGCCAGAGGCCGCCCGGGTGAGATTGGACACCTCACCACTGACCCACATGGGCGGCAACTGGCCCGCCAGCAGATCGGCAACCCGTTGATTGAGCATGGAAACCGGGACTACCGCCACTGATAATTCATTTGTCATTGCAGTAAAGGTCAACTCATCCACACCTTGTCAAGCCCCGCACTGCAACATGCAATCTGGGCGTCATCTTGTCAACAAAAGAATTATGTTATTGATTTTAAAAGATAAAAAACACTGTCCAAGAAGCTGGCAAGCTACAAAACTTCCTTTACCATCGGGGGGTTAGCGCACTTTTGCAAATGTTGCCCACAAAGTTATCCACAGCTTTTGTGGGTAAATCCAAAAAACCGTGATGGATGACGGGCTTAGCCCACATTCTTAAAGTAGCCCCCGTCTTGCTGAGGAGAAAACAATCGCTTAGCATGCGCACTGGCGCCGCTTTACCCCAACGGCATGGCGCAGCGAACGGGCGGTTCATGGTATCCTTGCGCCGGACGCCTGATTCGGTATCCATTGTAACCGCAGCGCCATAGCGCCGGGTTGTTTCACCAAGAAGGAACAGTTGTGTATTCCATCATTCAAGCGGCCGGCTGGCCGATCTGGTTGTTGATCGTCTCTTCGATTGCGGCGCTGGCCATCATCATCGAGCGCGCCTGGTCGCTGCGGTCCGGCAACATCATCCCGTCGGGCCTGTTGCGGGAAGTGGTGCAGGAATACCGCCAGCACGGTGTGAACGAAGCCTTGCTGAAGAAGCTGATTGATCCGCGCGCGCCGCTGATGTCGCGCGTGTTTGCATCCGGCCTGAAAAACGTGGGCAGCTCGCGCGAGATCATGAAAGAATCCATCGAGGAAGCCGGACGTGCTGCCTCCATCGAGCTGGAGCGCTTCCTGACCACCCTCGGCACCATCGCCGCCATGTCGCCGCTGCTTGGCCTGTTTGGCACGGTGGTGGGCATGATCGAAATCTTTGGTGCCGGTGGCGGCAGCACCGGGCAAAACCCTGCAGAGCTGGCACATGGTATCTCGGTTGCCCTGTACAACACCGCCTTCGGCATCATCGTCGCGGTACCCAGCATGGCCTTCTATCGCCATTTCCGCACCAAGGTGGATCAGCTGCTGGTGGAGATGGAGCAGCAGGCCATCAAGCTGGTGGAAATTCTCCACGGCGAACGGCAAGGTTAAGCCGCCATGAACTTCCGTCGCGCCAAGCACCGGGAAGAACCGGAGATCAACTTCATCCCGTTGATCGACTTGCTGCTGGTGATCCTAATCTTCCTGATGGTCACCACCACCTACTCCCGGTTTGCCGAGTTGCAGATCAACCTGCCGTCAACCGAGGAAGCCGCCAGCGTCAGCGATCCCAAGGACAAGATGCTGAATGTGGCCATCGACGCACAGGGCCGTTTCAACATCAATAACCAGCCGCTGAACCAGACGGATCTGGCCGGTATCAAGGCCGCCCTGCAACAGGCAGCGGGTGACAACAAGGACCCGGTGGTGGTCATCAATGCCGACAAGGATGCCAAGCACCAGAATGTGGTGCTGGTAATGGAAGCCGCCCAGAGCGTCGGCTTTGCCAAAGTCACCTTTGCCATTGATGAACAGACACCCGGCAAGTAAACCATGCGGGGCCTGACCGCAGAATGGCGCCGCCCCAGTTGGCGGCGCTTTGTTTTGTGGTGGCCCGCCCGGCTGTACGGGCTGCTGGCCAGCCTGCGGCGCGCCCTCTACCGGGTCGGCCTGTTGCGCTCGGTGCAGCTGCCGGTGCCGGTCGTCGTGGTGGGCAACATCCATGTTGGCGGCAGTGGCAAAACGCCCCTGACCGCCTGGCTGGCCCGCTCCCTGCGCGAACGTGGCTGGCATCCGGCCATTGTCAGCCGGGGCTATGGCGGCAGCCATCGTCAACCACAAGCCGTCCACCCCAGCAGTGATCCGGCTCTGACCGGCGATGAGCCGGTACTGCTGGCGCAGCAACTGTACGACCATGAGGTGCCAGTGTGGGTGGGGCAGGACCGGGTGGCCGCAGCGCATGCCCTGCTGGCCGCACACCCTGAAGTTAACCTCATCCTGTGCGACGACGGCCTGCAGCACTACCGTCTGCAGCGTGATGTGGAAATCTGCGTGATCGACGGTGCAGCCCCTTGGGGCAGCCAGGCCCTGCTGCCGCAAGGTCCGCTACGGGAACCGCTGCGCCGCTTGCAGCGGGTGGATGCCATCGTCTACAACGGCAGCCCGGTCGCGCCGGCTGCCGCCACGCCGCCTGCCTTCATCATGCACCTTGAGCCGCAGGATTTTTACCAGGTCAACCACCCCGAGCGACGCCGGCAAGCAGCCGACTTTCAAGGTGCGCGTCTGGTGGCGGTCGCCGGGATCGGCAATCCGCAGCGTTTTGCCCGCACGCTAGGCAGCCTGGGCTTGGCACTGCCCCTGCACGCATTTCCCGATCATCACCCCTATCAGGCGGCAGACTTCGCCCCCCTGGCCGCAGATGTCATCCTGATGACGGAAAAAGACGCAGTGAAATGCAAATCGCTGAATAATGATACACTGTGGGCATTGTGCATCGCGGCAGAGGTCCACCCGGATCTGGCCGCCCTGGTGGAAAGACGCCTCAACGCCCATGGACGCTAAACTGCTCGACATTCTGGTTTGCCCTTTGTGCAAGGGCCCCCTGCAATACCATAAGCCGGCCCAGGAGCTGGTCTGCCAAGCCGACCGGCTGGCTTTTCCGATCCGTGACGACATTCCGGTATTGCTGGAAGACGAGGCCCGCAGCCTCGATACCCCTGACGCAGCCTGATGACTGCGTTCACCGTCCTTATTCCGGCGCGACACGCCTCCACCCGCCTGCCCGGCAAGATGCTGGCGGAGGTGGGCGGTGTGCCGCTGATCGTGCGGACGGCGCAGCAAGCATTGCGCTCCGGTGCCGCCCAAGTGGTGGTCGCCACCGATCATGCCGACATTGAGCAGGTGGTACGCGACGCGGGCCTGCCGGTGCTGCGAACCCGGGAAGACCACCCAAGCGGGACGGACCGACTGGCTGAGGCCGCCGACCTGTTAGGGCTGCCTGATGAAGCCCTGATCGTCAACGTGCAGGGCGATGAACCCTTGCTGCCGCCCGTGCTGATCCAGCAGGTGGCGCGCGCGCTGGCGGATACCCCTGAGGCCGCCATTGCCACGCTATGCCATCCGATCCATAGCGCGACCGATTTCTTTAATCCCAATGTGGTCAAGGTCAGCTTTGATCAGCGCGGCCGTGCGCTAACCTTCAGCCGTGCCCCGCTGCCTTACGCACGCGATGCCTTCGCACAACAGCGTGACGCGCTGCCAGAGGGCCTGCCGGCCTATCGCCACATCGGGATCTATGGTTACCGTGCCCACTTTCTGCGCGCCTACCGGCAGCTGCAAGCCTGTCCGCTGGAGCAGTTTGAAGCACTGGAACAGTTGCGCGCACTGTGGCACGGTTATGTAATCCAGGTGGCCATCGCGGCGGACGCCCCGCCCGCCGGGGTGGATACAGCAGAGGATCTGGAACGGGTGCGACAATGGCTGACCTCCCAGCCTGTGCCTGACAACATGCCGGGATAAGGCATGCCCTGATGACAATCAACTTCGACCTTTGAGCAGAGGAACACCATGAAACTGATTTTGTTGGGCGCACCGGGTGCAGGCAAAGGCACCCAGGCCAACTACCTGAAGGCCCACTTCGGCATTCCGCAAATTTCGACTGGCGACATGCTGCGTGCCGCCGTGGCCGCAGGCTCGCCGCTGGGTCTACAGGCCAAGGCCGTCATGGACGCGGGTCAATTGGTATCCGACGACATCATCATCGGTCTGGTCAAGGAGCGTATCGCCCAGCCGGACTGCGCCAAGGGCTTTCTGTTTGATGGCTTTCCGCGCACTATCCCGCAAGCCGATGCCTTGCAGGCCGCCGGTGTTGCGATTGATTACGTGGTGGAGATCGACGTACCGGACAGCGAGATCGTCGAGCGCATGTCAGGCCGTCGCGTTCACCTGCCGTCGGGCCGCACTTACCATATCAAGTTCAACCCGCCGAAACAGGATGGCGTGGATGACGAAACCGGCGAAGCCTTGGTGCAGCGCCCGGACGACCATGAAGATACCGTGAAAAAGCGCCTGGATGTGTACCACACCCAGACCGAAGTGCTGGTGGGCTACTACTCCGAACAAGCCAAAGCCGGGGACCGCAGCGCACCGAAATATGTGAAGGTGGCCGGTGTGGGTAGTGTGGAAGGCATTCGCGACAGCATTCTGGCGGCACTGGGCAGCTAAACCCTCGCCTGGCCACAGCAAAAAGCCCGCAACCATGCGGGCTTTTTTAATGCGCACAGCCGAGGGAACCACTCAGCGGGCAGCGTCCGCCTCCAGATGATAACGGGTAATCCGCTCCACCTCGGCTTTTGAGCCCAGAAACACCGCGACCCGCTCATGCAGACTCGAAGGCTGAATATCGAGGATGCGCTGGCGACCGTTGGTTGCCGCGCCACCGGCTTGCTCCACAATGAAACTCATCGGGTTGGCCTCATACATCAGGCGTAGCTTGCCCGGCTTGTTCGGTTCACGCGCATCCCACGGGTACATGAAAATCCCGCCCCGAGTGAGGATGCGGTGCACATCGCCCACCATGGCGGCGATCCAGCGCATATTGTAGTTCTTGCCCAGCGGCCCGGTCTGGCCTGCCAGCAACTCTTCCACATAACGCTGTACCGGAGCCTCCCAATGGCGAGCATTGGAGGTATTGATGGCAAATTCCTGCGTTTGCTCAGGGATGCGAATGTCGTCGTGGGTCAGCACAAACGAGCCCAGCTCGCGATCCAGCGTAAAGCCCTTGACCCCACTGCCCAGCGTCAGCATCAGGATGGTTTGCGGACCATACATGGCGTAGCCTGCCGCCACCTGGGTCACCCCGGGCTGCAGAAAATCGGCTTCACCGGGTTCACTCACCCCATCCGGGCAGCGCAACACCGAGAAGATGGTCCCCACCGAGCCATTGATGTCGATATTGCTGGAGCCATCCAGCGGATCGAACAACAGCATGTAGGCGCCCTTGGGGAAACGGCCAGGAATGGGGTATACCGTGTCCATTTCCTCGGACGCCATCGCCGCCAGATGGCCGCCCCATTCATTGGCCTCCAGCAGAATCTCATTAGAGATCACATCCAGCTTCTTTTGTGCCTCACCCTGGACATTATCCGTACCCGCATTGCCCAGCACGCCACCCAGCGCGCCTTTCGACACGGCATGGCTGATGGCCTTGCAGGCACGGGCCACCACTTCAATCAGGAAACGCAGGTCAGCAGGGGTGCCATGATCGCGGGTTTGTTCGATCAGGTAACGGCTGAGGGTGACACGGGACATGGGGGGACTCCACGATGCAGTGCGCGCAGTTTACCCCAGCATGAGCGGGCTGAATACCAGTCCGCCACAAAGAAAAAACGGCACCCGAAGGTGCCGTTTCAGGGTGTGACGAGTCAGAGACTCATTTCACCACTTGCACATCTTTCCATGCGCCGTTGGTGAATTGCTTCACGGTCACAGCGCCGCCCTTGATGTCGCCCTTGGCGTCAAAGGAGATGGTACCGGTCACACCGGCCATCTTGATGGCAGCCAGCTTCGGCAGGTACTTGGCCGGTTCGACCGAGTCAGCCTGCTTCATGGCTTCGATGATGGCGTTCATGGCATCGTATTCATACGGTGCATAGATCTGGATATCCATGCCGAACTTGGCCTTGAAGCGCTTCTCGAAGTCCTTGCCCTTCGGCATCATGGCGCGCGGTACACCGGCTTCGGTGCAGTACACGTCGCCGGACATGCCGTCGCCAGCCAGCTTGATCATTTCGCCGGTGCAACCACCGTCACCCACCACGTACTTGGCCTTCAGGCCCAGACGCTTCATTTGCTGCACTTGCGGGCCAGCGGTTGCGTCCATGCCACCGTACAGCACCACATCCGGTGCCTTGGCCTTGATGGAGGTCAGCACGGCAGACCAGTCGGTGGTCTTGTCGGTACCGAATTCACGCGCCACCACCTTGCCACCGGCAGCCTTGACAGCCTTTTCCACTTCGTCAGCCAGACCCTGGCCGTAAGCGGTACGGTCATCAATGATGGCCACGGTCTTGGCCTTCAGGTTCTTGATCGCGAAGGAACCCATGGCGGTGCCTTGTTGCACGTCGTTCGCCACCACACGGAAGGTGGTCTTGAAGCCTTGCTGGGTGTACTTCGGGTTGGTCGCGGACGGGGAGATCTGCGGAATGCCTGCATCAGAGTAAATCTTGGAGGCCGGGATGGAGGTACCCGAGTTCAGGTGACCCACCACGCCCTTCACGCCAGCATCCACCAGCTTCTGGGCAACCACGGTTGCCGTCTTCGGGTCAGCAGCATCATCTTCCGACACCAGCTGGAAGGTGACCACTTGGCCGCCGATCTTGATCTTCTTGGCGTTGGCTTCTTCAATGGCCATCTTGGCGCCGGCTTCGTTGTCCTTGCCCAGGTGAGCAATACCACCACTCATCGGACTGACCTGGCCGAGCTTGACCACCATGTCGGCGTGAGCAACACCCGCCAGAGCAACAGCGGAAGCAACAGCGATAACCAGCTTGTTCTTGGTAAACATACTCTCTCCTCATGCATTGGCGGGCGAACTTACGTTTCACGTATGCCAATAATATCGGTTTTACTGCTGGGGGTTGGCCATACCCGTACCCTGATGGGGCTTGGGAGCGCGGGAAATTATTACGCCGATTTTTATCTGCTATCAAGCGTTTTCTACAGGTCCGCCCATTTATCCTGCGGCTGGACAGCCTTGACCTTGCCCAACGCTCGCGGATTGCCGGAATTGTCCGCACCATGACGCTACAGCCCGCGTCACGGCTGAATCGCCATGACAGACGCCGCGCAGGCCCTCATACAGCAATACGCAAGCCAGACGGGGCCATTAGCCGCTATACTCGTCGGGATCTCAGTAATTTCACGGAGCAGTCAGTGTTGCAAGAATGGCGACAAAACAGCTGTGGCGCGGGCCTGGCATGCTGAATCGCGCGCGCAATGAAGCCCGGCAGCTGGTTCGCCTGGCGCTGCCTTTGATCATCAGCCAGATCGCCTATGTGCTGCTGGGGCTGCTGGATACCCTGATGGCGGCCCCCTCCGGCGCAGTGGCTCTGGCGGCAGTGTCTATGGGCAGCAGCATCTGGATCGCCGTGTTTCTCTCCCTGTTTGGCGTCTGCAGCGCGGTAGGACCGTTTGTTGCGCAATATCATGGTGCCAATGCGCCAGACAAGATTCGCCATGTCACCCAGCAAGCCGTGTGGCTGACCTTGGGCCTGTCCGCATTGGCCGTATTGCTGCTGCTGAATATGCGGCCGTTACTGGAGGCGACAGGCGCACCGGCTGCCGTGATTGCCCAGGCTCATCTGTTCTTGCAGGGCATTGCCATCGGCACCCCCGCCGGGCTATTGGGACGAACCTTGGGCCTGTACGCCTCCAGCACCTCCAATGCCCGCCCAGGCATGTTCTTTGCGCTGGGTGCGGTTGTGCTCAACATTCCGCTGAACTGGCTGCTGATCAACGGTCACTGGGGACTACCCGCCTTGGGGGGCGCTGGCTGTGGCTGGGCCAGCGGCATCAGCATGTGGTTGCTGCTGCCCCTGCAGCTGTGGCACCTGAAGCACTCACCGCGCTACCAGGGCTTTCGCGCCTTGCAAAATTTTTCTCGTCCGCACTGGCCCACGCTCGCGCAGCTGTTACGCTTTGGCTTGCCAATCGGCCTGACTTTCCTTGGTGAAGTCGGGGCATTTTCCAGCGTGGCCCTGTTCATCAGCCGCCTGGGCGAAGTCACCACGGCAGCACACCAGATCGTCACCAGCCTGTCGACCCTGACCTATATGCTGCCACAGGGGCTCTCCATTGCTCTGTCCATCCGGGTGGCTCAGGCACTGGGGGCACAGCAGCCGCAAGACGCCCGCTTCCGCTGGCAAGTCGGCCTGCTGCTGGCCCTGCTGGTGGCCTGCGGCAGTGCCAGCCTGATGTGGCTGGCCACCCCGGCGCGTCTGGCTTATCTCTACCATGTCGACCTGCCGGTGCTGCACATCGCCAGCGTGCTGCTGGGGGTGGCGGCCTGGTATCAGTTGTCGGATGCAATACAGGTTTGCGCTTCCGCCGCCCTGCGTGCCTACAAGATCAGTACCCTGCCGATGCTGGCCATGCTCGTCGCGTTCTGGTGCATCGCCATGCCGGTGGGTTACCTGCTGGCTTACCGGCCTGACCTGCTGCCTGGGCTGACCCTGCCACCCTTGGGGGCGCTGGGTTTCTGGCTGGCCTTGCTGCTGGGCCTGACGCTGGCGGCCGGCATGCTGCTGTGGGCCTTGCTCCGGGTCAGCCGCCAGGCCTGCCTGCATTCACCGCCTTTGCAGCCTGCGGCCAGCACGCATTGATTGGCGGATTCCGTCCGTACGATGCCGGATAGAATCCGCTACAATGCAAGGCCAACTTTACTTTCGCTCTTTGACACCATGACGTTCCGTACCCGATTTGCCCCCCACATTGCCGAAGGCAATGCCCTTGCTCGCCTGGCCGGCCCCACCATCGTTGCGGGCTTGTCCCAGCTGCTGATGGGCTTTGTGGATACCGTCATGGCAGGCCAAACTGGCGCAGTTTCCTTGGCTGGCGTATCGCTGGGCCTGAACACCTGGGTCATCCCCTTTGTTACCCTGTTTGGCCTGCTCAGTGCCATTGGCCCCTTCATTGCCAATCACTATGGGGCCAAAACCTACGCGCAGATTCCCGGATTGGCCATGCAAGGGATATGGCTGGCCTTGATCTGCGGCGTGCTGGTGGTGCTCCTGCTGCTCGGTTGCAGCCAGCTTTTCCACCTGACCGGTGCGCAACCGGAAGTGGTGGCACAGGCACGGGTCTACCTGTACGGCATGATATTTGGTACCCCTGCGGCCCTGCTGTTCCGGGTGCTCACCTTTTACTCCGCCAGTGTTTCGCTCACCCGCCCGATGATGGTGATCGGACTTGGATCGTTATTGCTCAACATCCCCTTGAACTGGTTGCTGATCTACGGCCACTGGGGCCTGCCCGCCATGGGCGGGGCTGGTTGTGGCTGGGCCAGCGGCATCAGCATGTGGGCAGGCTTCTTCGTCATGCTGTGGCATGTCCGCCGACACCGCAACTACGCCTCATTCCGCCTGCCACTGCGGCTGCCGCGGCCGGACTGGAGTCTGATCAAGCCCATCTTGCGACTGGGTGCCACCATTGGCGTGACCTACCTGTTTGAAGTAGCGGCCTTTGCCAGTGTCAGCCTGTTTCTGGCCTCACTGGGGGCCGAAGTGGTGGCGGGCCATCAGATCGTGATGAATTTTGCGGCCCTGATGTTCATGGTACCCAGCAACCTGGGGCATGCCCTCACCGTGCGCATCGGGCAGCACATTGGCGCGGGGCGACCCGATCAGGCACGGCGGGTCTCCATGGTCGCCCTGCTGATGGTCAGTGGTTTTGCGCTGCTGTCGGGCTCGCTGATGTTCCTGTTCCCCATGCAGATTGCCAGCCTGTACACCAGTGATCACGGCGCATTGCAGGTCGCCATTGGCTTGTTGCCCATCGGAGCAGCCTTTCAGCTGGGCGACTGCCTGCAGGCCGCTGCAGGCGGTGGTTTGCGGGGCTACAAGGTAGGTTCGCTGCCGATGTGGATCATGGGCCTGTCGTTCTGGGTGATTGCGGTACCGCTGGGTTACTGGCTGGCCTTTTCCCCCATCGCAGGGGGGGCGCCATTGGGCGCACGCGGCTTCTGGTACGGGCTGACCGCCGGGCTGTTTGTGGCGGCACTGCTGCTCACCATCAGCCTGTTGCGCGTCAACCGGCAGCGGCTTGTGGCACAATCCGGCCATGCGCATTGAACCTCACGCGTCGCTGACGCCGTACCACACCTTTGCCGTTGCCGCCCACGTCCGCTGGCTGGTCCACATCGAACAGGATGATGAACTCTGGCCCGCACTGAACGATCCGCGCTGGACAGGGCTACCGCGCCTGATTCTGGGCGGCGGCAGCAACCTGCTGCCCACCGGTGACTTTGCCGGGGTGGTGTTCCGCCTGTGCACACAGGGCAAGCAATGCGTGGCCGAAGATGCCGCGTCCCTGTGGGTGGAGGCGGCCGCTGGCGAGACCTGGCATCCTTTTGTGCAGTGGACGCTGTCTCAAGGTGGCTACGGGCTGGAGAACCTGTCGCTGATCCCCGGCACGGTGGGCGCGGCCCCCATCCAGAATATTGGCGCCTACGGGGTAGAGCTGAAAGATTGCTTCGAGCAGCTCACCCTGCTGGATGCACGCGACGGTAGCCTGCATACCCTGAACCGGGAACAGTGCGCCTTTGGCTATCGCGACAGCGTGTTCAAGCACGCCTGGCGCGAGCATGGCATTGTGCTGCGGGTTCGTTTCCGCCTGAACAAGACCGCCACCGTACATACCGGCTATGGCGAATTGCAGAAAGAGCTGGACGCCATGCAGGTCAGCGCCCCCACGCCGCTAGACGTGGCACAGGCAGTGATTCGGGTACGTCAGCGCAAGCTGCCGGACCCGGCCGTGATCGGCAACGCCGGCAGCTTTTTCAAAAATCCGCTGGTACCCGCCGCGCAAGCGGCTGCCTTGCTGGCGCAATACCCGAATCTGGTGCACTACCCGGCCACTGCCGGGCAGGTCAAACTGGCTGCAGGCTGGCTGATCGACCAGTGCGGCTGGAAAGGCCGTCAACAGGGTGCGGCCGGGGTGTATGAGCGGCAGGCGCTGGTACTGGTCAACCACGGCGGCGCCAGCGGTGGCGAAGTGCTGGCGCTGGCACAGGCGATTCAGCGCGACGTGATGCAACGCTTCGGGATCGCGCTGGAGCCCGAACCCATCATCCTGTAGCGCCGCTGCGCTGCGCGGCCAAAATGGCACTGACCGCCTGCAAGCGCGCATCATGTACCGCTTGCGGAATGGCCTGCGGTTTGGCGCACGCCTTGGCCACTGCCCCGGCATCCACCGCCCTCGCCGCCTGCTGCAGCTCCAGCCACTGCGCCTGCTGCGGATAGGCACGTTGCTGCAGCCCGGTTCGCCCTTGCGCATCAAAGCGGCACGCCTGCACCAGCTCGGCAAAGCGATCGGGACGACGGACAGCGTCCGCCCGCTCCAGCAACTTGAGTACCGTGCTCGGCCGCAGCTCGGCCAGACGGTGAATCTGCAAATGCAACAGGCACACCAGCTCGGCCAGCTCACGCAAGGCGGCGGGCAGCTTCAGACGCTCGCACACCGCGCTGACCACAGGCACGCCAGCCTGCTCATGCCCATGATGACGGGGCCAATCCGCCGGATCCGTCAGTCCCTTGCCCAGATCATGCAGCAACACCGCCCAGCGCACCGCCAGCGACGCGCCTTCCTCTGCCGCGAGGTCCAATGCCAGCAGTACGTGCTCGCCACTGTCCACTTCCGGATGATGCAGTGGCGGTTGCGGCACCCCGAACAGCCGATCCAGCTCGGGCAGGATCACCGCCAGCGCCCCACTTTCCCGCAGGCTGCGGATCATCAGCGAAGGCCGGGCTTCCATCAGTCCCTTGGCAAATTCCTGCCACACCCGCTCAGCAACCAGATGGTCCAGCTCACCGCTCTGCACCAGCTGCTGTAGCAAGACAGCGGTTTCCGGTGCTGTCTGAAAACCAAAGCGGGCGGCAAAGCGGGCCAGCCGCAACACCCGCACCGGGTCTTCCACAAACGCCGGGCTCACGTGCCGCAGCAGCCCGGCGCGCAAATCCGCCTCACCGCCGTAGGGGTCAAGCAGCAGGCCATCTGCGCCTTCCGCCATGGCATTGATGGTGAGATCCCGCCGGGCCAGGTCTTGCTCCAGCGTAACTTCCGGATCAGCGTGTACCACAAAGCCGGTATAGCCACTGCCCGACTTGCGTTCGGTACGCGCCAGCGCGTACTCCTCGTGGCTGACCGGGTGCAGGAACACCGGAAAATCCCGCCCCACCGGCTGAAAGCCCCGGCTCAGCAACTCTTCCGCTCGTGCGCCAACCACCACGTAGTCATGGTCCTTGACCGGCAGCCCCAGCAGACGGTCGCGCACCGCACCCCCCACCCGGTAGACCTGCAAGCCTTGCAACAAGGGATCCTGCATCCGCTCAGGCCTCATCCGCCTCATGCGGCTGTGGCGGCGTTTCCAGTGCCTGCAGCCGCGCCTCCAGCGCGGCGAGCTGCTCACGGGTTCGCGCCAACACCTGGGTCTGTACATCAAACTCTTCGCGGGTCACCAGATCCAGCTTGCCGAATGCGCTACCCAGCATGGCCTTGACGTTCTTCTCCAGATCTTTGGCCGGGCTGTTGGCCAGCAATTCAGAGAATTTCTGTGACAGCTCATCCTTCAGTTTGTCTCGCAACATGGTTTGTGTCCTTTGTTCAAACAGCTTGTCTGCATTGTATGCCATTCCGTCGGCGCATCGGCAGTGCAGCACATCAAAGTCCATGCACCAATGCGGTGCAGTCTGATGCGCATCCCGTCACACCCTGGTGCATGAGCAACCCTCAATCACGGCGCTACCGCGTCTGGCGGTGCACTGCAGGGCTGGCACGCCTTTTGCCAGTAGGAGGGAAACAGCATGTTGCTGTGCAATAAAAAGCGGGCCGCCCTGCGCAGAACACCGCACCCCTTCCTCAGACTGGAGATAGGAACTGTCATGAAGTTCATTTCAGCGGTAATCAAGCCATTCAAACTGGACGAGGTGCGCGAAGCCTTGTCCGCCATCGGCGTGCAAGGATTGACCGTCAGCGAGGTCAAAGGTTTCGGACGCCAGAAGGGGCACACCGAGTTATATCGGGGCGCCGAGTATGTGGTGGACTTCTTGCCCAAAGTCAAACTGGAAGTCGCCCTGGACGACGCCTTGGTCGATCAGGCGGTGGAGGCCATTGAACAGGCCGCGCGCACCGGCAAGATCGGTGATGGCAAGGTGTTTGTATTCGATCTGGAACAAGTGGTCCGCATTCGCACTGGCGAAAGCGGTTCTGACGCCCTGTAAACCGCTGGAGCCCTGAACATGAAGATGTCCCGTTTTCTGCTGGCGCTGGCCAGCCCTGCCTTGGCGATGCCGGCATTGGCCGGCGCACCGGTTACCCTGGATCGCGGCGATACCGCCTGGATGCTGGTTGCCACCGCACTGGTATTGTTCATGACCCTGCCCGGCCTGGCGCTGTTCTACAGCGGCATGGTTCGCCGCAAGAACGTGTTGGCCACCATGATGCAAAGCTTCGCCATCACGGCCGCGGTCAGCGTACTGTGGGTGGTGGTGGGCTATAGCCTGGCGTTTGACCCGAACAACAGCTTCATTGGTGGTCTGGACCGGGTAATGCTGCGCGGCATCGACCATGGCACCCTGTGGACCGATGGCGCCGGAACCGCTTACACCATCCCGGAACTGCTGTTCATGATGTTCCAGATGACCTTTGCAATCATTACCCCGGCACTGATCACCGGTGCCTTTGCCGAGCGGATGAAGTTTTCTGCCATGCTGCTGTTCTCGGTACTGTGGTCACTGGTGGTCTATGCCCCGGTTGCGCACTGGGTGTGGCAAGCCGGGGGCTGGCTGTTCGCCAAAGGTGCGCTTGATTTTGCTGGTGGCACCGTGGTGCACATCAACGCCGGTGTCGCCGGTCTGGTGTGTGCCCTGATGCTCGGCAAGCGGGTGGGCTTTGGCCGCGAAGCCATGCCACCGCACAATCTGGTGCTGACCCTGATCGGTACCGGCATGCTGTGGGTCGGCTGGTTCGGCTTCAACGCCGGTAGCTGGCTGGCCGCCGATGGTCGTGCCGTGATGGCCATGGTCGCCACCCAGGTGGCCGCTGCTGCTGCCGCCCTGAGCTGGCTGTTTGCAGAGTGGCTGGGCAAGGGCAAGCCATCGGTGCTGGGCCTCGCCTCCGGTGCCGTTGCCGGTCTGGTCGCCATTACCCCGGCCTCCGGTTATGTGGGGGTAGGCGGTGCTCTGGTGCTGGGTCTGGTCGCTGGTATTGTCTGCTACTGGAGCGCCACCTGGCTCAAGCACAAGCTGGGCTACGACGACTCGCTGGACGCCTTTGGCGTGCATGGTGTCGGCGGTATTCTCGGCGCCCTGCTGACTGGTGTCCTGGCTGACGCCAGCATCACCAAGGGCACCCCGGTCCTGTTGCCCCCGATGGAGCAGCTGTGGGTGCAAGCACAGGCCACGCTGGCGACGGCGTGCTACACCCTGGTGGTGACCTGGCTCTTGCTGAAGGTACTGGACATGACCATCGGGCTGCGTGTCAGCACCGACGAAGAGCGCGAAGGGCTGGACATCGTGCTGCATGGTGAGCACGTCGAATAATCACTCCTGTCCTGCCATAAACAGGGCATGTCTCTTGATGGCCGCCGGCTTGCCCGGCGGTTTTTTTTCGACCCTGTCCCCCTGATAAACCCTTAATTGTGCTGGTACTAAAATGGTCTGACTTGCCGCCATCCGGCCCGATACGCGATAATTAGCAGATTTTATTTTGCCCCCACCCCCTGCGTGACCCTTCTCGCACAATAGGAACTTGCAATGGTTTCCCGTACCGACCTCGCCAACGCCATTCGCGCCCTTGCCATGGACGCCGTGCAACAAGCCAATTCTGGCCACCCCGGCATGCCGATGGGCATGGCCGACATCGCCGTGGCCTTGTGGCATGGCGAGCTGAAGCACAATCCTGCCAACCCGAAGTGGCCCAACCGTGACCGCTTTGTGCTGTCCAACGGCCATGGCTCGATGCTGCTGTACAGCTTGCTGCACCTGACCGGTTACGACCTGTCGATCGACGACCTCAAGCAGTTCCGCCAATTGCACAGCCGCACACCGGGCCACCCGGAGTATGGCTACGCACCGGGCGTGGAAACCACCACCGGCCCGCTGGGGCAGGGTATTGCCAATGCGGTGGGCATGGCACTGGCTGAAAAGATGCTGGCCGCCGAATTCAATCGCGACGGCTTTGACCTGATCAACCATCACACCTATGTGTTCCTCGGCGATGGCTGCCTGATGGAAGGCATTTCGCACGAAGCCTGCTCGCTGGCCGGTACGCTGGGGCTGGACAAGCTGGTGGTGTTCTACGACGACAACGGTATTTCCATCGACGGTCACGTCGAAGGCTGGTTCACCGACAACACGCCGCAACGCTTTGCTGCCTATGGCTGGCATGTGATCCCCAAAGTGGATGGTCATGACGCCGACGCGGTGAGCCGCGCGATTGCCGAAGCCAAAACCGCAGGCAAACCCACCCTGATCTGCTGCCAGACCGTGATCGGCAAGGGTTCGCCCAACAAGCAAGGCACCCACGACAGCCACGGCGCACCGCTGGGTGCAGATGAGATTGCCGCCACCCGCGCCGCCATTGGCTGGCCGCATGCTGCGTTCGACATTCCGGCCCCGATTGCTGAAGCCTGGAATGCCCGCGCCAAGGGTGAGGCCCTGGAAGCCGAGTGGAACCAGCGCTTCGCCGCTTACCAGCAAGCCCACCCGCAGCTGGCTGCCGAACTGAGCCGCCGTCTGTCCGGTGAACTGCCGGCCGACTTCGCCCAGTACGCTGCCGAGCAACTGCAAGCGGTAGACAGCAAGGCGGAAACCATTGCCACCCGCAAGGCCAGCCAGAACGCCATTCAGGCGCTGGCACCGAAACTGCCGGAACTGATCGGCGGCTCGGCCGACCTGGCCGGGTCCAACCTGACCCTGTGGAAAGGGGCCAGCGGCGTCAGCAAGGAAGCCGGTGGCAACTACATTTACTACGGCGTACGCGAGTTCGGCATGGCCGCCATCATGAACGGCATGACCCTGTACGGCGGCTTCCGCCCGTTCGGCGGCACCTTCCTGATGTTCTCGGAATACGCCCGCAATGCCCTGCGCATGGCGGCGCTGATGAAGATCAACCCGATCTTCGTGTTCACCCATGATTCGATCGGCCTCGGTGAAGATGGTCCGACCCACCAGCCGGTGGAACAGACCGCGACCCTGCGCATGATCCCGAACATGGACGTGTGGCGTCCGGCCGATACCGCGGAAGCGCTGGTGGCCTGGCAAGTGGCGGTGGAGCACCGCAACACCCCAAGCTGCCTGATCTTCAGCCGCCAGAATCTGGCCTACCAGCCGAAGGATGCCCAGCAGCTGGCGGATATCCGCAAGGGCGGCTACGTGCTGAAAGCCGAAGCGGGTGAACTGAAAGCGGTACTGATCGCCACCGGTTCCGAAGTTGATCTGGCGGTGAAAGCGCAAGCTGCGCTGGCCGAGCAAGGCATCCACGTTCGCGTGGTGTCGATGCCGTCGCCCTTCCTGTTTGACCGTCAGGACAGCGCTTACCAGCAGTCGGTGTTGCCGCGCCACACCCCACGTGTGGCCATCGAGGCGGGTGTATCGGACTACTGGCGCAAGTATGTCGGCCTGCATGGTGCCGTTGTCGGCATCGACACCTTTGGTGAATCCGCCCCGGCCCCGGCCCTGTTCAAGCAATTTGGCTTTACCGTGGATAACGTGGTCGCCCAGGTCAAGGCGGTCCTGTAATCCCGCGCAGCATCCCGATGACGCCCTGCTCCCGCCCCTCCCCCAGCTGCCTGCGGCAGCGGGGCCTCATCACCCCGTCTTCCCCCATCCTCCCCCAATCGGATGGTCAGGCACCCCCATGCCGGGCGGACGGTCTTGTCAAACCCACTCGTGAAACCGTAAGGAGTCTCCCCCCATGATCCGCATCGCCATCAACGGCTACGGTCGGATTGGCCGCAATGTGCTGCGTGCCTTGTACGAAACCCAGCGCCGCAGCGAATTCAAGCTGGTGGCCATCAACGCTTCGGGCGATCTGGAAACCAACGCCCACCTGACCAAGTACGATACCGTGCACGGCCGCTTCCCGTTTGAGGTGAAGGCCGATGCCGACGGCAAGTGGCTACGGGTCAACGGTGAGGACATCCGTTTCTTCTCGACCCGTAACCCGGCAGAACTGCCGTGGGGGGAGCTGGGGGTGGACGTAGTACTGGAATGTACCGGTGCCTTTACCAGCAAGGCCAAGGCCAAGGTGCACCTGGAAGCGGGCGCCCGCAAGGTGCTGATCTCGGCACCGGGCGACAAGGACGTGGATGCCACCATCGTGGTCGGCGTCAACGAGCACATTCTGCGCCCGGAGCATGTGGTGGTGTCGAACGCCTCCTGCACCACCAACTGCCTGGCACCGATCGTCAAGGTGCTGCACGAGGCCATCGGCATTGAAAAAGGGGTGATGACCACCATCCACGCCTACACCAATGATCAGGTGCTGACCGACGTGCGCCACAAGGACCTGCGCCGTGCCCGCTCGGCCACGCAAAGCATGATCCCGACCAAGACCGGCGCTGCAGCCGCAGTGGGCCTGGTACTGCCGGAACTCAATGGCCGACTGGATGGTTTCTCCATCCGGGTACCGACCATCAATGTGTCGATGGTGGATCTGGCGGTGGTGCTCAAGCGCAATACCGACAAGAACGAAGTCAATCAGCTGATGGCGGATGCTGCCAGCGGCAGGATGAAGGGCATCATTGACTACAACGACGAACCGCTGGTGTCGGTGGATTTCAACCACACCCCGGCGTCGAGCATTTTTGACTCCACCCTCACCAAGGTGCTGGATGGCAACCTGCTCAATGTGTCGGCCTGGTACGACAATGAGTGGGGCTACTCCTGCCGCATGCTGGATGCTGCCAAGGCCTTGATGGCCGTTTGAGCGTTTCCGCTGCAGCAGGGCGATGACGGGGGTGCGTCATCGGACAGAGATGGAGCAACCGGGATCGCCCGGCTGTGATGCGGATTCCAACTGAAACAGGAGTGGTGGCATGCAATTCAAGAAACTGAGTGATCAAGCGCTGGCCGGCAAGCGGGTGCTGATTCGCGTCGACATGAACGTGCCGGTCAAGGACGGTGTGATTGGCGACGATACCCGTATCCGCGCCTCCTTGCCGTCGATTGAGCTGGCGCTGGCACAGGGTGCATCGGTGTTGCTGATGACCCATCTGGGCCGCCCGACCGAAGGTGAGCTCAAGCCGGAAGACAGCTTGGCCCCGGTGGTCGCCCGCCTGGCTGAGCTGCTGGGCAAGCCGGTGCGGCTGGTGGCCGACTGGCAGCAACACGGCGTGTCGCTGGCAGCCGGTGAAGTCGCCATGCTGGAGAACGTGCGCTGCAATGTCGGTGAAAAGAAGAACAGCGATGCACTGGGGCAGGCCTATGCCGCGCTGTGTGATGTGTTCGTGAACGATGCCTTTGGTACCGCCCACCGTGCCGAGGCTTCCACCCACGCCGTTGCCAAGTTTGCCCCGGTCGCCTGCGCCGGGGTGCTGCTGGCGGCGGAACTGGACGCTCTGGGCAAGGCGCTGGCACAACCGGCTCGCCCGCTGGTCGCCATCGTGGCGGGCTCCAAGGTCTCCACCAAGCTGACCATCCTGGAGGCACTGGCCGACAAGGTAGACCAGTTGATCGTCGGCGGTGGTATCGCCAACACCTTCCTGCTGGCTGAAGGCCACCAGATCGGCAAGTCGCTGGCCGAGCCGGACCTGCTGGATGCAGCCCGAGCCGTCATTCAGAAGCTGCGCGCCCGCGGTGGCAAGGTGCCTCTGCCGCAAGATGTGGTGGTGGCCAGCGAATTCAGCGCCACGGCCACGGCCACGGTGAAGCCGCTGGCGGCCGTCGGGGCCGACGAGATGATCCTCGATATTGGCCCGAACGCCGCCAATGAGCTGGCCGAGCTGATTGCCCATGCCGGTACGGTGGTGTGGAATGGCCCGGTCGGCGTGTTTGAATTTGATCAGTTTGGCAAGGGCACCGAAACGCTGGCACGCGCCATTGCCGATAGCGCGGCCTTCTCGATTGCCGGTGGCGGCGACACGCTGGCGGCGGTGGCCAAGTATGGCATTACCGAGCAGGTATCCTATATTTCCACCGGTGGCGGCGCCTTCCTCGAGTTCCTCGAAGGCAAGGTGCTGCCGGCGGTGGACATCCTGCAACAGCGCGCCTGATCAACGGCCTATCGGATGTGGTCTGCCTGATATGGCAGACCACTTGCAGTGGTCCCATAGCGGTCTGCTTGGCGGCAGGCGGGCCAGTGGTACAATACGCCACAGCAAGCAGCATACCACTCGACTGAAATCGTGCGGTTGCCCCTCCCCCGCCGCAAGGCACGGGGCACCGCCAACCCCGGAGATTCGCATGCCTCTCGTATCCATGCGCCAGTTGCTCGACCACGCTGCCGAGCACAGCTATGGTCTGCCCGCTTTCAACGTCAACAATCTGGAACAGATGCGCGCCATCATGGAAGCGGCCGATAAGACCGACAGCCCGGTGATCGTGCAGGCTTCCGCCGGTGCCCGCAAATACGCGGGTGCACCGTTTCTGCGCCACCTGATTCTGGCGGCGGTAGAAGAGTTTCCGCATATCCCGGTGGTAATGCATCAGGACCACGGCACCAGTCCGGCCATTTGCCAGCGCTCGATCCAGCTGGGCTTCAGTTCGGTGATGATGGACGGCTCGCTGGCTGAAGATGGCAAAACCCCGACTGACTACGACTATAACGTGCGGGTGACCCGTACCACCGTTGAAATGGCTCACGCCTGCGGCGTGTCGGTGGAAGGTGAAATCGGTTGCCTGGGCTCGCTGGAAACCGGCATGGCCGGTGAGGAAGATGGCGTGGGTGCCGAAGGCACGCTGGACCATTCACAGCTGCTGACCGACCCGGAAGAGGCCGCCCGTTTTGTGCGCGACACCCAGGTGGATGCGCTGGCGATCGCCATTGGCACCAGCCACGGCGCCTACAAGTTCAGCCGCCCGCCGACCGGCGACATCCTGGCAATTGACCGCATCAAGGCCATCCACGCCCGCATCCCCAACACCCATCTGGTGATGCACGGCAGTTCCAGCGTGCCGCAGGACTGGCTGGCGGTGATCAACGAGTTTGGTGGCCAGATTCCGGAAACCTACGGCGTGCCGGTCGAAGAGATCGTGGAAGGCATCAAGCACGGCGTACGCAAGGTCAATATCGACACTGACCTGCGCCTGGCGTCCACCGGCGCTATCCGCCGCTTCCTCGCCAAGAACCCGGCCGAATTCGACCCGCGCAAGTACCTGAAGGAAACCGTCACCGCCATGCGTGACATCTGCGTGGCCCGCTACGAAGCGTTTGGTGCCGCCGGGCAGGCCAGCAAGATCAAAGCCCTGTCGCTTGATGCCATGGCCAGCCGCTACGCCAAGGGCGAGCTGGCAGCGGTCGTTCGCTGACCCTTTCCACTCACCCGCCGGGCGGCGCATCCGCCCGGCGGGTTTCGCTCGTCCTTGTCCCCCGCTATAATACGGCTGCATTTTTTAGTCGGACCAATCAAATGGGATGTTGGTCAGGCCGGGAAACTGTTTTTTAGCGACACCTGACAACATAACAAGGATTGAGGACAAATGAGTATCGGCATCGGCGGCAGTACGCCCGAAGCAGCACTGGCCCGACTGTCAGACATGACAGCGGGTGCACGCCCTATTGAGCAGGCCGAGTATCAGGCCCGCATCGCCAAGGCCCAGGCTTATATGCAGGCGAACGGTATCGACGCCGTCTATCTGCATGCCGGGACCGACCTGTATTATTTTACCGGTACCCGCTGGAACCCCAGCGAGCGCATGGTCGGCGCCTTGCTGCCCGCACAAGGGCCCGTGCGTTACATCTCGCCCTGGTTTGAGATTGGCACCCTGCGCGACTACATGGCGGTGGAGGGTGAAGTGCTGGCCTGGCATGAGCACGAGAGCCCGTATGCGCTATTTGTACGCATGCTGGATACACTGCCTGCTCAGGGTCGTCGCCCGGTGATCGGTTTGAGCGAAAGCACACCGTTCTTTGTGGTCAATGGCATACAGAAGCTGACCTCCGCCCATGATTTTGTGGACGCCAAGCCGGTGACGGCACATTGCCGTACCTGCAAATCCCCCGCCGAAATTGCACTGATGCAACGCGCCAAGGACATGACACTGGAAGTGCACAAGGCCGTCGCCAGCATCCTGCATGAAGGCATCACCACGACCGAGGTAGAAGCCTTCATTGAAGCGGCGCATCGCAAGGTCGGCGCCAACGGCTCCTACTTCTGCATCGTGCTGTTTGGCGAGGCCAGCGCGTTCCCGCACGGCGTGAAGTACCCGCAGACGCTGAAGCAAGGCGATATGGTGCTGATCGACACCGGCTGCAAATTGCACAGCTACATCTCGGACATCACCCGCAGCTACGTGTTCGGCGAGGCCAGCCCACGCCAGCGTGAGATCTGGAATGCCGAAAAAGCCGCACAGGCTGCAGCCTTCAAGGCGGCGCAGCTGGGTGTGCCGTGCAAGGAGGTGGATGCCGCTGCACGCCGCTGTCTGGCCGCCCACGGCCTGAGCGCCGGTTACGACCTGCCAGGTCTGCCGCACCGTACCGGCCACGGTATCGGGCTGGACATCCACGAGTGGCCGTACCTGGTCGGCAGCGATGATACCCCGCTGCAGGTTGGCATGTGCTTCAGTAACGAGCCAATGATCTGTGTGCCCGGCGAATTCGGCATCCGTCTGGAAGACCACTTCTACATGAGCGAAGACGGCCCGCGCTGGTTCACCCAGCCATCGCACAGTATCGACGATCCGTTCGGCCTGGCCGCCTGAGTCAGTCCAGCAAACGAACCCGCCGCCCCGGTGGCGCGGGTTCACGGTCTGGTAGCGGGCCGGTATAGTCAGCCCGCGGCCGGATCGGCTGCCCTTGCGCCACCTGCTCCAGTGCATGCGCCAGCCAGCCGACGCTTCGCCCCAGGGCAAACAGGGTGAACGCCGCATCCTGCGGCCATTGCCAGTGCCGTGCCAAGGCCACCAGACCAAAGTCCAGGCTGGGCGGTGCGGCCCCTGCGGCCTGCATCTCCTGCACCAGCTGCACCCCAGCGTCCGACATCGGCAGGGTAGCCAGCATCAGGCGTGCCCGCGGGTCGCCTTGCGGGTACAGGGGATGTCCCCACCCCACCGACGCTTGTCCTGCCGCCGCCTGCAACGCCACCCGCCGCGCCACTGTTTCCGTTGGTAGCTGCGCCCACCAGGTGGCCACCTCACGGGTCGCGCCGCCGTGCCGGGCCCCACTCAGTGCCGCCATCGCCCCCAGCAGTACCGCCGCCAAATCAGCCCCGGTTGCCGCAATGCAGCGCGCGGTAAAGCTGGAGGGGTTCAGTTCATGGTCAGCACACAGCACCAGCGCCAGCCGGATGGCCTCAGCCGATTCCGGCCGCTCCCAGGCCTCTGCACACCAGTGGTGCAGGGCGAGCCCTGGGTCGCCCTGCCCCAGCAGTGCTTGGGCCACCGTGCGCACCAAGCCCATCGCCGAGACCGGTAGCAAGGAGAACTGCCCCACACAACGCGCCAGTGCCGCCCACACATCCAGCCCCTGCAAGGCGGCTGGAGCACGGCACTGCGCCCAGTCCTCCCCCGGCACCTGCCACAGCAAACGGGCGACGTCCTCCAGCGTAGCCTGCTGTGCCAGCAGGGTGACCGCACGCCCCCGGTAATACAGCTCCCCCGCCTGCACCAGCGTCAGCGCGGATTGCAGCACCGGCTGGCCCCAGTCCAGCGAGCGGGCCGCCGCTGCGCGGCCACTGCGCGCCTGCTGCCGTGCACGCAAGCGCACCAGCTCCTTCACCGCATAGCGGTGATGACGGCCCTGCTCGCGCGGGTGCAGCCAGCCCCGGCTGACGTAGGCGTAGAGGGTGGCACGGCTCACCCCCAGCCATGCGGCAGCAGTCTTGGCGTCCAGCCAGTCGGTATCAGGGAGGTCAGGTTGATTCATTACATCAAGATTGACCGTTTCCGCAGCGCTGCGCAATAGTGCGCATGCATGCAACTCCCCGCCCGGGCGGATCCATCGCAATAGGGGATGACATCATGAATTACGATTTTGGTTTAACCGCGACCGACTACGCTACCCACCGCGCGGGCTTTCCGCCGGACCTGTTTGCCCGCCTGCAACCTTATGGCATCGGCCTGAAAGGCCAGCGCTTGCTGGATCTGGCAACGGGTACCGGCACACTGGCCCGAGGCTTTGCCCTGCGCGGCTGCCGCGTCAGCGGGCTGGACATAGCAGCACCCATGATGGCGCAAGCACGCGAACTGGACCAGCGTGCCGGGGTGGTGGTGGACTACCACCTGGGTCGCGCCGAGGCGACCGGTCTGCCTGAAGGGTCATTTGACGTGGTCACCGCCGGACAGAGCTGGCACTGGTTTGACGCCCGGCTGGCAACGCAGGAAATTCTGCGTCTACTGCGGCTCGGCGGTGCGGTCCTGATTGCCAGCTTCGACTGGTTGCCGCGCCCGGGCAATCTGGTCGCCGCCATGGAGGCGCTGGTCAAACAGCATAACCCAGCGTGGGACAAAGATGGTGGTTGCGGCATCCACCCAGGCCGCCTCAACGATCTGCTGGACGCAGGCTTTGTCGGGCTGGACAGCTTCAGTTTTGATCTGGACGTTCCTTACACGCCCGAGGCCTGGCGTGGTCGCATCCGGGCCAGCGCGGGGGTAGGGGCTTCGCTGCCACCCGACGCGGTAGCCCGCTTTGACGACGCCCATGCCCTACTGTTACAAGCCCACTTTCCGCAAGCCGTTCTGCAAGTACCCCATCGGGTGTTTGCCGTCATCGCCCGCAAGCCTTTTGCGACATAAATTCACATCTTTCCGGGCCAGGAACCGCTAAACTGTTAGGGCTCACTTCTGAAAGTTGCCTCATGCCGTCCGATGAAGCCCTGATGTTTGACTTGGCCCCAGTTTCCTTGTGGCTGGAAGATTTTAGTGCCGTTCACGCTCATTTCCAGCAGCTTCGAAGCAACGGGGTCACCGACCTGCAAGCCTGGCTGGATGAAGTGCCTGAGCGGCGAACCGAGTGTGCTCGCCGCATTCAGGTACTGAAGGTGAATCAAGCCACCTTGAAGCTGTTTGAAGCGGACAGTTTCGAACAGCTCACCGCCAATCTGGACCAGGTCTTCCGTAACGGCATGCAGGGCAGCATGTCCGAGCTACAGCAATTGTGGGACGGCAAGACCACGCTGCACCAGCGCACCATCAACTACACCCTCAGCGGCAAGCCGCTGGACATTCAACTGCAAGCCACCATTCTGCCCGGACATGAGGCAAACTGGTCACGGGTGCTGTTGTCGATCGAAAACATCACCGCCCTGTGTCAGGCACAAGAGCGGCTGGCACAAAGCGAGGCGTATACCCGGGGCTTATTCGAGCACTCACCGGTCTCGCTATGGGTGGAAGACTTCAGCGCCGTCAAGATTCTGCTGGATGAAGTGCGTGAAGCCGGTATCACCGATTTCCGGGTGTTTACCGATGTGCACCCGGAGTTTGTCGATCGCTGCATGCGCGAGATTCGCGTCAGTGACGTGAACCGACAGACACTGGAGATGTTCTGCGCCCCCGACAAGACCACGCTGCTGGCTCGTCTGGGTGATATTTTCCGTGATGACATGCGGCGCAACTTCACTGAACAGCTGATCGACCTGTGGCAGGGCAAGCTGTTCCAGCAGCGCGAGGTGGTCAACTACGCGCTGGATGGCAGTATCCGCCATATCTACATGCAGTTTTCCGTCTTGCCCGGCTATGAGCGGGACTGGTCACTGGTGCAGGTGGCGCTGACCGATATCTCCGCCCGCAAGAAGGCAGAAGCCTATCTGGAATTTCTCGGCAAGCACGATGTGCTGACCAAACTGTATAACCGTTCTTACTATGCAGACGAGCTGAACCGCCTGCAGCGGCGCGGCCCCTTCCCGGTGACCGTACTGATTGTGGACCTCAATAGTCTGAAGCAGACCAACGACCTGCTGGGCCATGCCGCTGGCGATGCCTTGCTGCGCCGGGTGGGTGAAGTGTTGAACAAGGCCGTGGACCGGCCTGCTTCTGCTGCCCGTATTGGCGGCGATGAGTTTGTGCTGCTGTTGCCTGGTACGGATGAGGCGGGCGGTAAAAACATGGTCGAGCAGCTGGACCGGCTGGTCCAGCTCAATAACCAGTTCTACCCCGGCACCCCCTTGGCACTGTCCATGGGTGTGGCCACCTGCCATGAAGGCGGCCAGCTGGAACAGACCATTCACGAAGCAGACACCCGCATGTACGAAGCCAAGCGGGCCTACCACAGCGGACTGCAGGATCGGCGAGACGAGACGCCGTAAGTCTTTGACCGGCGACCCGCAACAAGGGGAAAGTCCAGGCCGATGCTGGCCCGGCACGCCCCCGCCGACGGCGCGCCAGCGCCCGTCCACTACTGGGCGGAGGCGATACCCTGCTGCATGGAAGCCGCTTGCTGATCCACCGTCTGCTGCACGCCTTGCGCCTTTTCCAGCGCCTTGCGATCGCCATCAAACAGCCGGTCTTCCGGCTTTTGCTCACGCTGGCAGCCCGTCAGCAGGGTCAGCACCAGCATACCGCCCAGTATTGCGCGCATCCCGTCCCCCTTAACCTACACGCTTCGGCAGCACATCCCGCAAGGTATCCGCTGCCTTGCGGATCATGTCTTCCGTCGTCGCCCAGTCCACACAGCCATCGGTCACCGAGCAGCCGTACTTCAACTGGCTGAGGTCCGCCGGAATCGGCTGATTACCTGCTTGCAGGTGGCTCTCGATCATCACCCCGACGATCGAGCGGTTGCCCTCACGTACCTGGTGTACGCAATCGGTCAGTACCAGCGGCTGCAGCTCATATTTTTTATAGGAATTGCCATGTGAGCAATCCACCACAATGCTTTGTGCCAGCCCGGCCTTTTTCAGCGCGGTCTCGGCAATCGCCACGCTGACCGAATCATAGTTGGGCCGCCCACCACCACCGCGTAACACCAGATGGCCGTAAGCATTGCCGCGGGTGCGGATCACGCTGGAGCGACCCTGGCCATTGATGCCGAGAAAGCTGTGCGGGCTGGCGGCTGACAAAATGGCATTCACGGCGGCATCGAGCGAGCCATCGGTACCGTTCTTGAACCCGACCGGCGTGGACAGGCCAGACGACATCTCACGGTGGGTCTGCGATTCCGAGGTCCGTGCGCCAATCGCGGTCCAGGCAATCAGGTCACCCAGGTACTGCGGCGAAATCGGGTCCAGCGCCTCGGTGGCAGCAGGCAGGCCCAGCTCAGCCACGTCCAGCAGGAAACGCCGGCCTCGCTCCATGCCTTCTTCGATATGGAAGGAGTCATCCATGCGCGGGTCGTTGATAAAACCCTTCCAGCCGGTCGAGGTACGCGGTTTTTCAAAATACACCCGCATCACCAGCAGCAGGGTGTCGCCCACCTCCTCCGCCAGTCGCTTCAGCCGTGCGGCGTATTCGAGCCCGGCTTCCGGGTCGTGGATGGAACAGGGGCCGACCACCACAAACAGGCGCGGGTCTTGCCGGTCCAAAATACGCTTGAGGTCTTGCCGCCCTTGCGCCACCACCTGCGCCGCACGCTCGGTCAGCGGTACCCGCTGGTGGATCGACTCCGGCGAGGGCATGTCGTCAAACGACAGGATATTCAGGTTTTCCAGATTCTGCATGTTCACTCACTTTACTGCACGGGTGCCGTCTGCTGACGTTTGCGCCAGACCCGACCCACCGCCATCACCAGCAGGCAGGGTAACCACACCCATACCAGCTCACTCAAAATCACCACCACGCCGCGCGGGCTGAAGAAGCCCACCCCGATCGGCGATACGCGGATCGGTCGCCACGGCAGAAAAAAACGTTCGTTGCTGAATGGGGCCAGCCAGGCCACGCCCAGCCCCCCGGAGGTCATGGCGTCCAGCACACTGTGCGACAGGCAGCAGACCGTACCGAATCCCCACAGCGCAGCAAAGCCGGCACGCTGCCGCAGCAGCCAGGCAAAGACGAAGCCTGCCAGCACCGCAAACAGGATGGAATGGCTCAGCCCCCGGTGCCCCAGCATGTGCTCATATGGGATACGCAGCACAAAGCTGAGTACATCGGCATCTGGCAGCATGGTCAGCAGCACACCGCCCAACAGGACGCTGCGCTGTGCGGGCAGGCTAGACAGCCAAGGCCGGAGCGCCAACGCAACAGCGGGATGGGTAAACAGGGTGGCCATGCCACACTTCCTCAGTAGACGAGCTTACCCTTATAGCATGCCACTGCGGGCTGCGCCATGCTCTGGCGCAGCCCGCAGCCGCGCCCCTTAAAACCTGACCAAAGCCTCGCGAGCGAGGGTGAGGCAAGGCGAGAACAGCTGAGGAAGCGGAGTTTACTCGATGTAAATGAGCATTCCGAAGCTGTTTTCAACACCGCATCACCGTCGCGCAGCAGGCTATGGACAGGTTTTCAGCCGCTGTTGCGCAACCCTGCCGCCACCCCATTAATGGTCTGCAAAATGGCCAGCTTCACCATCGGCTCTTCATCCCCGCCGCGCAAACGCTTGAGCAGGTCCACCTGAATGTGCGACAGCGCGTCCAGATACGGCAGGCGGGTGTTCAGACTGCGCGCCAGGGTCGGGTTCCCGGCCAGCAGCGCTTCATGCCCGGTGATGCGCAACACAGCAGCAATGGTCCGCTCGCGTTCCGCCACCAGCGTGCCGAAAACGCGTTGCGACAGCGCCTTGTCAGTCACCAGCTCAGCATAACGACCGGCAATCACCAGATTGGTCTTGGCCAGCACCTGCTCCATATTGGACAGCACCGTCTTGAAGAACGGCCACTCGCGGTACATCCGGCCCAGCAAAACCCAGCCTTCGTCACCGCGCTGCTCGACGAAGCGGGCAACGGCACTGCCGAGCCCATACCAGCCCGGAATCATCAGCCGCGATTGTGACCAGCTGAACACCCAGGGGATCGCGCGCAGCGAACTGATGCCCTTGAAGCCGCCGCGCGCTACCGGGCGGCTGCCAATATTCAGTGCCGCAATCTCGGCAATCGGCGTGGCTTGTGAGAAATAGGTCTCGAAACCCTCGGTTTCGTACACCAGCCCACGGTAGGCGCGGAATGAGGCATTGGACAACTCGGCCATGGCCTCCAGCCAGCCGGGATCGGTCGGGTCAGTGGGCGGGTGCAGCAGGCTGGCCTCCAATGAAGCCGTCAGCAGGGTTTCCAGATTGCGGTAGCCAATCTCGGCGTTGGCGTACTTGGAGGCGATCACCTCACCTTGCTCGGTGATGCGAATCTGCCCGCGCACCGTACCCGCCGGTTGCGCCAGAATCGCCTCATGGCTGGGGCCTCCACCGCGCCCTACCGAACCACCGCGGCCGTGGAACAGGCGAAGCTTGACCCCTGCGGCATCGCAAACCTGCACCAGCGCCACCTCGGCCTGATACAGCTCCCAGTTGGAGGTCAGATAGCCGCCATCCTTGTTGCTGTCAGAATAACCCAGCATGATTTCCTGGGTACCGCGCTTGCTGTCCACCAGCGCGCGGTAGAACGGCAGCTCGAACAGGGAGCGCATGATGCCCGCACTGCGCTGCAGGTCGTCGATGGTTTCGAACAGCGGCACCACCATCAGCTCGGTCTTCGGCGTTGGCAGCAACTGCAGCATGCCGCACTCTTTCTGGATCAGCGCCACTTCCAGCACATCCGACGCACTGTTGGCGTTGGAAATGATGCCGTGGACGATGGCATCCTTGCCGAATTGCTGACGAATGTCGCGGATGGCGTCGAAAATCGCCAGCTCCTTGGCGGTTTCTTCGCCATAGGCAAAGTAGGGCGAACGCAGCGGGCGGGGTGAAGTCAGCTCACGCAACAACACCCGCAGGCGGGCGGTTTCGTCCAGCGCCGGGTAGTGCTCCAGCCCGGCAGCCGCCAGCAGCTCGCTGACCACCCGCTCATGCACGCCAGAGTGCTGGCGTACGTCGATGGTCGCCAGATGGAAGCCAAATATCTGGATCGCCCGCTGCAGACGCGCCAGCGTCCCCTCGGTCAGCCAGCCACTCTGATGCGACTCCAGCGAATGCTCCACCACCGCCAGATCGGCAAGGAAAGCCGCCGGAGTGGCATACGCTTCCGCCCCTTCACAAAAGGTACGCACCCCATCCAGCCCCAGCGCCAGCGCCTTGGCGGCCAGCTTTTGCCGGATCGCCATCAGCGCCAGGCGGTAGGGCTCGTCTTTGCGGCTTTCCGGCTGCTGTACCGAGCTGGCGGCCAGTGCAGCCAGATCGTGCGTCACGTTGACCTCACGTGAGGACAGCATCAGCCGCGATTCCAGTCGCGACAACAAATCAAAATAATGGCGGAAGGCTACTTCAGCCTGCACCTTGAAGGCGTAGCGCAGCACTTCGGCGTTGACAAAGGGGTTGCCATCGCGGTCACCGCCAATCCAGCTGCCCATTCGGAAAAAGGCAGGCAGCTCGACTGGGGCACCCAGCTGCTGGCCGAGCGCTGCTTCCAGATTCTGGTACAGCGCGGGCAACTGCTGCAGGAAGGTGTAATCGTAATAGGCGAGGCCGTTGCGAATCTCGTCGAATACCGTCAGCTTGAAGCTGCGAATCTCGGACGACTGCCACAAGGTCATCACCAGGCGACGCAGGGCTGCGGTATTGGCGTCCATCTCCTCTGGCGTCAGCCACGGGTTGCTGCGCACGGTCAGCAGGCGGGCGATCTCGCGCTCACAATCCAGCACACTCTTGCGCTGCACTTCGGTGGGGTGCGCGGTCAGCACCGGCGACAGCCAGCCATTTTGCAGGAGCTCGAGCACGCTGCCTGGCGTCACTTGTTGCTCCTGCAGCCGCTGCATCACATGCGGCAAGCTGCCGACCTGTGGCGCGGAGCCTTCAATGCGGTGAATGCGGCGGCGACGGTTGTGGTGCAGGTCTTCGGCAATATTGGACAGGTGGGAGAAGTAGGCGAATGCCCGCACCAGCGCCACGGTATTGCCATGCGACAGCTGGGTCAGTTCGGCTTCCAGCGCCGCGCGCTGGGTGGGATCTGCATCCCCCAAGGCATGCGCAGTTTCACGGATGCGGGTAATGGTGGCCCCGGTTTCCACCCCTTCCACACAGGCCAGCACTTCCAGCAACAGGCGATCCAGCAGGGCAATATCGTCCTGCAGGGGTCCATCCTTGTCACGCCGCAACTTGACTTCTGCTTCTTCCCGCACCTTGCATCCCCCCGATTCTGCGTGATGCGGCCTTGCGGCATCACCACCACGCCCGGTGCCTTTTCGGCACCTTCATTACATAAAAAACACCTCTTATGATGTAATCAAACTACAAGCCGTATCTTGACGAAAATATTGCAACGCGGCAAAGGTTTTTTTGCTTGCGCCAGCGCAAGCCGTTGCCGATTTGCTGCATGGTACAATGAGACTGTCAGTTCACCTTTAACAGTTGATCATCAAGGACTTTTTCATGTCTTTCCCCGACCGCCTCGTCATCGCCACCCGTGAAAGCCCGCTGGCGTTGTGGCAGGCGGAACACGTGCGTCATCTGCTGCAAACGCAATATCCGGGGCTGCAGGTTGAACTGCTGGGCATGACCACCCAGGGCGACCGCATTCTGGATGTCAGTCTGTCAAAAATTGGTGGCAAAGGCCTGTTCGTCAAGGAGCTGGAACTGGCCATGCAGGAAGGCCGTGCCGATCTGGCCGTGCACTCGATGAAAGACGTCCCCATGCTGCTGCCGGAGGGCTTTGCCCTGCCCGCCATTCTGCAGCGGGAGGAACCCTTTGATGCGCTGGTATCCAACCAGTATGACAGTCTGGCAGCGCTGCCGGCCGGCGCCGTAGTTGGCACCTCCAGCCTGCGGCGGGAAAGCCAGCTGCGTGCGCAGTACCCGCATCTGCGTATCGAACCCTTGCGCGGCAATCTGGGCACCCGCCTGCGCAAGCTGGATGAAGGCCAGTACGCCGCCATCATCCTGGCCGTCGCCGGGCTGAAGCGGCTGGGGCTGGCAGAACGCATCCGGGCCGTCTTGCCGCCGGAGCAAAGCCTGCCCGCCGTCGGCCAAGGCGCAATTGGCATTGAATGCCGCAGTGATCGCCCTGAGCTGATCACGCTGCTGGCCGGGCTGGATCACGCCGCCACCTCGGCCTGCGTGCAAGCAGAGCGCGCCATGAGCCGCAAGCTGGGTGGCAGCTGTCAGGTGCCGCTAGGGGGATTTGCGGTACTGGAGGGGGATCAGCTGTGGCTGCGCGGTTTCGTGGCCCAAGCCGATGGCCAGCAAGTGCTGCGCACCGAGCAGCGCGGTCGTATGACAGACGCAACACAACTGGGTGAAGCCGCCGCAATGGCACTGATTGCGCAGGGCGCGGATGCTATCATGGCAGCATTGAGTCTGCCCTGACTGGACTTCGGTGAACCCACCCCTGCACCACCGCCGTATTGTCGTTACCCGCCCGGCAGCACAAGCCAGCGCCCTGATGCAATCCATCCGGGAGCTGGGGGGGGAACCCCTGCTGTTGCCCTTGCTGGTGATCGAGCCGCTACCTGATCCGCATCAGCTGCGCCAGGCGGCGGAAACGCTGTCTACTGCCCGTTTCGCCATCTTCGTCAGCCCCAATGCCGTCGAGCAGGCCCTGCCGCTGCTGCTGGCACACGGCAGCTGGCCAGAAGGGGTGCAAGCTGTGGCCATTGGCCCGGGTACCGCGCACGCCTTGCAGCAAGCCCACATCACGGATGTACTGTGCCCACGCCAGCAGTACGACAGCCAAGGTGTGCTGGCCCTGCCTGAACTGCAGTCGGTGGACGGGCAGCGAATCCTGATCTTCCGTGGCGAAGACGGCAAGGCGGAGCTGGGTGATGGCTTGCAAGCGCGCGGGGCGCAGGTAGAGTACATTCCCTGCTACCGTCGACTGCTGCCACAGGATACCGCACAGCACCTGGCCGACCTGCTGAGCAGTGACCCGCCGGATGCTTTTATCGTCACCAGCAGTGAGGCGGCCCGCCATCTGTTCAGCTCAGCTGGAGAAAGCCTGCTCAAGCAGCTACAATCCATCCCGATCGGTGTCACCCATCCGCAAATTGGGGATACCGTGCGGGCACACGGCGGCAGCGCTGTCGAAGCCGGCAGCGGTGGTGACCTCGCCTTGTTGAAGGCTTTGTCTGCCGCGCTGGATGTGCCGCCCCCACCCGTGACCACTGGCCGTACTGTGATGCCTGAACCGACACCTGCTTCTCCCGTACAACCACAACGCCCCGGCCTGGGTGAGCGACTGGTTGAGCGGATCAACCCGACCTTGCTGGTAGCCCTGGTGGCCCTCGGCATCCTGATCTGGCAATGGCGCGACAACAGCCTGCAACTGAGCCAGCTCAGGAGTGAGGTCGGTCTGCGACTGGCCGAAACCGGCGCCTTTCAGAAGCAAAGCCGTGACCTGATTGAGCGTATTGAGCGCGCGCGTATTGAGGAGCGCTCACGCCTGGTCACGCTGGAAACCCGCATGGCCGAATCACAAAGCCAGCAGGCGACCCTGGCCGCCTTGTACCAGAACCTGAACCAGCACCGTGACAGCCTGCTGCTGGCGGAAGTCGAACAGCTGCTGATGGCTGCCAGCCAGCAATTGCAGATTGCCAACGACCCGCGCGCCGCGCTGGTAGCACTGGAAGGAGCCCAGTCGCGGCTGGCGCTGGAGGATAATCCCAAGTTCCTGCCGCTGCGGCAGAGCGTGGGCAAAGATATTGCCACCCTCAAGACCTTGCCCAATGTGGATACCGTCAACCTGACCATGCGGCTGGATGCCATGCTGGCCGTGGTGGACAACCTGCCCTTCAGCATCGACAGCCGCCCACAGCAGGCGCCAAAGCTGCCCAACGTCAAGGAAGAACCGGACAGCCTGTCCAAGGAAATTTGGGGCGAAATCAAGCAGCTGATCCGTATCCGCCGTATCGACAAGCCGGATGCCCCACTGCTGCCCGCCGAGCAGACCTATTTTGTGCGCGAGAACATGAAGCTGCGCCTGCTGTCCGCCCGCACCGCCTTGCAACAGCGCGACGAAAACGTGTTCCGCACTGACCTGCAAGCCGTGCGCCAGAGCCTGCAGGGCTTCTTTGATACCCAGTCGATGGACGTGAAGCAGAGCCTGACCCAGCTGAACCAGATGCTGGCCACGCCGCTGCAAGTCAAATTGCCCGATCTGACGGCCAGCCTGAGCGCACTCGGCAGCCTGAAAACCTTGCAAGAGCAGGAGCTCACTGCAGGAGCCCACCCATGAGGGCGCTGTTCTGGACCCTGCTGCTGTTTGTGCTGGCGGTGGTGCTGGCCCTGCTCAGCCGGGTCAACACCGGCTATGCCATCCTGATTGTGCCGCCTTATCGCATCGACATCAGCTTCAACACCTTTGTATTCCTGACGGTGCTGGCTTTCATTGTCGCCTATTTCATCATCCGTGCTGCTGCCACCACACTGGCGCTGCCGCAGAAAGTGCGCGACTACCACCGCAGCAAGCGGCGCAACGCGGCACAGAAGTCGCTGCTGGATGCACTGCTAGCCTACTTTGAAGGTCGCTACTCGCGCGCCGAGCGGCTGGCTTCGCAAACGCTGGAGCTGGAAGAATCGCCACAGTCACGCGCCATCAGTGCGCTGCTGGCCGCCGCGGCAGCGGATTCGATCAAGAATACCGACAAGCGTGATGCCTATCTGGCGCGCAGTGAACTGGCTACGCCAGATACCCACCTCGCCCGGCTGATGGTGCAAGCCTCGCTGCAACTGAAAGCGCATCGCTACGAAGAAGCGCTGGAAACCCTGCATACCGCCAAGAATATTGCGCCCAAGCTGACCACTGCCCTGCGGCTGGAACTGACCGCTCGCCAGCAATTGGGCCAGTTTGCCCATGTGCTGCCGCTGATTGCCCAACTGGAAAAGAGTGAGGCGATCAACCCGGTGCAAGCCGAGCAGTTGCGCAAACATGCGTTCACCCGCCAGCTGCGGGACGAGGTACAGGAGCTGGTGCTGTTCCGCCGCTTCTGGAACAAGCTGCCGGCTGACTACCGGCTGGACAGCAAGATGGCCTTGACAGCGGCTCGCAAGCTGACCGACTGGCAACAGTGGCAAGACAGCCGGGAAGTGTTGACCCAGGCACTGCAGCATGGCTGGGAGCCTGCACTGGTGCTGGCACTGAGCCAGTTGCCCACGGACGCACCGGCTGATGAAGTGCTGGCGCGGGTGCAGCAGGCCGAAGCCTGGCTGGAGCAACACCCGCAGGATGCCAGCCTGCTGCTGGCATTGGGTCGCCTCTGCCGCCAGCAGCAGCTTTGGGGCAAGGCCCGCAGCTATCTGGAAGCCAGCCTGGCCGTCGCCCCCTCTGCGGTCACCCATATTGAGCTGGCTCGCCTGCTGACCCAGCTGGATGAGGCCAGCACCGCACAGCTGCATTTTGAGGCCGCCGCCAGCGCCGTGGAGCAGGCACTGGCCGATCAGGACGACTGAGCCCGCCGCCCGGACCACCAGACCAGACTGGCCGCCCCGCTGATCAACACGGCGGCCAGCCCGACCTGCCCACTCAGTGGCCGCCCGGTCCACAGATGCAGGGCCACGGTAGACAGCAGCGGTGTCAGGTTAGCCAGCACCCCGATCCGGCGTGGATCGCCTTGCTTCAGCGCGCGATCCCACAGGTAAAAGGCCGCGCCCATCGGCCCCAGACCCAACAGCAGCAGACTCACACCATCTACCGTCCGCCACACCACCGCAGGCTCCCACAGCCCGTGGCAGAGCAAGGCCAGCGCAGCGGATACCATGCAAAAACCGCCAACCGCCGCTGTCGGGAATGGAGGTACCCGACGACTGGCCAGTGAGTAGCTCGCCCAGACCAAGGCCGAACAGCCGGCCAACGCAAAGCCGACGCCACTGCCCTGCAGGCTGAACTGTCGCCCGCCAACAATGGCCAGCGCCGCTCCGGCAAAGCCCAGCACCGCCGCCAGCACATGCACGGCCCGCAAGCGGTGCCCCGGCAGAAACAGGGGCGTCAGCAATACAATCAGCAAAGGCCATAGGTAGTTGATCAGATTGGCCTCAATCGGTGGCGCGTGGCGTAACGCCATGAACAGCAGGAAATGGAAACCGAACAGGCCATACACCCCCAGCAGCAAGGTGCGCAGCGGTACCCGCCATTGCCGCCAGTGCGGCAGGCTCAACAGTCCCCCCAGCAGCAGGGAAAGGCCCGTCAACAAGAAAGGCGGCCAGTGCGCCAGCGCCAGCCCCAGTACCGCCAGGCTGGCCCACAGGATGATGGCCATCAGCGCCCACAGCATGGTGTTCTCCTTGGCAAAAACCCCATGCTAGCGTGGCAGGACGGGGCGGATCGTCGCAAGGCTAGGATGGGGTGCCGATTTTGTGCGTATCTGGCCACAGGTCACGGGCGCGCACCCCATCGCTGCGCCGCAAGGCGGCGGTGAGGGCGGAGGGTGAGGCATACCCCACCTGTGCCGCTACCGCAGCCACCGCCATACCCTGCTGTAAACGCTGCCGGGCGGCCTGCAAACGCAGCTGACGTAACCAGGATTGCGGGGTGAGTCCAGTATGCTGGCGGAAGCAATCGTGAAAATGCGGCACGGACCAGCCGCAGAGCTGGGCCAGTTCGGCCACCGTAATCGGCCGGTGCAGATGGGCGCTCACCCAGTGGCCCAGTGCGTCCAGCGGCAGGGTTGCCGTACGCGTGGGGGATTGATGCCAGCACAGCACACCCGCAACGGCAGCCTGCAGCCCGACATGGTCGGGGCGCTGCTGCAAGGCCTGTTGCAGCTGCTGCAGCAAGGGCCGCAAGGCGGCAGGCCAGCCAAACGCGGTCGGGCGGCGTGGAAAGACTTCCACCGGCAAATCCAGCACCAGACACTGATTGTTCTGATAGCCCGCAAAGTCATGGCGGCTCTGCGGCGGGATCCACACCCCGCTGCCCGGCAATACCCGGTACAGATGCCCCTCCACTTCCAGCTCCAGCGCACCCTGTAGGCAGCACAGCCATTGGCTGAACGCATGGGCATGGCTGCCATGGCTGGCCGCATAGTGACGAAGCGCAGCCTGACTCATTCAACCCTCCGGCCGCTGCGCGCAGGTGACACGGGCTTGCCCGGCCAGATCATGGTGCAAACGGATTTGTTGCCAACCCGCTTGCTGCAACAAGGCAGGCACCGTCTCGCCCTGGTCATAACCGTGCTCGACCAGCAACCAGCCGCCGGGGCGCAGGCAGGCCTTCGCCTGCTGGGCCAGTGCGCGGTAAGCCTGCAAGCCATCGGCACCATCGGTCAAGGCATTGGCGGGTTCATAGCGCAGGTCGCCCTGCTGCAGGTGGGGGTCACCCAGCGGGATATAGGGCGGGTTGCTGACAATGGCATCAAACCGCTGCCCGGTGACGGCACTCAGATAGTCGCTGCGCACAAACCGTACGGAGGCGCCCAACTGCCTGGCATTGTGCTGCGCCACCTGCAAGGCGGCATCGGACAGGTCCAGTGCTGTCAGCTGCCACTGTGGCCGCTCCAGTGCCAGCGTAATGGCGATACAGCCGCTGCCGGTGCCCACATCCAGCACCTGCAGCGGTGCATCAGCCGGCAGATGGGCCAGTGCCTGTTCGATCAGCAGCTCGGTATCCGGGCGCGGGATCAGCACGGCGGGCGTGACGCGGAAGGGCCGCCCGTAGAATTCGCGGCACTCCAGCAAGTAAGCAATCGGCTCTCCGGCCAGCCGACGCTGCACCAGCGTGGCAAAATCGAGCCGGGCGTCGCTCGAGATGGGTTCCCCGCCATGGGCCACCAGCCAGGCATGGTTGACCTGCAATACCTGCTGCAGCAGCAGGCGCGCCTCCAGCCGGGGCAGGCCGCAATGGCGCAGCAGCTGATCGAGGCTATCGTCACTCACAGCAGGAACACGGTCGCCAGACCGAGGAAGATGAAAAAGCCGCCCGAGTCGGTACACGCGGTGATCATCACCGAAGACCCCATGGCGGGATCCCGTCCCAGCTTGACCAGGGTCATCGGGATCATCACCCCCATGAAGGCGGCCAGCATCAGGTTCAAGGTCATGGCGGCGGTCATCACCAACCCCAGCAAGGGACTACCATACAGCGCGTAGGCCACCACGCCGATCAAGCCGCCCCAGATCACCCCGTTGGCCAGGCTGACGCCGATTTCCTTTTTCAGCATCCAGCGCGCGCTGTCCGGATGCAGCTGATCCAGCGCCATGGCGCGCACGATCATGGTGATGGTCTGGTTGCCGGAATTGCCGCCGATCCCCGCTACAATCGGCATCAGCGCTGCCAGCGCCACCAGTTTTTCGATGGAACCTTCAAACAGGCCAATTACCCGGGATGCCACAAAGGCGGTCACCAGATTGATGGCCAGCCAGGCCCAGCGGTTCTTCACCGAGCGCCACACCCCGGCAAAGATATCCTCTTCCTCCTTCAAACCGGCCAGATTCAGCATCTCGCTGTCAGATTCTTCCCGAATTACGTCCACCATCGCATCAATGGTCAGCCGTCCGCACAGTTTGCCGGTGGCATCCACCACCGGGGCGGAAATCAGGTCATACCGCTCGAAGGCTTGCGCCGCATCGCTGACGTCATCCCCGGGCGAGAAGGTGACCGGATCATCCGCCATCACCTCCAGCACGCGCTTGTCCGGATCATTCAGCAGCAGACGCTTGAGTGGCAGTACCCCTTGCAGCAAGCCCGCCTGGTCGACCACAAACAGCTTGTCGGTGTGGTCTGGCAGCTCATCGAAACGGCGCAGGTAGCGCAACACCACTTCCAGCGACACATCATCGCGGATGGTGACCATTTCGAAGTCCATCAGCGCGCCGACCTGATCGTCCTCGTAAGACAGGGCCGATTGCAGCCGCTCGCGCTCCTGGGCGTCGAGGCCGGTCATCAGCTCGGCCACCACGTCTTCTGGCAAATCGGGGGCCAGATCGGCCAGCTCGTCCGCATCCAGCGATTCGGCCGCCGCCAGCAACTCCTGATCGTCCATGTCGGCGATCAGTGATTCCCGTACCGAGTCGGAGACTTCCAGCAGGATGTCGCCGTCACGCTCGGCCTTGACCATATGCCAGACGGTCAGACGGTCGGCCAGCGGCAGCGCTTCGAGAATGTGTGCCACGTCCGCCGAATGCAAGGCATCCAGCCGCTTTTGCAGCTCGGTGAGATGCTGGCGATGGACCAGGGTTTCCACCAGATCCTGATGCGGGCCGGATTGCTTGTGAATCAGGTCCTCAACCAGCTTGTGCTTGTGCAGCAGGGCAACCACTTGTTTCAGGTTGTCCTGCAGGCTTTCCTGCGGTTTTTGTTCGAGTTCGGTGGTCATGACGCCAAGCTCCGCCCCATCGGGGGCTGCAGCTCAACGCCCGAAGGGATCAACGACGATGTTGCAAGGGGAACGCGTAACTGCGTTTACTGGGTAAGTCCATTGGGGTCGTACACATCCTTCTGGGCGGCCGATTGCCGCGTGATACTGCCATTGTAGCATTGAACCTGTGTTGCAACACAGCAACGTCATGCAGGCCGTGGCCAGCGCAGCTCAACCAGTAACCCGCCTTCGTCGGCCTGCGCCAGACGCAATTGCGCACCTTGTTCACGGGCAATCCGCGCCACAATGGCCAGCCCCAGTCCGCTGCCGCCATCGCCGCCGCGCGCCGCATTGCCGCGCTCAAACGGCTGTAGTAACCGGGCCCACTCCGCCTCCGGAATACCCTGCCCATGGTCACGTATCTGCAGCCAGACCTGCTGCGCATCCTGCCCGGTTTGTACGATGACCGGTGGCGCGCCATAGCGGAAGGCATTGTCCAGCAGATTACCCAGCAGGCGGCTCATCGCCAGCGGCTGCAGTGTCAACCTCGGCAGCGCTTCCACCGCCAGCTGCAGCTGCAATTGTCCCAAGGGGTATTTGTCCGGCAACGGTCGCAGCAGTTCATGCAGATCGGTCACCTCCGCCCGTTCTTTGGGGCCGCCACCGATATAGATCATGAATTGCTGCACGATGCGTTCCATATCCTGCAGGTCGCCCAGCATGCCGTCGCGCAGGCTGTCGTCATGCATCATTTCAACCGCCAGCCGCATCCGGGTCAGCGGGGTACGCAGGTCATGGCTGATGCCCGCCAGCATCAGCCGTCGGGCATCGTCAGCATCGCGCAGCGAAGTCACCATCTGGTTGAACTGATCCGTCAGCAGCCGCAGCTCTTGCGGGCCGCTCGACACCAGCAGCGGCGGTGACTGTCCTTCCGCCAGCAACTTGCTGGCCATCCCCAGTGCGCGCAGGGGCCGGTTCAAACGCCAGACAAAGAAGGACGCACCCAACATGGCAAACAGGGTAAAGCTGCTGATACCCACCAGCAACGGCCAGCGCCGTTCATTGCGAATACGCCCAAGCGGGATGGACAACCAGTACGGGCGCTCCAGCACATCGACTTGCAGCCACAAACGCCAGTTGGGCTGGCGCTGGACGCGCACGGCATGGATAGGAAGCTGGTCCGCTTGCAGCTGCCGCACAATCGCCTGCTCTTGCGCCGGGATATTGTTGTCTGCAGGCGGATCAGCCTCACTCAGTGGATACAGGTTGGGACCATAAGGCCGGTTGTAGGCACGCAGCCATTGTGCCCGCTGCGCCTCCGGCACGGCCTCCAGCTGCCCCTCCAGTTCGGACAAGGTATCCAGCACCTGTTCACTCAGCTGCCCTGCCACCAGATTTTGCCGGTAGTAGCGCAACACGCCCCAGGCAAACCATTGCGACAACAGCAGGGTCACGATGACCACAACAGCCAGTCGGCCAAACAGGGTGCGCGGCATCCAGCGCTGCAGGTTCAGGCGTTTCATGTCTGCATGATACGACCAAGCCGCCCGCTTTGCCGATCTGCCACATGCCGCAGTTGTAAATCGCTGTAACGCAGGCCATGTGGCCGCTCACTTTTTTACAGCCCGTACCCGCTCCGACACAACTGGCTTACACGCGGACCGCAGACTGCAGGCCATGGCAAACGCCATATCACCCTTAAGACCACACAGGAGCTACACATGAAACACATTCTGTTGATGAGTGCCCTCACCCTCTCGCTCACCTCGCTGCTGGCCCATGCCGAGCGTGAACCCGCACCGCAGGCCGATCACCCCACGTCCATCAATGACCGCCAGCAAGAGCAGCGCGAGCGCATTGAACAGGGTGTGAAAAGTGGCGAACTGACCTGGCACGAAACCGCCCGCCTGGCCCGTGAGCAGCGGCACATCAAACGGGAAGAGGCCCGCTATCGTGCAGATGGCGAGTTGACCGCCCGCGAGCGTGCGGATTTGCAGCGCGATCTGAACAAAGCCTCCCGCGATATCCATGGGCAGAAGCATGATGCGCAGGACCGTGATCGCAACGGTGGCCGCCGTCGCTGAGCGGACCATCTGTAAATACCTGTAACCCTGACCCGCCAGCGGTACGCCTTTTTACAAAGCCCACCCTGGCGGACACAAAGTACTTACAGCGCTGGCGCACACTGATCCCGTATTCACCCGATCCGGAGTTTAAAATCATGAAGACCTCCCTGCTGCTGTTGTCCCTGCTGCTGGCTTTTGGCGTGGCTCGGGCCGAAGACACCCCGACACAAAATGAGGCGCCAAAGACCCTGGAGCAGCGTGAACAACAATTGCAATCGCAAATTGAGCGCGGCCTGCAAAATGGCAACCTGACACAGGCTGAAGCTGATCGGCTGAAAGCCGAGCTGGACCGCATCAAGAAACGGGAAGCCGAGCTGCGGGCTGACGGCACCCTCACCGGGCAGGAACGTGCCCGGTTGGAGCATCGCCTTAATGAGTTGAAACATGACATTCAGCATGAAAAGCGGGATGCCAAGCGTAGCCAGCACCAAGGTGAGGGCCAGGAAGGTGAGCATCAGGGCCGCGGTGAGCACAAGGATGGTGAGCACGGTGGCCGGGGCGGGGACAAAGGCGGCAAAGGCAAAGGCGGCTAAGCGCAGCCTTACCCAGCCCCCCCGGCTGTGCACGCAGCCGGGGGGGGGCTGGGGCATTCAAGCCCGTCTGTACATCGAAGACCAGCCGCCTTCAAGGTGTGGTAGTCGCACCATCCGGAACAAACACATAGCCGAAGCCCCACACGGTCTGGATAAAGCCCGGCTGCGACGGGTCGGCCTCAATCAGTTTGCGCAGGCGTGAAATCTGCACATCGACACTGCGATCAAACGCTTCAAATTCCCGGCCACGAGACAGCTCCAGCAAGCGCTCACGCGACAGCGGATGACGCGGATGCATCGCCAGCACTTTGAGCAAGCTGAATTCCGCTTGCGACAACGGAATCTCAACGTCATTGCGGAACAACTTGCGTTGCCCTGCATCCAGCCGGTAATCGGCAAAGACATAGACCTCTTCCGGATCCAGCGCCGCCGCCAGCGCGGGCACCTCCGCCTGACGCCGCAGTACCGCCTGGATGCGAGCCAGCAATTCCCGCGGATTGAACGGTTTGGGCAGGTAGTCATCCGCCCCCATCTCCAGTCCGATGATGCGGTCCACGTCGTCACCACGGGCGGTCAACATGATGATGGGCAAATTGTCGTTGCGCGCACGAATTTTGCGGCACACCGACAAACCATCTTCACCCGGTAGCATCAAGTCCAGGATCAACAGATGCGGGCGTCGCTGCTGCAGCCGTTTTTCCAGCTGGCTGGCGTCTGCATAGACGTCAACGTCAAAGCCCTGCTCGGTGAGGTAGCGGGTCAACAGCTCGCGAATGCGGGCATCGTCATCAATCAACAGCAGGCGTCGGGATGGGCTTGTCATGCCTTGTACTGTAGGGGAGCCGGCTGCGTTCTGCCAAGCCCCTGTTGCACCCCAAGCGTAAAAAGCCTGTGGTAAACAGCGGTCAGGTTACAGCTTTTTACACGGTTCCCACAGCGCGACACAATGCAGATACACTCCTGCATCATACTGCCTTCATCCCGTTTTCCGCCTTGCACCCGAGTCTGACCATGCGCGCCCGCCCCTTGCTTGCCATGCTGCTGTTGCTTGCCTCTTTTGGCAGCACGGCGCATGCAGAAACGCCGGATCAGGGCAGCAATCTGCCGCCCAAACTGGCTGAGCGCTGGCAATTGCGTGAGAAGCGCCTGCAGCAAGCGCTGGAAAATGGCGACATCACCCCGGAGGCCGCCGCGCGGCTACGGGAACGCTGGGCACGGCAGGCGGCCACCATTGAAAAGACGCGGGGTCAGCTTCTGGACGGCAAACCGTCGGGGAGCAAACCCGGCAAGCCCCAGCCAGAGAGCCTGCAGCCGCAACCGGAAACCCCGGTGCTGGATAATCTGCCAGCCCGTAAAGCCCTGCGCGAAGCCCGCAAAGCGAAGGAAGCACAAAAGACAGAAGCGGATGCAGAAGGACAACGAGGCCGCGAGGGCGGTGGCCAGCGTGGGCGCAATGGTGGGGGTTCCGACCGCGGGGGTCGTGATGGTGGAGGGCACGGCGGCGGCAAAGGCAAAGGCTGAGCCGTCGGCAGCAAACAAAACGCCCCGGCGCAAACCGGGGCGTTTTGTCATCCTGCAGCCAAAGGCTTACAGGCTGTAGTACATCTGGAATTCCACCGGGTGGGTGGTCATCCGGGTCTTGTTCACTTCTTCCATCTTCAGCTCAATGTAGGCGTCGATGAAGTCGTTGCTGAACACACCACCACGGGTCAGGAACTCGCGGTCTGCGTCCAGTGCGGCCAGTGCTTCTTCCAGGCTGGCACACACGGTCGGGATCAGCTTGTCTTCTTCCGGCGGCAGATCGTACAGGTTCTTGTCGGCCGGATCGCCCGGGTGAATCTTGTTCTGGATACCGTCCAGACCCGCCATCATCAGTGCAGCAAAGCACAGGTACGGGTTGGCCAGCGGATCCGGGAAGCGGGTCTCGATACGGCGCGCCTTGTCGGAAGCCACGTGCGGAATGCGGATGGACGCCGAACGGTTCTTGGCCGAGTAAGCCAGCTTCACCGGTGCTTCGTAATGCGGCACCAGGCGCTTGTAGGAGTTGGTACCCGGGTTGGTGATGGCATTCAGGGCCTTGGCGTGCTTGATGATCCCTCCGATGTAGTACAGGGCCATCTCGGACAGACCGGCGTAGCCATTACCGGCGAACAGGTTCTTGCCATCCTTCCAGATGGACTGGTGCACGTGCATGCCCGAACCATTGTCACCCACGATCGGCTTCGGCATGAAGGTGGCAGTCTTGCCGTACTGGTGCGCCACGTTGTGCACCACGTACTTCAGTACCTGAGTCCAGTCGGCACGTTCCACCAGGGTGGAGAATTTGGTGCCGATTTCGCACTGACCGGCGTTGGCCACTTCATGGTGGAACACTTCCACCGGAATGCCCAGCTCTTCCAGAATCAGCACCATTTGTGCACGGATGTCGTGCAGGGCATCCACCGGCGGTACCGGGAAGTAGCCGCCCTTCACGCCCGGACGGTGGCCCATATTGCCACCCTCGTACTTCTTGGCAGAAGACCAGGAGGCCTCTTCCGATTCGATCTCGACAAAGCAGCCGGACATGTCGACGTTCCAGCGCACGCTGTCGAAAATGAAGAATTCAGGTTCCGGACCAAAGTAGGCGGTATCACCAATGCCGGAGGCCTTCAGGTAGGCTTCAGCACGCTTGGCGATGGAGCGCGGATCACGGTCATAGCCCTTGCCGTCGGCCGGCTCGATCACGTCGCAGGTCAGAAACACGGTCGGCTCGTCGAAGAACGGGTCCAGCTTGGCGGTGTTCGGGTCCGGCAACAGCAGCATGTCGGAAGCCTGAATGCCCTTCCAGCCGCCAATCGAAGAGCCATCAAACGCGTGGCCGCGCTCGAACCACTCGTCGTCCACCACGTGGGACGGCACGGTCACGTGCTGTTCTTTACCCTTGGTATCGGTAAAACGCAGGTCGACGAATTTGACGTCGTTTTCCTTGATCAGCTTCAGTACATCGGCGATGGCCATTGCAGTCTCCATGATGGATGTCTTTTGGTTGAATGCCTCATGCACCTTTTTCAAGGCGCCGGGTAACGGCAAACTATGTAGCATGAAGCATGCCAGCCTTTTTTCACCATCCGGGTGCGTTCCAGCCAGCACAACCCCCACGAACTGCACCATGATAGTGCAAGCCACTTGAAATTGCACAGCCATGGTGCATCATGCAAGTCGGCTGCCGCCACCGGGCACTCATGCGATAATGTGCGCCTGTTTGATGACTCAAGGATGACTGACCGATGAGCGAAGCCAACGACATCCTGTTGCGCGCCAAATCGCGCGGCGCACAGCTGGGCCTGCCTTATGCAGGCGCCCTGCAGCCGGACGAAGCCCATGCCCTGCTGCAACACAATCCCCACATCAAACTGGTCGATGTCCGCTCCGCCGCCGAATGGGCGCTGGTCGGCCGCGTGCCGGGTGCCATCGAAATCGAATTCAAGACTTGGCCGGGCATGCAGCCCAACCCCAACTTTCTGGCCCAGCTGAAGGCTCAGGTCGATCCCGAATCGGTGGTGCTGTTTCTGTGCCGCACCGGCGCCCGCTCGCATGATGCCGCCGCACAAGCCCAGCAGGCTGGCTACAGCGCCAGCTACAACGTGCTGGAAGGCTTCGAGGGCGACAAAGACGGCAACGGTCACAGGGGGAACGTCTCCGGCTGGAAGGCCCGCAAACTGCCATGGATGCAGGGGTAAGCATGATGGACCGCTACGCGGTAATCGGCAATCCGATTGCCCACAGCAAATCGCCGCGCATTCACGCTGCCTTTGCAGCGGCCGAACAGCAGGCACTCCACTACGAGGCCCTGCTTGCCCCGCTGGATGGCTTTGTGGTGACGGTTGACACCTTCCGCCAGCAAGGCGGGCGTGGTCTGAATGTCACCGTACCGTTCAAGCTGGAAGCATTTGACTACGCCCGCCAGCACGGCACGCTGACAGCCCGTGCTGAGCTAGCAGGCGCCGTCAACACCTTGCGTTTCGACGGCGCGCAGGTGCTGGGGGACAACACCGATGGTGTCGGCCTGGTGCATGACCTGCAACACAACCTGGCCTGCCCGCTCAGCGGCAAACGCGTGTTGCTGCTCGGCGCGGGTGGTGCTGCGCGGGGTGCCCTGCTCCCGCTATGGCAGGCCCAGCCCGCTGCACTGTGGATTGCCAACCGTACCGCCGACAAAGCGGTGCATCTGGCGCGCTTGCTGAATCAGCCCGCCGTTGAGGGTTGTGGCTATCCAGATCTCGATGGTCAGCATTTTGATGTGGTCATCAATGCCTCGTCCAGCAGTCTGGGCGCAGAAACCCTGCCCTTGCCGGCCGGGCTGTTTGCTCCGGATGCACTAGCCTATGACATGATGTACGCCGATACCCCGACCGCCTTCCTGCTGCAAGCACGCAGTCTGGGTGCAAGCAGGGTCGCCGATGGCCTCGGCATGCTGCTGGAACAGGCGGCTGAAGCCTTTCTGCTGTGGCGGGGCGTACGGCCTGATACGGCACCGGTCCGCAGCCTGCTGCGACCCACCCCTCTGTGGATGAACTGATGGAACAGACGCTCAATACCGCGCCCTTGCCCCCCGCCACCCCGCCCCGCAAACGTGGCTTCTGGTTCTGGACGAAGCGTATCCTGTGGTGGGGCTTTCTGCTGGCCATCGTTTACAACTTGTGGATTTTCCTGCACATCTGGTGGTGGGTAGACCACAATCCAGACAACACTGCCTTCATGCGCGAGCAACTGGCCGAGATCCGTGAAGACAACCCCAACGCCGAGCTGCAGCATGAATGGGTTCCTTACGAGAAAATCTCCCGCAACCTGAAAGCCGCGCTGATTGCCTCGGAAGACGCCAAGTTTGCCGACCATAATGGCTTCGACATTGAAGGCATCAAGCTGGCCTTCCAGAAAAACCTCAAGCAAGGGAAGATCGTGGCGGGCGGCTCCACCATCAGCCAGCAGCTGGCGAAGAACCTGTTCCTGTCCTCCAAGCGCACCCCTTGGCGCAAGGCGGAAGAAGCCTTGATCACCGTGATGTTGGAACAGATGATGAGCAAGGAACGGATCTTCGAGATCTACCTGAACAGCATCGAGTGGGGGGAAGGGGTGTTTGGGGCCGAAGCCGCCGCCAGGCACTACTATGGCCGCAGCGCCAGCAGCCTGAGTGCAGGCCAGGCCGCCAAACTGGCGGCCATGGTTCCCAACCCGCGCTACTTTGACAAAAACCGGCGCGACCGCAAGCTGCTGCGCAAGACCGGCATCATCCTGCGGCGCATGGGATCATCCGAGCTCCCCGATTAAGCGGCCTGCGGTGCGTGTCGATGCGACGCCACCGCAGTGCAAGGGCTCAGCGAGCCGTCGCCGGTTGCAGCACAATCACCGCCATGCCCAGCAGGGCAATGCCTGCCCCCAGCCAGTCCCACCGCGTTAATGGTACCTGCTCCACCCAGCGTAACCACAGCAACGCCACCATGATGTACATGCCGCCATACGCCGCATAGGTCCGCCCCGCTGCCGTCGGGTGCCAGGTCAGTAGCCAGGCGAACAGCGACAGCGAGAGCGCCGCCGGTAACAGTAACCAGATGCTCCGCCCCTGCCGTAACACCAGCCATGGCAAATAGCAGCCTACCACCTCTGCCAGGGCCGTTACGGCAAACAGGGCTGCGGCTTTCAGCAAAACCATGCTGCACAACCCGTCCGGAATGGCCGCCGCAACCTACCGGCCTGCCATGGTGGGTGCTGCCGGATCTGAGTCGTCAGCCACCTCTACCGCCGGGGCAACAGGCTCGGGCAATGCGGCAGGGGTAACCGGATGCAACCACGGCAAGAAGACCTGCTGCCAGGCCCAGCGCGGCTGATCATCGCCATCCACCCCCGTCTCAGGCCATTCATCCTGCTCAGGCATGCGCAAGGTACCGAACAGCCAGTCATAGAAGGGGAAGAACTGGGCATAGTTCCGGTTGTGGTACGCCACCGAGCGGCCATGATGGATGCGATGCATCTGTGGCCCCACCAATACGGCGGTCAGCCAACCCATGGACCAGCGCAGTTGCGCGTGGGTAAAGAAAAACCAGACCCAGAACAGGATAATGGCCCCAAAGTAAGGCAGCATGCCGCCGCCCAAGATCAGGTAGGTGGGGAAGTGGGCCAGTACCGTACCCACCACCCCCGCGCCCAGACTATGCCGGACCGAGGTGGAAGCATCCATATTGTTATCATTGTGATGTACCCGGTGCAACACCCAGAGCGGGGCAAACTCATGCTGCGCCCGGTGCGCCCAGTAGTGGAAAAAGTCGTACACCACGGTATACAGCAAGGTGGCCCACAGCACATTCTGCCAGCTGCCGGGATGACCTGGCGTCCAGCCCGGCAACAGCCGTCCGATCAGGCCATGTTCGGGCATGGCGGCTTCCACCCGGTCCAGAGCCAATCCCACCACAGCGAGGCCGATCATGTTCAGCGCAAAAACCAGCAGGTTATAGCCACGGTGCAGGAGGCCACGCAACGGTGCCCCTTCCAGCAACATGAACAGGGCGACCACCAGCGCCGTCCACTTCAAGGCCCCACCCGTACCCAGCAGTACATCCTTGATCCAGTCCCAGACCTGTTGCATGCCCGCTCCTTCGTTGCCCCCTGCGGGGCTCAATTCACTTCACTGGTATGCTGTTGCAACTGTCGTGGCTGGCTCACGCCGCCTTGGGCGAGCCGTGACCACTCTTGCAGCAGCACAACGGTGACACGTCGCACTTCGGCGCTTTCCAGCATGTCCCAATGGTCGCCATGCACCAGCTTCACCCGCCAGTCATGGGCAGCAACCCGCTCAAGCCAGTACTGGCGCACCTCATGCAGCTCAGGACGAGACTTGCCCCCCATCGCCTGCACCAAGACCACCCGCACAGGGCAGGCAGGCGCAACATAGTCGCGCATGGTCAGCAAATGATGGTTATAGATGCGGAAGTACTGTTCGATCTGCTGATCATCAATCCCAGGATACATGCCATTGAATTTGACCAGCTTGCTGCGGAAGACGTCCAGACTCACGGTTTCTACGGCAGCGCGGTCCTCCGCCTGCGCCAGCCCCTGGGTATCCAGCAGCAACACCGTCACATCGCGCTTGCCGGTTTGAGCCAGTTGGCACGCCATCTGATAGGCAATCAGGCCGCCATAGGACAGGCCCGTCAGGATCAAAGGCTGATCCGTCAGCCCCCCTAGCATCTCCAGATAGGTGTCCGCCATGGCTTCAACGGTGGGCAAGAAAGCCCCTCCCACTTCTACGCCAGGGGACTGTATGCCATAAACGCCGTACGATTCCGGCAAGGCCTTGGCCAGAGACAGATAACAGAACGCCGTGCCGCCTGCCGGATGAATGCAAACCAGCTTGGGTCCTGCAGCGCCAGTCCGGAACGTAATCAGGCTGCTGGCGGCAACGGCGGTCTCTGCCGCCCGCAGCCGCCCGCCTTGCGCCTCAATGGTCGGGTGCAACAGGATATCTCGCAGCGGCAGGCTCTTGCCGAACCGGGCCTCGATGGCATGCGACAGCTTGATGGCAGACACCGAGGTGCCGCCAACATCAAAGAAATTGTCGCGGATGCCAATATGGGGCTGCAGCAGCAGCGACCGCCAGATTTCGTACAAACCGAACTCCACATGGTCACGCGGGCTGGCCAGGTTGACTTGCTTGCTGGCCGAGGCTTTGATCAGCGCCAGCACCTTCGCCCGGTCCAGCTTGCCATTACTGCTCATGGGCAGTTCCGCCACCGTCGCAATCAAGCTGGGCACCATATGCGCGGGTACACGCTGGGCCAGGCGGCTACGCCACTCCACCGGCGAGTGGCTACCTGCTTCGCCCTGGGCCACGATTGCCGCCAGCAACTGGACTTCACCCGCAGCATCCTGCTCGGTCAGCACCACCGCCTCCCGCACTAATGGATCGGCCCGCAGTGCAGCCTCAACCTCACCCAGCTCGATGCGGTAGCCGCGCACCTTGACCTGATTGTCCTGCCGCCCGAGAAACTCGATATGGCCATCTGGCAGGTAGCGCGCGTAATCGCCCGTTCGGTACATGCGGGCACCGGCTTCGCCAGCAAAGGGGTCCTTCACAAATACCGCCGCTGTTTGTGCTTCATCCCCCAGATACCCCAGCGCCAGTCCGCGTCCCGCGATATGAATTTCTCCTGCAACGCCAACGGGCACCGGGTTTTGCCAGGCATCGAGCAAATAGACTTGGGTATTGTCCAGTGGGCGCCCAATCGGGCAGCGTCGATCCAGCGCCTGCACGGGGTGATAGGCACAGCTGTAAACGGTGGTCTCGGTCGGACCATAGCCATTCAGGATCTGCAAACCCGGCAACGCCTGCTGCATCCGGTACAGCCCCACTTCGGAAAGCGGCTCCACCCCAACCAGCAATTGTGTCAGCGCCAAGCCCTGCAAGCGTACTTCCGGAGCATCCATGATCCAGCGTACGAATGCCGGTGGCAAATAGGCTTGCTGTATCCGTTGCAGCCGCATCCAGTCCAGCAGCAGTGCCGGATCCGTGCGCACCGCTTCCGGCACCAGATGCAGGCAGCCTCCGCTCATGAGGGGCAGCATGATTTCATGCACCGACACATCAAAGCCAATGCTGGACCATAATGACCCTGCCAGCCCCGGCGGGCTCCCAATACGGCGTAGCCAATGGTCCAGCAGGTTGACCACTGCCCGATGAGGCACCACCACACCTTTCGGTCGTCCAGTTGAACCCGAAGTGTAGATGACGTACGCAGGCTGCTCGGGTTGCACAGGGTCACCAAGCGCATGCTCGCAGGGCGTGGTGGCCAGCAGCTCAGGTAACAACGTCCCACCCAAGGCAGGCCCTTGTTCCTCCTGCAAGACAAGTGCGGGCTGGGCATCGTCCCGCAAAAGTTCAAGCCGCTCCAGCGGCAAGCTCGGGTCCATTGGCAGATAAGCCGCGCCGGCCTTCAGTACCCCTAATATGCCGATCAGCAGGTCTGGGCTACGCTCAAGACAGAGTCCGACCCACTGGCCCGCCTTGATACCTCGAGCCCTCAGGGCATGGGCAAGCCGGTTGGCCTGGTGGTCTAGCGTGGCATAATCCAGCGTCCCGTGCGCTGAGGATACCGCGAGCTGTGCCGGATATTGTCTGGCCACGGCCTCAAACCGTGACACCAGATCCGCTGCACCCGACAACGGTTGCTGTGTTGCGTTCCACTCGTGCAACTGGCGATGCTGCTCAGCCTCGCTCAGTACCTGCAGGTAGGCAAGTGGCCGTTGCGGCGTCTGTACCACCGCTTGCAGCACATTAAAGAAGTGCTGCCCCATGCGGGCTATGGTCGCGGCTTCAAACAGGTCGCTGTCGTATTCCCAATGCACGCGTAGCCCATTCGCACTCGTCATGACCTCCAGCGAAAGATCAAATTTGGCGCTTGCCGTCCCCGCCCGTATGGGTGTGAATTGCAGCTCTGTCATTTCAGCCGCGCTGCCGGGCATGTTCTGCATGGCCAGCATCACCTGTACCAAGGGTGCATAGCTGGTATGGCGCTCAGGCTTCAACGCTTCGACCAGTCGGTCAAATGGCAACTCCTGGTGCGCATAAGCCGCCAATACCTGCGCCCTCATCTGCTCCAGCAGGTACATGAAGCTCCGCTCTGGCTCAATGCGGCTACGCATGACCAGCGGGTTGATGAAATGGCCAATCAGCGGCTCCAGCTCCTGCTTGTCGCGGCTGGCAAACGGGGTGCCGATGCATAAATCGGTCTGCGCACTATAGCGCCATAACAGCACGGAGAATGCGGCCATCATGACCGTAAACAGCGTGGTGTTTGCCTGTCTGGCCAATTGCTGCAGTGCCGGTAACAAAGCCGGATCCGCATCCAGCTTCAAACTGCCTCCCCGGAAGCGTTGTACAGGCGGACGCGGGTGATCGGTTGGCAGCGGCAGTATGGCTGGCGCATCGTGCAACAAGTCTGTCCAGTAATGCAACAAGGCTTGTAGCGTCTCCCCCTGCAGCATCTGATTCTGCTGCCGGGCATGGTCAGCATACTGAATGGGTAGCGCAGGCAAGGAGGGTAGCTGATCTTGCCGGAAAGCCGCATAGCTCAGCATCAGCTCGTCAAGCAGGATTCCCATGGACCAGCCATCCGCAGCAATGTGATGCACATTGAGTAGCCAGACGTGGTCATCTGCAGCAAAGCAGTACAGGCTGCTACGAAATACCGGGCCTTGTGCCAGGTCGAACCCGGTCAACGCATCCTGCTCTGCCAGCCGTTGTGCCTCCTGCTCCCGGTGCGCCACGGCTAGTGTTGCACCGTCCACAACAGTCAGTAACTCCGCAGGACATGCCTGGACCTGCTGCTGTGGCTCTCCGCTGGGCGCGAGCTGAAACACACTGCGTAAAATAGTGTGCCGCTGCACAACATGGCGGACAGCGCGGGCCAAGGCCGCCCTGTCCAGCGGCCCCTTCAGCCGAAAAGCCAGCGGGTTGTTGTAGACGGGATTGCCCGGTGCCAATTGATCCAGCACCCACAACTGACGTTGCGCAGCCGACAAGGGCGCGACAAGCAACTCGGGGGAACCCGTCTTATCGCGTACGCCGGCCTGCAGATACGCCAGCAAGTCCGCCTTGTGTTGCTTGAGCTCTGCCAGCAGGTCGGCGCTTAATGCGCCCTTGGGGGCTTTCAGGCGCAGATTGCCATCTACCACCTCGACCCGCCCACCCTGCTGCTGCACACACGTCAACAGTGCCTGCAAGCCCTCTACCGTAGCCCCCATTGCCCCAATCCCCTGTCCTCATCCCGATCCGCAGTAACCGTGACTCTGGCTTTGTGATGTTGTTATTTAGCCAAGCTAAAATCTTGGGAAGCGTATAGAGAATTACAGAGAGATGCAAGGGTGTGCTATGAGAGAGCATCAAATGCAGAAGCCCCTGCAGCTGTCTGCAGGGGCTTCAAATGGGAGCCTGGCGGTGACCTACTTTCACAAGCGATCTGCTCACTATCATCGGCGCAACGTCGTTTCACTGTCCTGTTCGGGATGGGAAGGAGTGGGTCCAACGCGCTATG